>PLPI01000109.1 GCA_003159495.1 candidate division FCPU426 bacterium | reverse complement strand
ACAAACAAAAGAATTATCGTTAAAGTCGGAATCGTTAGCCGCACAGCCAGGGAAATCTTTATAAACCGGGTTGAGAGTATTCAACTTAAACAAACATTCATTGGCCGGTTGCTGGGTTTTGGTTCGGTTATCCCGGCCGGAACCGGCGGGGATAAAGCGAGTTTGCATAATTATATTGATAACCCCATGGCGCTAAAAAAAGCAATTGATCAGCAGATAATAGGGGTAAAACAATAATGGCTGATATAACTAAAAAATTTAAAAAACTGTTGAAAAACATCGGTGATAGTGAAATTTCTTTAATTGACCTTGAAGTTAGGATAACAACGCTTGAAAAGAAAGTTGATAAACTGACTAAGATTTTAACAAAATCAAAAAAAGCCGGCAAAAAGTCGACAAAAAGCCGATAAGGGGGAAGAAATGAAAAAGATTTTTGTTTCGGTTTTTGTAATTGCTTTAGTATTTTCAATAACGTTTTTAGTAAGTTGTGTTAAACGGCCTAATCCAAACGGCCCTTCTGCTGTTGACGCAGGCACACCAACTCCAGCGCCAACGCCAGATTATAATTTTGGATTTTATTTGTATGCGCAGCAAACGCCGCAAGCAAATACCTTAGTTACAATGTCAACACAACCTGGCGTCAATCCAACGCAGGTAGTTACATTATATACAAACCCGGATGGCTCTGGCACTTTTGCAGATTTACATTCAAAAGGCGTTTGGAATATTGATGTGGGAGCAAGTTTCGGTTACCTAGAAGGGAATTATAGTGTTGATACAAGAACAACAACTTTTACAGCAATTAATAGAGGTCCAGGTACAATTACAATTACACAGAAGGGTTCAACAAATACAACAAACAATATACCTATTATTGCAACAAGCATAATTTATACAGCAACGCTTTCTACGACAGCCCCAATGACTTACAATATATCTGTGCTATCAGATTGTACATTTACGGCTTCTGGGGCATTGCCGGTAAGCTATACTGTAAGTACTACTAATGGTCTGGGTACTCTGGTAAATAATGGAGACGTAGCAACAATAACGCTATATTTTAATGATGCAGAAGGAGATTACGGATCAAGTTTTTATTTCTGGCTTTCTGCAAAAAATAATTTATGTACAATTACAACATCAAAGATGTCAATTGTAAAGGACTGGACATGTAGCATTGTTTGTGACACATATTATTCAGAAACTTTTACCGGTTCAGTTAATTCCCCAAGCTATGATTTTTTTGGTAGCGTGAGTGAGGCATGTCAATATACTAATTTTATGTACCGTATAACAGGCCCGGTTATTGCTGAAGCAATATATCCGGCTGTAGTAGGTTCTGGGTATGTTAATCCAGGTGGAGCGGTAATAACTAACATTCAGACTACTTATGATACGGATGATGTTTACGAAAACGGGCAGCTTTCAAATATTTCAGGGAATAATTCTCTTGAACGCATCTTTGGATTACCGTATGTAGATATTCAATTTACTGATGAGCAATCAAGAAATGTAATAAAAATGCGTTTTACGAGTCCTACACCTTATACCCCATTTACCACAACACCTGTTTGGAATGGGGGGGTTGAAAATGGTCCTTTTTATTATTATCTTTCCGGTGTAGTACAAGGCGTACAAATCCCATGAATCTTAAAAAATCAATTTATAAACAAATAATAGACCATAAATTTCAAGGGGGAAGAAATGAAAAAGATTTTAGTATCTGTTTTAGCAATCGTTTTAGTTTTGTCTTTACTGTCCGTTGTAAGCTGTAAAAAGAGGGCAAATCCAAACGGCCCAATTGATAGTAATTCAACCGCTACACCTACGGCAACACCTGATTTTAATTACACCATATATCTTTATGCACAAAACATACCTCAAAACAATACTAGTGTTACATTAAATTCTGCAACAGATGTATTGCCGGTTCAAACAATGGTGGTTTTTACAAATGTTGACGGACAAGCCATGTTTAATGACTTACATAGCAAAGGTATATGGGCTGCTAACGTACAGGGAACTAATGGTTATAATGCTGCGGTTTATAATATCGACACAAATTCGACAACGGAAACCGCAATTAATAGAGGGCAGGGAATCATTACTTTGTCATTGATTAGTGGCAGTAACAATGTGCCTGTATATCAAAATCAAGTAGTATATAAAGCTGTTTTAAGTGGAGCCACACCACAAAATTACTCAGTTAACATTTTAGGAGTGCCATCTACCGTAAGTTATACAGTTAGCACATCAAACGGACTTGGAACGATTGCAAATAATGGCGATTATGCCACAATAACTTTTTACTTTAATATGGGACAAACAAATTATGGGGGTAATTTAATTCCATTTTCTTTCTATGTTAAAGGCACCAGTACCAATTACAATATCGAATCAAATCAAGAATCTATTGAACAAGATTGGACTGTTACTATACAGGCAGTAGCACAATGTAACATTACCGTTACCGCTTTAACGGGGGGACAGATGTATGAAAATTATTCAATAAATAATTTTTCATTCAATATTACAGGCACAGAAATACCAGTTGGAATTTATGCTGTTGTTACTGGAACCGGAAGCGTTACGGGAAATACTTACAGTTTTGATTCGGTTACCGCAACAGCGGTAAGTACAAACAATTTTTATGTTGGCGCAACTGAAACATCAACCGATATGGGGCAATCAGAACCGCTCTCGGAATCTGTTTATGTTGATTTACTTTTTTATGATTCGTCAGGAAGTCCTGTAATAAAAGAACGTTTTATATCTCCAAGCATATCAACGCTTACATCTACTAGTGCTACAACACGATGTTCTGTGGGAACTGTGGCCCAGGGATGTACTATTTCAATAATTTCATGGCCGGCGAATACGCTACCATTATCATGCGGAGAGTGCAATTACAATGGTGGTATTATGACCGCTTTAGTTTATCCAGACAACGGTTATGGAAATAATGTTGCTTATATAACTGGAACTCCAATACAATAAAACAAGGTGGTATAATGAAAAAAACATATCTAATACTATTATTGCTGTTAAGCACGGCGTTATACGCGGACAACATAACACCAACAACACAGGCAATAACGCCCACGGCACAGATGACAGAGCAGGCAACGACACAGCCACTACAAAACGTTTCCGCCAGTATGGCAACAAAAATTGTTTATGACCTTAAAAGCGCCTTTCAGGAGGATGGCTCGGGCAACAAGTACACCAGCGAGCTTGGTATAAAGGCTCAACAAACGCTCTTTGATAATTTTACCGCCGAGGGTTATATAAGATTTATAAAACCATTTAGTAATAGCAACACACCGGTTGATGTGAATCTAATGACAGCCAAGATAAGCTATGTAGGGCCCTGGTTTACTTTCACGGCTGGCAGGGAAGATTTGTCAAAGACAATTTCAACCCTCAATTATTTTGGCCCATACGCAACAGCTGGACAACGGTATCTGGATTTAATAGGCGTAACAGTGCCTTTTTACTTAAAAGCGGGCATTCCGGAATTTTCCGAGCTGGATTTGCCCGTTATTGCCCTGTCTTTTTACTATTTCCCTACAATGCTGAATTACGACAATACTACATATAACGGTTATCAGGAATATTATTTGTGGCAATTGAGGTTTTTTGCCATTATCTTTGATAACCCCACGCAAATAATAGCAAACGTTGGCACCGGTACGACCCAATATTTCGACTACTCAATCCTATCGGGCAACCCATGTGTTGATATTTCAGCAAGTACTGACATATTTAAACATGTGAAAATAAATGCGTCCTTTGGAATTTTAAACACTGACATGACGGAACAAACATCTGTAATGGCCGCCGGGCTTGAACTACACAGCTTCCAGAAGTGGCTTTTTGTTGTGGATACGGCCATTTTAGAAATGCAATTTCCACTTGCTTCGAGTATTTCAGAAGGTTTTAACCCGGAAACAGCTCCGTGGTTTTTTGTTATTAAGAATACTATTAATAAATTTCGTTATGGCCTGGCCGCATCAAACGCTAATAATGATTTCACATTTAAAAACATCATGGTCAACGGCGTTCCAACGGCTTACGGCTCTGGCAACGTTTATGCACCAGAAGGTCTTGAGTTCAACGGCGCAAATGGTGGTGGAAGCCCGAGCTGGTATGGGTATATAGGGTATGAATACTAGTGACAGTATATTTTGCAAACAAATAGCAGCAAAATATTATTGTCGTTTATATTCGCTTCGCTGTGCTACGGGACATGGCCCGGTCAAGTCCGGGTATTGTCCGTACAAGTTGTATAAGACTAAAATTTGGAGTTTAAATGAAAAAATCGTTGCTTATAGCCTTATCAATTCTAACAACATCGTTGCTTTTTGCCGGTGATGAATCCCTGCAGGTGCAGAAAGACGAAATATGGGACATGGCCAAACTATACAAACAGGACAACGAAGCGCGGTTATTGCGACTGCCATCAGCGCCTAAGGCTAAGATAGGCAGAATAATACACAGAATTGCAAAAAAAGTAAAAAGCAAAACTATATTACAGCCACAATTAGCCCAAGCGGCTGTTTCTAACGTGGCGACCAAGCCGAATGTATATAATTTCTCGGTTACAACAGCTTGGGGAACAAGCAAAGCCGAGGTCATAGAATATCCCGGGAAACAGTACTTTGATGTGACGTTTGAATCAGAGAATCCAGTTGAGGGGCTTGTAATACGGGATAACGGCAGGAAAATGGACGTGTACACGGGCTATTTAAGCGATATCAAGGCCCCAGACGCGCCAATACGCATCAATTATGCGTATAGTCCCATATACCTGATGATATTAAAGACGAATGTTGACGACAACATACAGCCGCAGATTATTGCTCTGTACAAAAAAGACGTGGTTAAAACTGCGCAATAAAAACAGGGGGAAAGATGAAAAAAATAATATCTATAACGCTTGCAAGCCTGTTAGGCATGGTACCGGTATTATCTTTTGCGGCAACGACCGAGGATAATTTACAGGCCGCTAAAGACCAGACCCTTGACGCATTAAAAGAACTACAGAACGCCAAGGGTCCAAATAATGGTGTGGATGCTACGCTTTACCAGGAAAAGGGAAGTGCGTACAGCGAATATAAGACATCGGGGTTGGGCGCGGATTACTATAGAAAGACGGCCGAGAGTCCATATACTAAAAGTAAAATAGCAGAAGGAATAGCTGCGCTGGCTCAAACAGCGGCCGCTTCTATCGGTACATCAATGCAGCAATCAGCAGCGGCACAGTTGGCATCCCTGGCCGCTGATTTAAAAGCTTCCGGAGTACCGGATTATCAACCTCTGGCCACAAGTCTTGCGACTGAATCAGGTTATGTGGCAACGGGCGATTCGATATCTGCCCAGCAGACAGCAACAAATATAGCCACTTATGCCTCTACAACAATGCCGGTTGATACTTCATATACGCCAACAGCTTCGGAAACAGCGGCTTTAAATCCTTTTGGACAGTTCTTTAAGGGATTTTTGGATTCGGTACTGTCTGTGTTATCAAGCCAGGCAACAACAGTGCTCATGGCCGCTCTGGGGTCCATTTTCGGGCCTTTAGGGACCATTCTTGGCGGTTCACTGGGTTCAATGGTGAGTAGTATAGTAAGCAGTCTTGTAAATAACACGCCTATTAACGCGACAAGCATTGGAACATCAATGGCCGCAGGAGTAGACAGCGTTATATCTTCAACTTCAAACACGATTGCAGCCTCATTTAAGGTCAATCCAACACCAGTTATTAATCCCGCGACAAGTTCATCATCATCGGCCGTTGCGGGCCCCACACAGGTTGTGGGAAGTGAAAATCCTGGGGCAACTACAGTACAGCAAAGCAGTACAGATACAAAAGCAGTAAATAATCTGCCTAATTAAATAAATAAAAAAAAGGAGAATGAAGATGAAGACAAGAAAAGTTTTGTTTATGACAGTGGTTTTTGTTTTAAGTGTTTTTTCAGTAATTTTTGCGAATAGTGATCAGTATATGGCAAACGTTATGTCTTACGGTAAATGGGTTGTGGGCGTTGTTGCAGGTATAGTTACTTTAGCCGCAGTTGGATATCTGATGTGGGGCCTGCATTTACGCAACGCCGGCGACATGAAAGGCGATCAGATGGTTAAAAATGCGCTCTGGACCATTGTAATATGCGCGATTGCCTGGGCCCTGCTCGGCGCATTTTTGTTTAAAGGCGCGGAACTGCAGACCGGAGTAGTTAACACTACTAATGGCTGGCAGTAACGGTTGTTGCGATGATAAAAAATTATCTTGTCAAAACAATTTGTTTGTTGCTGTTATTATTCACAGCGTTTGCAATTTATGCGGATGGTACGACAACTGCAACGCCCGTGCCTACATCGTCACAAATATCCAACAACAAACAATCAGCCAATTGGATTGAACAGGGAGTGAGGAATGCGTTGAGTTGGTTTTCTTACACTTGTGGCGTGGGCATGGCGGAACATTATGTTACCAAGATAGCAGTGATAATAAAAAACGCCTTTGAATCGCTCGTGGACAGTGCGTTTAATATGCTTTGTGAAAGTCTGTTAAGGCTCTGGGATATAAGTACGAGTCAAAGTTTAACTGATTATTCCGGCACACAACACACCGTCGACGCCACAACCGGAGCGGTTGTAACAAAACCGGTAACAAATACAATAGATATAGGAGTAGGGGCCAAGACTGTAACTTATATATCAGGAACAGTAATGCCTTTTTTATACACGCTTGTCGGAGTTTTTCTTTATATTTTTGTCGTTTTAAAACTGGTTACGGGACTGTTTAAAAACGAAAGTCCCGTACAGCTGGTTGGTTATTTTACAATAGTTGTATTTTTGATAATAAGCTACACGTTGTTATATAGCTCCGTAATACAGCTTTTTTCACACGTGTTGGGATATATGGGCTTTGATATTGCAAATATAACAACGTCAAGCTTGGGCAATAATTTTGCAGCCACGCTTACCAACGATCCGGATACACTTAATCTGATTGCAAGCACCCATAACCTGACATTTCCGGAAATTGACACAATTTACTCAACACCAGCGAGTATAATACATCTCTGGATTGGAATAATCGCTGAAATGTTGGTTTCGTGTATGTTTGTATACTTCATTATTAAATTATTGCTATTAAAAGGGCAGCAACTGATTCAGTTGTTTTTGGCTTATTTCCTCGGTATTTTAATAATTCCCCTGACGATTTTATCCGGATGGGATATGTTTGTGCGCTGGTTTAAATCTTTTGTTGGCACCTGCCTGTATTCGTTTGTCTGGGGATTATTATTTATGCTGTTGTTCGCAATATCGTTGAGCAACCTTACGCTGGGTACTACTGCAACTGCGGTGGGATTGCCGTCGATAATAAAACTGATGATGTATTTTGGAGTTTTCATGCTCATGACACAGGTTGGCAAATTGGTTGAATTTTTTACCGGTGGTGATACGTTCGGAAAAATTGCGCAATCAGGCTCGCGTGAATTTGGGTCAATGCTGCGCAGTGCCGGCACGGTTGCGGCCATGCCTGCGGCAATGGCGCTTGCCCCGGCTTTAGGAGCTGCGTCTTTTGCCGGTGGTGTTTTAAATGGCGCCGGATTATTGCCTGATATGAGCAAACTTCCCGGGTTTGGCGGCGGCGGTGGTAAAAATGGCGGAGGTGGAGGCGGCAAAAAAGCAGACGCTTTTTCGCAATCTATGGGTGGGGCAAAGGACATTGCCTCAACTGCGGGCGGTTTCGGCTATGGCCACGGACAATCGCTGGGTGCGTCACTCAAAAGTGGAACCTCTGATATTATTAAAGCAATACGCAATTCAAAAGGCGGCGGTTCAACACCACCGAATGATGGATCAGCTACAAACATGCCTGAAAATTTTGTTGGTTGAGGAGTAATCACAAAATGAACATAGACAAGGAAGCGGAAATTCTTGGAGGGTTTACGTCCACGCATATAATGTGGATTGCCGGCGGTGTTGTTATTGACGTGATAATTGCGTTCATCTTTTTTGGCATATTCAAGAATTTCCTCACAGCGTTTATACTTTTTATGTTCCTTGCGGCAAATGTGATAGTGGCCGTAAAATTAGCGCAGAATTTACCGGACGGGTACTTTCTCAACTTTTTTGAAAGTCTAAGATCGCCTAAAATTTATATGCCAGGAGAGAATAATGAGCCAGACCAAGACAAAGACTAAAGAAAAACAGCCGTTATATGGGCAGGCAAAGGCGTTAATCGAGGATATGACGGACATAATAGAAGGTCATATAGTCATTAATAAGGTCCGGCCGGTGGCCATATACAAATTAACGCCTACAACCAACCCGGATACGTTTGACACACACAGCGTACAATCAAGCCTTGCCACATACCAGGGCATTTTAAACGCCCTGGCAACAGGCGAGAAAGTACAGATACTTATTAAAACAAAGCCATATGACCTGCCTGCGAGAATGACGCTATATGACAAGCTTACTCTGTCGGCCCGTGAAGAAAAGCAAAAGGAGTTTAATAACGCTCTTACGGATAAAAACACGGCGCTTGCGGAAAAAATCAGCAATACGCTCAATGATAATTACATTAAAAATAAATATCCCCGGTTTTTAAGGGCATGGCTCGATGAATTTGTAAAGATCAATGACGTATATGATTATGAATATTATATTTTATATGCCTATGACAGGGTAAGCCTGCAGGACCTGGCCAGCAATGAAACCGACCCGACAAAAATAATGATTAAGAACAAGGATTTTTTGGATATTAATAAAACAGCCTTTTTATCAAATATGAGGCGGTTTGGAAATTTAAGGCCGCTTGAAAAAGAGGAAATAATACACCTGGTGGAAGACTGCGTAAACGATGATGCCGGTAACATTGACGCCGTGTTCACGTCGTCAAACACAATAGCGCGCACGGCCATTGAACGCAACAAGGACTATCTGCAAATAGGCGATAAATTTTGTCAGACAATATACGTTTCGGATCTTCCCATGGGCAACATGGCCGGATTTTTAAAATCCATGCAGTATTTACACCGGCCGTACAGAATGTCGATTATTTTTGAAGGTATCAACCAGGACAACGTAAAAAAGCGGCTTGAAAAAGAACTCAAAGTTGCCAGTTCCCAAAATTCCGGGTTTATCAAAAACTATGCCACTGAAGACTTGATAAAAAAATACGACAATCTATTACAGCGTAAAGCGGCAGGACAGATCAGCTTTTTAAAATTTGGCCTCTACATCACGCTCATGGAAAGCAGTAAACAGGACCTTTCGGACAGCATAGCCTTTGTAAAGCAGATTTTTCAGGGAATACCATTCTGGAAGGGAACATATGAGCAGATGAAATGTTTTAAATCCACATTGCCGTTTTGTGTAAATTATGGAGGACATTCTTATACGGTATCAACAGATGATGCCATATCAACTTTTGACTTTTTTACATTTGACTCCTCAACGACCGAAGGCGGGGCGTTTTTGGGATGTAATAAACTGCACCAGCCAATTTATTATTATCCATGGAGCGAGGATTTTACGAACGGCAATATGTGTATTATGGGTATTCCCGGCTCGGGTAAATCGTTTTCAATCAATACCATACTTGCCAATCTCGGAGCCTGGGGCCACGATGTTTTCATCGTGGACAAATCAAAGTCATACGAATTTTTGTGTAACATGCAGGGCGGGCAATACCTGGCACTTGACCTTGAAGGCAAATACTCTGTAAATATTTTTGATTGTATAGATTTTGACAGTGACCTTATAGACGCAACCAGTAATGACAATGATATAAATATTGACGGCACAGTAACATCAAATAAAATCGCTCAAATCGTTGGTTTTTTCAAGACCATATTGCAGAGTGAATCGGCCAGCGCATGGCAGTTGGAAAGGTCGTTGATTGAAACTGCAATTGCACAGACTTACAAAAATTTTATGAAAGTCAAAGACGGCAAAATTGATCAAAAAACAATACCAATACTCTCGGATTTTTGCACTACATTTACGGCCATGGTGCAGGAAAAATCGGACTGGAAAAAGCAGATACTTGAAATCTCGGAAAAATTGAACAGTTACATTAAAAACGGCCAATACGCAAAATTCACCGACCGGGCGACAAACATCGACCTGTCCGCTTCATTCATCGTTTTTGACACGTCAGGATTGCCGGAAGATGAAGATTTGCAATCTTTGGCCGTGTACATCATCAGTACCTTTTTAACAAAAAAATTCAAGCAGAACAAAAAGAGGGGTAAAAAACAGCTTCTCATGGTGGATGAGACCTGGACACTGGCCAGATTCGCCGCGGGCGTTACGTTCCTGCTTAATTTGTCGAAGAGATCACGCCATATGGGGCTTGTATGTGCCTTTGCCACACAGCAGATGTCGGACTTTATGTCCAACCCGGATGCGGCGCAGCTGTTTAAAAACGTTGAAAATTTTATCCTTTTTAAACAATCCGATGCTGATTTGGGCAATATACAGAAAAATTTGGACCTAAACGACCAGGAAAAGGCCCTGATAGGCTCTCTTGACCAGGTAAAAGGGGAATATTCGGACGCTTTTGTGAAGTTTGGCAAGCTTGGATCCAACCTGGTAAAGATAAGGCCCAACCCGCCGTTGAACTGGATCGCCACAACGAACAAGACCGACGCGCCCATAAAGGCGCGGGTATTGAAGGAAGAGAACTATAACTATGAAAAAGCGATAGAGCGATTAGTCACAACAGGAGGAAATTAACATGGCAGACAAGAATGTAAATAAGAATATTTATGATGATATGGATCTCGGGGACGTGCCAAAAGCAAGCGGGCCGAAACTGCCCGCAGTAGGCGCAGGCAAATTTATTGCGATAGGCGCCGGATTTTTAATTGTCGTTGTTATTATTGTATTTTTCATTATCAGCGGCAATTCCGGCGCATCACAACGCATCGCAGCAGCCAAAAACCTGCCAATTACCGAAACTGACAGCGAGGTAAATACGGTAAAAGCATTTGCGGCGAAATTTCTGGACAAATTCTACTGGTACAACCGCGACTCATATTTGGACATAAGAAAAGACCTTGAAAAGATGATGACCGTAAACTTTTTGGAAAAATATAAGGTGAAATATTACGACAACGCTTTTGAACAGGACATAATTGACGCGGATTTGATTATAAGTCCCACGTATGACGCCATAATGTATAAAAAAGACGGTGATAAAACATATGTAAGGATCCTTGGGGACATTAAATATGAAAACGGCCGTACAGGAGCCTCGAGGACAAGAGTTTCTACATGGACGCTCACAATAGTTAATCAGGACGGACAAAATCTCGTTGATGATTTTAAAATTGAGGTTGGAAAATAAAAAATGGAAGAAATCAAATCAACAGGCCAGCCTGAATTTACAGAAGTTCAATTAAGACAGCGCCGGGACCTCTTTTTGCGCTATTATGCCAACGCCCAGGCTTTCTTTTCCGCGCAAAATTACAGGGAAGCTTTTAAGGAGATCCGTCATGCCGGCGAGATTGAGCCATTGAATATGAAGCTTGCACAGCTGGCAATCGAGATATTTAAACGCACACAGAATGGTGAAAATCTGACCGCCATTTGTGAAAAAATGATTGAAATTGAACCGGACAATATAGACTTACAGCTTGACCTTGCCCTGGGTCATTTCCTTATAGGAAATTATCCGGCGGTCATTGATTCATGCACGTATATTTTGACAAAGGACCTGAATGATTCACAGGAATTAATTTGCACAGAGCTTCTCGCCGATGCCCTGCGCAAGAAAAATGAATTTGAAAAGGCCAAAAACTATTATTTAAAGATTGTAGAGCGTGTAACAGGCGTTCAGAGGATACTTATTAAGCTCACAGGCTGTTATTACAGGCTTGGGGACCATAAAAACGTGGTTGTTACGGCCGGCAGGCTCATTGAAATGGGGTATAACGACGAGAATATTATAAACCTGTATAATTTTGCCGTTGAAAAGACCGAAAAGAACATAGGCAAATTATATAAGCCAAAAAGTTTTTTACAATCACTTTTCCGTAAGGGATATGATCCTGTATACGCGCATTTGATGAACCTGGAACTTGAAAAAGAACACGCAGAGCGCAGGGTGGACACAGAACAGCGCAAGCGGTACACGGATACATTGACCGGCGCCAATAACCGTGCGTTCTTCGACGAAAGGCTTTTAAGCTATTTTACACCGGACGCAGCCGCAAAAAATACTGACAAAAAGACGGGGTTTGTTTTCTGTTTTTTTGATATAGACAAATTTAAGACAATTAATGACGAGTACGGCCATAAAATGGGCGATGCCGTATTGATTGAATTTGCAAAGATAGGCAAGGATTTTTTCAAACAGGACGCCCCGGGTATCGGTGGACAGCCGGACCGGCAGCTTGAAACATGGTGCAGATACGGCGGGGAAGAGTTTGTTGCCTTGTTTTTTGGTGATAAAGCGGCCGCGTTCAAAAAGACAGAAGAATTCAGGCTTTTTATTCAAAGTACTTTGCATATCAAGGTCCAACAAAGCCAGGGAAAACCGGTTAGGATAGTAACATGCAGCGGCGGACTTGCGGAATTTCCGGTAGAAGTCAAAGACTTCACCGAAGCCCACCAGCTGGCGGATAAAAGGCTTTACTACGCAAAGAACAACGGCAGGAACCAGGTAATCAAGGACGGCGACGGCTGGACAGCGGCCTTGCCGGAAAGCTCGGGGGTTTAAATGTCTGTATCTCTATTTATAGACAAAAAAAAGCCCCGACAGCTACAACTATCGGGGATAAATCTGAGGTGACGCCTGATTTGTACTCAAGTAATCTCATAAGTAATATAACATAAACTGGAAATATTTCAAGATTTTTTTTATGATTTTTTGCATTTTTTTGCATTGGCCTTTCCTTTACCTAAAAAGCAACGCCGGTTAGGAAAGGAGGTGAGGCCAATGATTTGTACTCAACCTTACGAACCATCAGATGAATTAAAGAGGCTGATGGAAACGGAAGCAAAGCTGCGCAGGAAATACTACAATATCTACTGCGACGAAATGCTTCCGAAGGATTTTGAAGTTTGGGAGGAAAGTAACGTCGAATACAGCAAAACTGTAAACGAGTTAATACCTTCCAAGTAATCTCAAGATCCTACGGCGTTTAGTTCTGGTTGGGCACAAATATCTCACGATATTTACCCAACCAGAACGACCTAAAAACGAGGTGAAAAATGAAAGAAAAGAAGAAAATTTTGGTTAATGTTCTTGATTATGTGGAAGGAAAGTTGACCATAGAAGGCATTATTGCAAACGCCCAGGAGCATAACGCCGACATATTGTTTACCGATATTTATATAATGACCAAGGGAAAAAACGACAGGGATGTAGTAAACCCCATCGTGAAGCTTATTTATTCATGTAACATTGATGATATTAAGGTGTTTTTGACAGTAAGTGATCCAAGAAATAAAGATGTTGTTGAACTAAAAGAGCTTCCGAGCTGGTACACTCCAACCCCGGAGGATATTATTTTTGAAATGGATTACAACGAAGCATGCAGTTCTAAATATTCAACAGAGGATATAGTTAAAATGTGCAGAGAAAAGAACGCGACGGTTTTTAAAATTAATAACTCTCCTGAAATACGAGAAAAAAAGGACAATGTGATTTTGCACATATTACGTAAAGAATTAATGAAAAACAGGATATTTGAATACGACCCGCTTGAAGAAATGCGCGCAAAGAAACGGGCAAAAGAAAAAACGAATCTTGCTAAAAAAGAGAATCTTACAGAGTATGAGCCAAAAAATTTGTGGAATAATAATAGCAACTGAAAAGGAATGCTTTATGGCAGAAGAAAAACAATATTGCAGAACTTGTGGAACGGAAATTTATTATGGCACGCAGTGTTCTGATTGTGAAGATAAAAATAAGTATGATACTTGCAGTTGTTGCGGTAAACAAATACCAAAAGGCATGCAGGTTTGTGATTACTGTTGGAAAGGTGACGGATTAATAAAATAAATAAGAAAGGAGAAATCACTATGGCCGAAGAAACAAAATACTCCTGTGATGATTGTGGCAGGGAAATAAATCATCCCGGTTTGTGTGATACATGTTGGGACGATAGAAAAACATCGTATGAACATTCGTTTGATAATTCAGGGGATGAATAAGTAAGACTATTTATAAAACAGGAGGATACTATGACGGAAGATGGAAAAAGCTACTGTAGTGTATGTGGCAGAGAGATTAACGGCAGTAATTTGTGTGGCGATTGTTTTGACAATGCATATGAAAAACACAGGGACTGCATGCCGGGCGGCCCTGACGAACCTCAAAACAACGAATAAAAAACAGGCTTCATGCTGTTTTATGATTTAATGCCGGATAATAAAAATATAAAAGGTTTGTCCAGATAATATTTAAGGGGGATTATTATGGATTGTTTAAACTTACAAACAGAAAGCAAAACAGAAACGTTTTTGAACGGCCAAACCGAAACTTTTAATTTCCCTTTTTGTAACATTAAAAAGGAAAGTAATTTCTATGCTGCCGAAATGTCACGGACTTTAAGAGAATCCGGCGTTGAAATCGGAACGTTGGTTCATACCCTGTGTCCTTTTGCCCTGGCTTCGCGTATTGATTTTGAAAAATGCCCATGGTATAACAGGCCGTCTTTCAAATGAAACTTATTATAGCCGAAAAGCCGTCCGTTGCAAAGAGTATAGCCGACGTCCTTGGCGCGACTACGCGCCAGGACGGGTGCTTTTCCGGATCCGGCTACGCCATTACCTTTGCCTTCGGCCACCTATTCAGTCTTTACGACGCCACTGACTACGATCCTAAATACTCAACCTGGTCCGTGGATAATCTACCGATTATCCCGGACGTAATGAAGTATAAAATTCACGCCGACGCCGGCGTGAAAAAACAATTCAAAATAATTAAGACCTTGGCCGTAGACGCGGCCGAAATAATTAACGCCTGCGACAGTGACCGGGAAGGTTCTTTAATTTTTGCAGAGATTTACAATGCTCTCGGCGTTACCACGCCGGTAAAGAGGCTCTGGGTATCTTCACACACTCCGGACGATCTAAAAAGCGGCATGGCCGCCCTTAAGACGGCCGCGCAGGATGCGCCGCTTACAGCGGCTGGCTACGCGCGGCAGTGGACGGACTGGCTGTTGGGAATTAATTTCACCGTCGCGGCGACTAAAAAATTGTCTGCCGACGGTAAAATGCTCAACGTCGGCAGGGTAATACTGCCGACTATTTACCTGATCTATCTCCGGGATATGGAAATCAAAAACTTTATCCCAAAGAAATATTTTACGCTTACGGCCACGTTTTCGGCCGCTGAAGGTATTTACAGCGGCCTTTACATTCAACCGGCGGCCGCCGGTGAATCGGCCGAGGCCTCAAAAACACGGTTTGACAGTCCGTCAAACCTCGAAAAAATAGCCGCCGAGGTCAAAGGTCAACCCGGCGTGATAGTCGCCTGCGCGACTACGCGCGAAAGCCAGGGGCCCGGCAAATTATTCAATTTGACTGATTTACAAGGGCATATTACAAGTCGCTACGCTGACTGGACAGCTGAAAAGGTCCTTAAATGTGCCCAGTCCTTATATGAGGACAAATACATCACATATCCGCGTACGTCGTCGAGATACCTCGACGATACGCAAAAAGAGGCCGCTAAACGCTCTTTAGAGGCTCTTAAAACGGCCGGGCAAGGACTTATACCCCCCTCAATTCCGCTTATATGGCACGAGCGCAAATCCGTTTTTGACAGTGCAAAAGTTGACAGTCACCCGGCATTAATGCCAACGTACCTGGTGCCCAATATCGCCGGGCTATCGCCCGACGATAGAACAATATATACGGAGATTGCCCGGCGCTTTTTGGCGCAGTTTGCGCCAGCGGCCGAGTATGACAAGACCGAGGCAATTACCCGGATAAAAACTCACGACTTCCAGACCAAAGTACGGGTCCTGGTAAATCCGGGTTGGAGATTTTTAAGTCAGGACCCGGTGGCAGATATTGACCAGGGCGAAGATAAAAAAGATGAGGACGAAGGATCGGCCACGCTTGATTTTGCCCTACGGGAAAATTTAGCTGTTGTGGCCAAAGACTTAAAAGCAACGAACAAAGAAACCAAACCACCGGTGAAATACACGGTCAAAACCCTACTTGCGGCCATGCAGAACTGCGGCCGCAAGGTAGAAGATGAAACACAACTGCTTAAAGGCTACTCAATCGGCACGTCGGCCACTCGTGCCGAAATTTTGAAAAAAATTGAAAAATCCGGATATGTTGAGATCAAGGGAAAAAACTACTCGACCACCGCCCTGGGAATCGGGCTTGTCGAGCATTTCCCGGTCCGGGAAATGTTAGAACCTGATTTTACCGGCCGGTTAGAAAAACAACTAAAGGATGTCGAACTGGGAAACATGCCGCAGGCGGCGTATATGGTCATAGCCCGCGAAATTACGGCTCTTGGAATTGAAAAGTTTAAACACACATCTGGAACTATCCGCAGGGAAGTCAAAAGCATTGGAAAATGTCCGGCCTGCGGCCGCGACATAGTGGAAACACCGAAGGCATTTTCCTGCGTTGGTTACCAGGACAAAACCAACCAGTGCAAGTTTGCCCTGTGGAAAGATGATCATTGGTTTGCTTCGCTTGGTAAAAAACTCACGGCAACCACGGCCAAAGGCCTGTTATCCGGACGTGGCGCCATGGTTAAAGGATTGACTTCAAAAGCAGGTAAAAAATTTGACGCAAAAGTCATAATGAGTAAAGACGGCGAAAGGTGGAAGTTCTCGTTTGAAAACAGAAACTAAGCCTATGAAGGGATTATTTTGTAGTATAAAAAAGCTTTACTTTTTTGTATTACTGTATATAATTTAGTAAAACAACTTTTGGAGGTCTTGTGGATACCGCAGAAATATACTCAAAAAAAATTTATAAAAGAGAGCAATTTGACGGCATTATGAAATGGGTTGATGACCGGGAACTGATATTGCTTGTCGGATCAAGACAAACAGGCAAAACAAGCCTGATGTACGGTATTATACAAAATCTCTTGAAAACCCGAAAAGTAGAAAAAGAAGACATATTTTTTTTTGATGCTGAAAGTATCAATGATGCGGATTTACTGGGCAGGGGACATGAGGAAATTGCTTCTTATATAGGTGCCGGACGCGGCGGAAAGAAGTATATTTTTATTGATGAAATACATTATGTAAAAAACATAGACAGGACACTAAAGGTACTTGTCGACCATTACGGCGACAGGATAAAAATATTTGCAAGCGGATCTTCGTCTATTGAGATTAATAAAAGGTTCCGCGAAAGCATGGCGGGAAGGAAAATTGTTTTTGAAATTTATCCGCTCACTTTTGGCGAATATCTTGAATTTTCAGAAAACGACCAGCTGTATAAGGCTCATGCACAATCAAGCTTGCTGAAATTTCATGATAAAATTTCCGGGGAAACAAAACGTTTGCTGGCAAAAGAGTTTGACAGGTATTGTGTTTTTGGCGGATATCCAAGGGTTGTTCTGGAAAAGGACGGGGAAAAGAAAAAAAAGATACTAGAAGGAATATACACCTCATATGTAAGGAAGGACATAGCCTCTTTTTTTAAAATGGAGGATATAGAAGGCTTTAACAAGCTTGTAAAATACGCAGCCATAAATTCAGGACAAATTTTGAACTATGAATCGGTATCAAGGGATATAGGCATTGTACGGAAGAAAACGGAGCTATATTTACAGATGCTTGAAAATACTTATGTTGCAGCAAGGTTGAGGCCATTTTTTGGGAATAAAACAAGCGAGATAATAAAGATGCCGAAAGTATATTTTTTTGACAACGGCATGAGAAACATTATTATAAACAGTTTTAAAAATCAGGATGAAAGGGTTGATTCCGGCGTTGTGCTGGAAACAGCCGCTTTTAGGACGCTGGTAAAAAATGTGGAAAACATCGGGCAGATAAAATACTGGAGGACAAAAACAGGAAATGAAGTTGATTTTATTCTGGACGGTCAAAAACTCATTGCTTTTGAATGTAAAAGAAAATCAGCGGCGTTTTCAGCGGGTAAATACGGGGATTTTATTGAAAAATACAAGCCCTCAGATTTTTATGTGCTGAATCTGGACAGGGAAGGTGTAGAAAAACATTTCAAATATAAACAACTATTCCTTGCGTAACAGGAAAAAATATATTTCAGCACTTATTAAAGCGGACAACGGCGATTACTCCGCATTGTTGGATTTTACAAAAAGGTTGTTGTTTGAAAAGTAAACGCAATTAGAATAAAGAGGGGTGATATATGAAAAAAATTGTGTGGTTCTTGCTTTTTGCTTTTGTTTCAAACGCTTGTTTCGCAGATTTTTTTATTATGAAAGACGGGTCAAACTATCAAGGACAAGTTGTTGAAAGCACACAGAACACAATCACTATTAAGAATTATATGGGAATGACAGTGGTGCTAAATAAGAGCGATATATCAAAACAAAATCCAACAAATGTTCTTGACAAAAGCGCTGATCCAATTATGACAACGGGTAACAATAATTTAACTGTTTCTGATCAAGTTCTTAAAACACAGGAGTATAATGCCTATATTGCAATTCAAAATATGGAAAAAGACACGCAGGATATGAGAACAATAATGGCATGGGAATTTGGAATTTCTATTGCCTGTGCTGCTGTAGGGATAATTGCATTGATTATTGTCAAAAATAAATCTTCAGCAATAACAATTAATTAGGAGGCTTTATGCCAAGGGAAAAGAATGATCCGAGAAAAACAAAAATTATGATACGTATATCGAACAGTATGAAGAAAATAGCCGATACGTTGGCAAAAGAGGCAAATGAAAATACGTCAACATATTTACGTCAACTTTTGTATAAGGCACAGGAACGCAATAATATGGAAATTCAATTATACGTATTAGAACAGCAAAAATATGTCATAAATGACTTATCAAGAGAATTTGTCAAGCTTGCCGGCAAGAAAGCGCGGGGGTAAAATGACAAAACCAAACTATGAAATGCTTAGTAATGCAATATTGATGCGTGTAACGAAAAAAGAAAAGAAATTGGCAAATAAGTTATCCGAGGACTACGGAAACAATATGGCGCGAATGTTCAGACAGCTTATAATGGACGCAAACAATAAAAAATATGTTAATATGCCTATGCAGATAGCAGAAAAGGAAAAAGAGGTATTGAGGGAATTGAAGGAATTATTAGAGGCTGTAAAAAATAGTAGATGAATATTATGGGGAAAATGATTAAACAGCTGTTTTTAAATCTGCCTGACCGGAAATAGTGAAATTGTGGTATTATAAACGCATGTTTGAATGTAAGGAGGTATTTTAATGCATAGAAAATCGCGCAAGGTTAGAAAAATAGCTAAAATTCTAGTAAGGGCGTCAATAGGTGAAAAAACCCTTGCTCAAAAAATGTCCAAACAGCACGGAGAAAACATCTCAGCATTTTTCCGGAGACTGTTGAAAGAGGAAAACGAACGTGGTCCGGTTGATAATTTTTCAAAAGCGACTGATAGAATAAATAGCATTTCGCGTGAAATGTCGACTTACCTTGATATGTTCCGGAAGAAGGGAATAAACTAAATGATGACCAGGCCGGGGGCTTTAAATTCGCTCTGTACCCCTACAGAACGACCCCTAACCCCTTATATTAAGCCCCCGGCCTCTATAATTGGAGATTAAAGTAATGATAAGCAAATTCATGCCAATAGGGTATAGAGAGTAGAACGACGTAGATAGGTGAAGGTTATTACAAATCAATTTTATAAAAGAGGAGTGTTTTATGGATTTTGCAGGCGTTGAATTCATGAAACTTAAACAAGGTGAAATTGATATAGTTATTTTTGACCATGCTGAAGGCCATAGTCCGGATGATGAAGATGTCAGAAGAGAAATTCGCCGTTTAGCCGTAAACGGCGACCTCTACATATTTCAAATGAACGATGAAGAAAAGAAAATAAAACTTTATGTCAGCAGGTCTCAGGGAACACAACAAGAAATATCAACTTTGCAAAATGAAATAAAATCAAGATTAGCGAGGACATATAACAATAAAAGGCAAACCAGCAAACTTTTAACATTTTTGAATAGTTATAATCCAGAAGCGAAACGATTTTATGCTAAAGGCTCAGATTCTGATGCAACCAATATTAGTTCATCCGAACCAGCCAGCCCACAACAGCTAAGTTTTGTTGACGGCCTGTTAAAGAAAAAAATGAATAAATATACTGAACTTA
This sequence comes from candidate division FCPU426 bacterium, assembly GCA_003159495.1. GTDB lineage: Bacteria > Oederibacteriota > PGYV01 > PGYV01 > Palsa-1178 > Bog-1181. The sequence goes on along the minus strand of PLPI01000109.1, from coordinate 3,083 downwards.
TACGGGTTCGAACGTTTCTGCGAAACGCGCAGGTTTTGGACGATGAATTTGAGGATATTAACAAAGCCAAAGCTGAAGCAAAAGTAAGGGCCGTTATGTTGAAATCGTTTATTATATGTGAGCACGTTCTACATGATAAACATTTAAAAATTATCAAAAAAGCCCGCCGCGCTTGTTGTGAGGCGTGCGAAAGTGCCGGATATTTAAATCCAGATATAAAATTTGGCAAACGAATTGAAGAAGGACTTGAAATAGGATATATAGATACTGGCAGTGATAATGTTGTTTAGTATACGGTTAAGTCTATTGTTTTGATGTTGTGAGTGTGATATAAGAGATGTAGAACCAAGGGGAAATACCTTGATTGTGGCATAACTCTTGAAGTCCGGGGACACAGGGGGCAGAGAAGTAAAGTTTGTGTTCATAAGTATGTAAAGGATGAGCAGGGCGATGATAGATGCATGTGGTGCGAGGGGAAGGTGATTGAATATGTTAAGTAAGAGAAAAGTGTTTCATAATACAAAATTTTCGCCTGAGATAATAAAAAAGGCAAATGATATATTGGCACAATTTATTGGAGAATCGGAGACAGCAACAAATAGATATGAAATAAAAAATAAAGAAGAGCGATGGGAATTTGAAAACGAGGATGAATTTTTTTCAGAATATAGAAATCCAAATATAAATTATGCAAATTTAAGGAAAAATTATCAGAAAAACAAACTTTCTGGTTATATAAGTCTTGATTACGGCTCGGAGTTTTTTTTCGATTTTGTCAGCAAAGTGCGAAGAAGTTGTGTACAATTTCCAGCCGTTTGCCTGATTCCTGCTCCTTTGCCCTTGCCTTACAGTCGTAATAATACGCCAACCGCTCCTTTCTTGCAAGTTTTAAATTCTCTTTGCGCTGCTGCCTGATTGCATTGCCCCGCCCGGCATGCTCATCGTTCGGTCTGACATAACCCAGTGACGAGTGAGGATAGTCGTTATGCAAGCTTCCATGTAAATCCGCCCAATCTATAACATCCTGGACTGTCTCAAAACGTTCAGGCCGGGCAGGATGGTATTCTAGGCTCTTGTTATAAGCCTCAATCCACGGGTTGTCATCCGGCGTATATGGTCTCGCAAAAATCAGCGTAGCCGACCATTTTTCAGTCAGATGTTTTTTTACCAAGTCGCATTTCATCTGACTGCCGCGGTCGCTTAGTATCGCCAGTTTGCTTGTGTCGATGCCTTGTTCAAAGAGCGTTGCGTCCCATAACTCAATTATATCTTGTCCGTCAAAACTTTTTACATATACGCCGTTTTTCAGGTTCTTTCTGGATCCTATATCGAGAATCGGAACGACTGTTACTTTTAACCCATTCGTAAGGAAAAAATCCTTCCCGTCGTAGCAGTAAATCTGATTCGGGGCCGTGATTAAATCCCTGACGTCGGGCTTCTTGCAGTTTCTTTTCCTTCTTGGCGGTTCATAAGGCGCCGCTAATTTATTGTTTTTAAGTGTTTTCTGCACTGTTGACGGACTACAAAAGTACTTGCCGGTTTCATGACCGTAAACCATAAGCCCGGCTGCCCTTAAATCCGCTTGTTCCTCGCTCTTTGCCACTTCGAGTATCGCCGTGATTTCTTCAGGTCTTGTTTTGTTCCACGCTGTTCGTTTTTTCGGTTCTGTCCACTTTTTCCAGCGGTAGTAACGCCTGTCGCTGAGTAGAAGTATCTCACAGCATGTCTTTATACTTGCGCCTGACTCGTCTATGGCTTTCATAAGAGCTTCCCGTGTCTCTTTGGCTATCTTTTTGCCTTTCATTGGCCCGGTTATTCCAAGTTCACTTTTTTTTTGAGTATTAGGTATTCCTGGCTCATTTCCGCCAGTGCTTTTTCTTTTGCCGCAAGTTCGGATTTGAGTTTTTCATATTCGTCGTAGTCAACTTTGAGCGGACGTTTCCGGTACTTGTTTTTTCCCAACTCTTCTTTAGCTGCTTTTTCTACCCGCTGCCTTATCTTGGCCAGTTCAGCAGGGTACATACCGTTCTTCCTTAGTATTTCTCCAACCTGAGCTCCAGGTGCCGAGGCTTCCTGATAAATACGCCACTTTTCCTCTGCGCTGAGCTTCTTCTTTCCGTTCTTCTTAAGATTTTCTTCCATTTTGTCGCCTCCTATAGTATCATTTTATCAGGAGGCTGGGCTGTACACAACTCCTATGTGCTCTTTACTGACACTGTCGCAAAAAAACTGGGCGGCTTAATAATAACAAATAGCACAATTATTACAGTTTCTGCAACAGAACGAAAAGAAATACAAAAAATATTTGAAGTTTTTGAAGGTGCTGTTGACAAATCACAAGTAAAAAAAGAAGTTGAAGAAAAGTTTGAACCCACCATATTTATTGGTCACGGAAAAGATAAACAATGGATAGAATTAAGGGATCATTTACGTGATAAACATAAATACAAAATTGTTTATTTTGAAGAAGAACCTAGAGCCGGAGATAATATATCAAAAATATTGGAAGATATGGCTGAACGTTCATTTATGGCTATTTTAATTCACGCAGGGGAAGATTTGGATAAGCTTGGAATGTTTCACGCAAGAGAAAATGTAATTCATGAAACCGGATATTTTCAATCATCTTTGGGGTTTAAAAAAGCAATTGTTCTACTTGAAGACGGCTGTAATGAATTTAGTAATATTGCTGGCATTCAACAAATAAGATTTTCTAAAGGAAAAATTAAAGAGGCGTTTGGCGAAGTGTTAGCTACTATAAAAAGAGAAATTGATGCAAGGGGCACAGACGAAGAAGAAAAAAATGATGATTTAATCTAAATATCCAAATAAAAGGATAAAAAAATGGCAATAAGTGTACAATAGGATTATTACGCGCATATGCCAATATTGCTGATGAGATAATAGAAGCAGGTTACAGCGCAGGCGAAGAAGAGGCCATTAAAGGTAAAATTGATAAATATTTGAATATAAGGGAAGAAATACGCATGGCAAGTGGTGAAAAACTTGATATGAAGCCATTTGAGGCTGATATGAGGCATTTAATTGACACATATATCCAGGCGGAAGGAAGTAGAAGGATT
>PLPI01000083.1 GCA_003159495.1 candidate division FCPU426 bacterium | reverse complement strand
GTCATATACCCCGGATCAGGTAACATGTGCGGGGTTTTAAGACAGTATTTATTTATAGAGAGGCGGGATATGGAAAATAAACAAGCCGTGAGACAGCCGGTGGTTGCCGGGTCTTTTTATGAGAAAAACGGAGAGAAATTAAAAAAGCAGGTTGACGCGTTCCTTGCCGCCGGCGCCGGAAAAAAAATAAAGGCAAAAGGCATTATGGCCCCGCATGCCGGTTATATATATTCAGGGGCGGTGGCGGGAAAGGTTTTTTCGTCGGTGGAAATACCCAGTACCATTGTGATACTCGGGCCGAATCATACCGGTATGGGGAAGGGAATATCTGTTTACCCGGCCGGGAGCTGGATTACTCCGCTGGGGGCCGTAAAAATTAACGCGGATATTTCCGGGGATATCGTGGATAAATGCGAATGGGCCGAATTTGACGAACTTGCGCACGCACGGGAACATTCCATAGAGGTCCAGCTGCCGTTCCTGCAGGTATTAAGGGCCGATATATCAATGGTTGCAATATGCGTCAGGGAAAGCAACCGGGAAATTTTAAACGTTCTGGCCGGGGCGGTAGCGGAAGCTTTAAAGGGAAAAGACGCCATTATTCTGGCGTCCTCGGATATGACACATTATGAAAGCGCGGATAGCGCGCGGCAAAAGGATGAAAAGGTGATAGCGTTCATGGAAAAACTCGACGCGGACGGAATGTACGATGCCGTCATGGACAACGGCTATTCAATGTGCGGGGTTTTGCCTGCTTACGTGATGATGAAAAGCTGCGAAGCGGCCGGGGCAAAGCGCGGGAAGCTTGTGCAATATTCAAATTCAGGCGAAACCTCGGGCGATTTTTCCGAAGTCGTGGGATACGCGGGGGTGGCTGTCATATGAAGGACTTTTCCATGTTATTTCCCGGAAAGGTTTTTGTCGGCTATAACTCCATTGAAAGACTGCAGGATATACCATTCAGGGGCACGCGCGGGCTCATCATAACCGGCCGTAATTTCGCCAGAAAATCAGGGCTGCTGGACAACGCGAGAAAATTAATAAGGAAACAGTCAAAAGAGGTTTTTGTATTTGAGGGGGTGGAGCCCGAGGTTTCGGTCGAGACTGTGGATGCCGCGGTGGAGCTTGCCAGGCGCTACAGGGCGGAATTTTTTGTGGGGCTTGGCGGCGGCTCTGCCATTGACTGCGCAAAGGCCGTGGCCGGAATATACAGGGACCGCTTAAGCGTAAAGGAATACCTCGACTCAAAGATACCGGTCAGGAAAGATACGGGATATATGGTTGCCATACCAACAACAGCCGGGAGCGGGTCCGAGGCCACAAAAAACGCCGTGCTTTATTATACGCAGAAAAAAATAAAAATATCCTTAAGGGGCGAATCCATGGTGCCTTCGGCTGTCATCATCGACCCGGGGCTCACACTCTCAATGCCTCCGGAGCTGACGGCACATTCTGGCATGGACGCGCTCACACACGCGGTCGAATCACTTTTTTCAAAGAACGCCAACGAACTAACCGAAATACTTTCACTAAAGGCTCTCACACTGCTTGTGGACGGGCTTCCCGCGGCCTATAAGAACGGCGGGGATAAAAAGGCAAGGTATAATGTGATGCTCGGAAGTTTTACCGCCGGGATGGCTTTCGCCAATGCCGGGCTCGGCGCGGCACACGGCATAGGCCATCCGGTGGGAGCCGTGCTTAACCTGCCCCACGGGCTGGTAAACGCGGTGCTTTTACCATATGTGCTCAAACACAACATGAGCGCGTGTTCTGCCCAGCTCGAGCAGATAAAAAAAGTCACGGGCATCGACCTCATAAAAAAAATCAAGTCAATAAACAGGTCGTTCGGGATACCTGCAAGGATATCGGCCATTATACCGCGCGCCGGCGAAAAGACGGATGAGATAATGGAGAGGGTGGAGTACTCCGCGTCAATGTCGTATAATCCCGTTGCAATGGACGAGGCGGCTGTGAAAAAGATACTCAAAGAGGCCCTTTGATGGGGAATCTGAAAAGTATCTCGTGGAAGGAGCTTGTCTTTTTGCTCATACTTGCCTGCTTTACGGGATTGTTCAGGATGCAGTCGCTGCATCTGCCCCTTGACCGCGAAGAAGGCACAATAGCCTACATGGCAAAAAACATGTCACAGACCGTGATGCCTTACAGGGATATATTCGATTACAGGCCGCCGCTTATATACAGCGTTTATAAGGCGGCTTTTTCAATATTTGGAACGGACACGGACGCCATAAGGTATTTTACAACCATATATATTATTTTTATAATACTTCTGCTTTACATGCTGGCCAGGAGCGTGAGCTCTTCGTCATTTTACGCGATGCTCGCCACATTGATTTATTCGGTTTATATGAATAATTATATGATGCAGGGGTTGGGCTCATATCCGGAAATATTCGCACAGTTCCCCGTGCTGGCGTCGCTTTTTTTTGCGGCTGAAGCTGAAAAGGGATACGAACATATCAGTTTTTTTATCTCGGGATTTTTCGCTGCGGCCGCGCTGGCCATGGACCCCGGGACTATTTTTTTTATACTTGCCCCGGCGCTTTATATTGTTTTTTATCTTAAAAAAGAGAGGCTCTTTTCGCTTGCCTGGTACCTTGCGGGATTTACGGCGCTGATATTTTTGGTATTCAGCTGGCTGCTTTACAGGGGTATTCTCAGGGAATTTATAAACAGCGTCATAATGTTCGGCTCGTTTTTCGCGGTTAATTCAGTGCGCGGCGAAGCCGGTGAATTGATTAAGCTGGGCGCGGGAATGTTTACATCCCAGAATATTCTGCCGCTCGCCGGGATAATTTATACCGGTGTAAGTTCATTCAGGAAAAAGGAACCGGCTTTTTGCGGGATTTTATCCATGACTTTTATAACCCTGCTTGCGGGGGTAATGATATTCAGGGGGCTTTATCCCCATTATTACCTGATACTTACGGCAATAATGCCCCTTGCCGCCGCATTGCTGTTAAGGGATATTTTTGTCTGGGTAAAAAAGAAGACATCTTCAGCCTCAATTGCGGCCGTGCTTATGGGCGCGCTGATAACCGTAATTATAATTTTTCAGGCTGTAATAATGAAGGCCCCGGACTATTTAAGGACCGGGAGATATACCATTGAATATTATTACAATGTAAGCGCGGCGGCGGATATGATAAACTCTGATTCGGGAGGAGTCGTCAGGGACAAATATTTCCTCTTTGCGTGGCCAAACATGCCGGATTTGTATTTTATGACCGGTGCGCAGGCGGCGACAAAATATATTTATTCATATCCGCTTGGGTATTTTGCCGGCGACAGGGACGCTGTGACCGGCGTGCTATTCAACCACACACCGGTGTGGGTGGTGCTTGAAAAGGGGACATACGCCGCGTTCCAGGCATTTCTTGACAATTATTACAGGAAGGTAATGGACACGCCGACGATAACGGTATACAGGAACCTTGTAAAGTAAGGCAAGAACTTACAGAAAGTAGATAGGAGAGAGTAGAAAAACAGGGCAGGCCTGGTTGGTTTGCCTTAGCTGGCGGGGCTTTTTTTAAGGCCGTCGTCCGAAGTTTTTACTTGATGCGGATTACAAGGAAAAACATTGTTATTAAAGTTTTACCTGTGCGTGATTGACACAGTAGTTATTGTTGGACGACTGGCCATAAAAAAAGCTCCGCCAGCTAAGGCCTGTTTGGCGGCAGCATAGAACGTTTAATGTAGAGAGGGGGCTTGCTCCCTCTAAAACAGGGCAGGAAGCCCGGGGTGAAGGATGGTGGTATTTAATGAAAATGATAAATGACAAAGAGGTTGAATTCAGGAACAAAATTTCCGGCTCCAAGTATCTTTTTACATCGGATAACAAATACGCGTTCGGCACTTCATATTTAAGGCCGGGCGATGAGATAAAACCTCACATCCACGCGGACGAACAGGAGATTTTTTATTTCATATCCGGGGCGCCGGAATTTATATGCGGCGGAAAGGTTTTTAAGACAAAACCGGGGGACGCCTTTCTGGCGGAGGCCGGCGAGACGCACGCAATTAACAACAACACGGATGAAACAGCGCACCTTAATTTTATAAAACTGAAGGTTTAAGAAAGAAGGGGAAAATGGCACGCAGGATAATTGATATTGCGCTGAAGGTTCTTTTCGCGGCGGCGGTTACGGCCGCCATGTTTTCCGCCTGCTATCATTCATTCGCGGATAATACGACTTACAGCCGCGCGGTTTCAGGCAGGGAATTTTTAAGGGACCTTACTTTTCCAAAGGCCGACGAGGCATCTTTTACCGGGCCGGTGAAATGGGATAAAAGCTCATGGCTATTTGATTTTTCGCTGTACGCCGCCTCATATATAATGCGGGGAATGCAGGGGTTGAGGTATATAAAGTTCGCGGCGCTGGTATTCATGGCGTTCTTTATTTTTCTTGCCGTATTTAAAAAGCAGAAGGGGAAATACCTTTCCATAACCATGCCCGTGGGACTGCTGGGGTTCGTTATTTTGTGTTATCATTCGGCAATAACCCCCGCGCTGGTTGCGCCGGTTCTTACCGCATATTTTGTATTTGTGCTCGAGCAGGAGCCGTCAAAAAAGAACGACCTGCTTTATTATTCGCTTCCATTTGCCGCGCTTTTCTGGGCGAACACATCCCAGACTTCGCCGGCCGCCGCGGTTCTTACCGCCGTTTACACCTTTTATTACATAGCTGACGCCAACGAGGTCCCTGAAAAGAGGGAAAAGTACAACTCCCCGGCCATTTTGATATCATTTGCCGGAGTGGCCCTTGCCACGCTTTTATCCCCGGCGTTTACGGCGGTTTACATAAATCCCGCCGTACATTTTTCGGCCGGGATCGCCGCATGGAAGCAGGAGCTTTTTTCAAGAGGCCTGGAGCCGGGCTATTTCATACTGCTGTGCCTTTACCTGCTCGTTTTCATCATTGTCCTTGCGTTGAACGAAAAATCATCGGATGTCGGCAGGAAAGCCGAATTTATAAAGGATATGGCCATGTCGGTAATACTCGCTCTGGCCTGCGCGGCAGATATGGACTTTATACCGGTTTTTGTCGCCGCCACCCTGCCGGCGGCCATGTATTACACATCGCTTATATTCAGGTGGAATTTTGTATGGCCGAGAAAATGGACGGAAAACGACCTTGCCGGGGTGAAAATAACCTTATACGCGGTCATGATACCGCTTGTGTGCGCGTTTGGCGCGTATAAATTTTTAAAGCCGGCGGCGGGAGCATTCCCGGACGGCGCGATAGCGTATATAAACGCTGAAAAACCGCCTCAGAATCTTTTTATCGCCATTGACTGGGCCTCCTGCGTTTATTTTTCCGCGCCGGCTTATAAGCTCATGTACGACGGCGGCGCAAACAGGCCGGGTGATGTGAAAAAGGAATATGACATAATAATGAAAAACGAGCTTGACCCGATGTCCATAATGGAAAAATACGGGGTTAATTCAGCGCTGCTGAAAATCGGGAGCCCTCTCGCGGCGAGATTTACCGCAGCCGGGTATAAAATCGCATATTTTGACGGGCAGAGCGTCCTGCTGGTAAATCCGGCAAAGACAACAAATTATTTGAAATATATCGACCCCGAAAACGACGCGAATTTTTACGAAAAGGACAAATACGATGATGCCGCGGCGGAACTTAAGGCTTACGCTGAAAAATATCCGGGTGTAGCGGCGCATATTTTAATGGCCAGGCTTTACGGCGAGCAGGATAAAAAAAAGGAAGAGACATATCTCGAGGATACTATATCCGATTTCCCGGAAGAGTACCCCCTGTATAATTTTATGGGGAGATTTTACTACGAGGGCGGGGATTATTCTTCGGCAATGGATATGTGGGACCAGTCAAAACAGAGGGATGAAAAGATAAACATGCTCTATAAAGACGCGCAGAAAAGGGAAAACGCCCAGGAATAATAGAAGGACAAGAATTTACAGAAAGTAGATAGGAGAAAGTAGAAAGAAAAATAACGGCATTGTGCCATCAGCCCTTTGTTTTTGTCCCTGTAGGGGCCGCCCCGTGTGGCGGCCCGCACTGCCTTAGCCGGCGGGATTTTTTTTACGGCTGTCGTCCGAAGTTTTTGCTTCAGGCGGATTACACAGAAAAAACATTGGTATTAAAGTTCTACCTTTGCTTGATTGACACGGTAGTTATTGTTGGACGACCGGCCATAAAAAAAATTCCGCCAGCTAAGGCAGCCGGGGCAGGAACGCAGAAACAGGAGAGATTAAAAATGTCCGATACAAAAGAAAAAACACCGCGGCTTGACGTTGACGGGCCTCGCAGGCGGGCGGTTTTGAAAAAATGCAGGCTGCGCCCCGGGCAGATATGGGTGGATAAATTAAAGGGCCACAGGGTGGGCGTTATTGACGCGCGGGATAAAAGCGGCGTTGAAAAATTATTCGGCGGCGAAAAGGCCGATATCATGATAAACGACCCGCCTTATAATGTGGCCGTGGGCGGGGCGAATACGCGCGGGCTTTTCAGGACAAAACTGGACAAATATATGGAATTTTCCAGGGCCTGGGTTGAAAATGCCATGAGTGTCATGGCAAAAAATTCCTCTTTTTACGTCTGGCTCGGTGCGGATTTGCGCGACGGCTTCCAGCCGCTTCCCGATTTCATGCTCATGATGAGGGAATTTGAGGGTTTTGTACCTAAAAATTTCATAACCATGCGCAACCAGCGCGGCTATGGCACACAACAAAACTGGATGTGGGTGCGCCAGGAACTGCTTTATTACACTATCGGCAAGCCCGATTTTAAGGTTGTCTATACCAAAATCCCCAGGATATTGAAGGGTTATTATAAGGAAGTCGGCGGCAAGATTACGGAAAACAGCGGGCGTTCACGGTCGGATTTTATAAGGCCGGGCAATGTCTGGGTGGATATCCAGCAGATTTTCTACAGGCTCGAGGAAAATGTGGCGGGATGCTACGCGCAAAAACCCCTTGCCGCCATCGAGCGCATCATGGAGGCTTCAAGCAAAAAGGGGGGCCTTGCGGGAGATTTTTTTTCACATTCGGGAACAACCCTGATAGCGGGAGAAAAGCTAGGAAGGAAGGTTTTTACCTGTGACAACGACCCGGTCTTTGCGGAGATAACCATAAGAAGGCTGGAACATTTCAGGAAAACGGGAAAAAGCGGATGGCAGTGGAACGACCCGTTCGGTGGATGATTGGTTTATATTTGTTTCAAAATTAAACGGGAAGAGCAATGTGATTAGTCAACGATTAATATTGACATCTCTGTAAAAACGCTGTATGCTTTTAACAACCTAAGGGTTGTTTGGTTTATTCATATTAACAACCTAAAAGTTGTTAATATGAAAGGGTGATTTCATGAATTCAAAAGAAACCAAACGGTTACGACTAAAACAGGTATCAGAATCAATACAATCGCATGAATTATTTCCTGCACAGGAAATTGGCAGGAAAATGGCCGATGTAAGGCAGGCTTTGGGGATGTCCCAGGCTCAGCTTGCCAAAAGAATAGGCATTTCACAGCAGGCATTGAACAAACTGGAGAACAGGGGCGCATTCAGCAGTATTGAGACCATAGAAAAAGCTCTTAAGCCGCTTAATATTGGCCTTAATTTTTCATTAAGTTCAAAAGAAAGCCTTTTACGTAAGGTTGATAAAAGGGCCCTTGAAAAAGCCGAAAAGATAGTGGACCGCACAGAGGCCGGTATGGCCATGGAATTACAACAGCCCCACAGCTCAGGCAGGCGGGACCGCGTTAAAAAACTGGCCGAAAGATTAGCGTCTATGCCGGGCCGTTCACTATGGGACGACATATGAAACTTAATTACCCCGAAGGCGCAACCCCGATAGAGGATTTTTCAGGGTTGATTCCCCGCCATATTACCAACAAAAAACAGCTTGATGAATGGGAAACAACAAATATACTGCAGGCAGCTGAAAAATATTTTGGCGGGAAGAGGACTTTTAAAACAAATACAGAGTTTTTCAGGAAAATACACCGTGACATGTTCGGCCAGACATGGAAATGGGCAGGGGAATTCAGGAAGAGCAACCTTAATATCGGTCTTAACTGGCATGCCATACCGGTTGAGATGAAAAAATTATGTGATGACATTCTGTTTTGGAAAGATAAAAAGATTTTTGATATTTTAGAGCAAAGCGTCCGTTTGCATCACCGGCTGGTAAAGATACATCCTTTTGTAAACGGGAACGGCCGGCACGCGAGATTTTCGGCGGATTTATTTTTGCATTACCATAAACAGCCTTTGCAAAATATTTACTGGTTGTAAAAACAAATTAGAGTCAAATATAACCGGCCAAAAAGTTATTGGCCATATTAAACAAGAAAAACTTAATGAAGTAGTTCAATCAATTAAACAATTTGTGGAAACATAATTTCTATAGATATATACAAGATTACAACTTTTTTATAAATTCCGTTCAAGACGACACCCAATCCGGTCATAACAACCACATTTTTCCTTGTTTCTGTGTAATGACCCACCTTCGAGAATTGGATCTTCTGGTTGGGTCCTTGTAGGGGCCGACCTATGTGGTGGCCCGGCCATCGGTTTTGCCCCCAATACTGAACCCTCAATCCTCGTTCTCAAAGATATATTTTTAATAAATTCCACGTATAATATACATTATACACACCGGATTTGACAGTTGGACTCAAATAATTTATAATACACTTAAATGATATTGTTGGAAATGTTTTTAGATTTATCCTACAGTTATAATTCCAGCCAAGACATTATTGAATCAATTTTACCTTGAATAACCTTTTTTTTTGTGATAAATTTATTCTGCTTCTAATTAAAAGAAAAACAGGGCGCTTTACCGCGTCTGATGGGCATTTTTTAAATACGGCATGAATTTTGCTTAAAGGCGGAAAAATGGCAATTACGCGCAAAGATGTTGAGTACATAGCCAATCTTTCAAGGCTCGAGATAAGCGAGGCCGAGATAGACGGCTACACAAAAGAACTCTCGGATATCCTGGAACACATAAACAGGCTGTCAAAGATAAACACGGATAACGTGGAGCCCACATATTTTGTCATGGATATGAAAAATGTCATGCGCGCCGATGTGGTGGAGCCTTCCCTGGACAACAAAAAGGTATTTGCCGCTGCGCCTTCCATCGAAAACAACGCTTTTAAGGTGCCAAAAATAATATAGTTTCCCGCGGGAGCAGTAATGGAACTGAACGGCCTTACAATAGAAGAGCTGCACACACAGCTCACAGAGAAAAAAATAAAGCCGTCGGAAATACTCGACAGCGTTTATAAACGCATTGAGGCCGTCGACCCGAAAGTCAAAGCCTACCTGATGCTGACAAAAGAGCTGGCCTATTCCCAGGCAAAAAAGGCAGAAGAGCGCATAATAAAAAATGACAATGTCACGGAACTCACAGGCATTCCGATTGGTTTGAAGGATAATATGTGCCTTGAGGGATACGAGACCACATGCGCCGCGCAGATGTTAAAGGGCTACAAGCCGCCGTATACGGCAACGGCCCTGATAAACCTTGAAAAGGCCGGGGCCCTTTTTACCGGAAAACTGAACATGGACGAATACGCGTTCGGTTCTTCAACTGAAAATTCCTCGTTCCAGACAACGCATAACCCCTACGATTTAACGCGCGTTCCGGGCGGCTCGTCCGGCGGCTCTGCCGCTGCGGTAGCATCGGATATGTGCATCGCGGCCCTTGGTTCCGACACGGGCGGCTCCATAAAACAGCCCGCTTCGCTTTGCAATGTAACGGGACTGCGGCCGACTTACGGAAGGGTTTCCCGCTACGGCCTTATCGCGTTCGGTTCATCCCTTGACCAGATTGGCCCCATTACAAAAAGCGTGCGCGACAACGCCATACTGCTGAAATACCTGGCAGGCGTGGACCGCAGGGATTCGACATCGGCCCCGGTGGAAGTGCCGGATTATGTTAAAAATCTGAGGCCCGATATAAAGGGGATGAAAATAGGGCTGCCGAAGGAATATTTTATAAACGGCATGGACGCGCAGGTAAAATCAAAAATAATGGAAGCCGTGAAGCTTCTCGAAAATTCCGGCGCGGTTGTGAAGGAAATAAGCCTGCCGTACACGGAATACGCCCTTGATGTTTATTACGTCGTGGCGCCGGCAGAGGCTTCCTCAAACCTCGCCAGGTTTGACGGCGTACAGTACGGCCTGCGCGACAGGGAAGCCGATAATATGATAGACATGTACAAGAAATCCAGGAGCGCGGGATTCGGCAGGGAAACAAAGCGCAGGATAATGCTCGGGACATATGTGCTTTCGTCGGGATATTATGATGCTTATTATAAAAAGGCCCAGAAGGTAAGGACCCTCATAAAACAGGATTTTGACAGGGCATTTGAGAATGTCGATGTCATACTCACGCCGACATCGCCCACCACGGCTTTTAAAATAGGCGAAAAAGCCGCGGACCCGCTTACAATGTACCTTTCCGATATTTTCACCATAGCCCCGAACATGGCAGGGATGCCTGGCATGTCGTTGCCGGCCGGATTTGATTCCAGCGGACTGCCCGTGGGCATGCAGGTGCTCTCGGCGCCCTTTAAGGAACAGCAGATATTCGATATCGCGGATTTTTACCAGAAAAAAACAAACTGGCATACAGTAAAGCCAAAATTTTGAGGAGGATAAGATGAACTGCAGAAGCTGCGGCAACAAGACCGGATTTCTGGTCATGGTAACGGATTATAAACCGCTTGAACTCTGGGAGTACGCCGGAGGTACATTTACAAGATACGACCAGAAGGACTCGGGCGACATCGAGACTTCAATCCAGTGCGCGACTTGCGGCTCGGATGATGTAGATACAGAGGGCCAGGACACGGAGAATTATTCCGACAGGCCGCTGGTAATCCTTTCCGAAGGGGAATGGGAAGAAAAGACCGCGGAATTCAAGAAAGAGGAAAAGGAAGACAAGGAAGAGACTGAAACAAAGGAATGAAAAAAGGGATATAAATGGAACAACAGGACAAATACGAAACAGTAATAGGGCTCGAGGTGCATGCCGAGCTCAACACAAAGTCAAAAATATTCTGCTCATGCTCCAATTCTTTCGGCGAGGAGCCAAATACATGCATATGCCCGAACTGCCTGGGGCTGCCGGGAAGCCTGCCGGTTTTTAACTCCGAGGTACTGCATCACGCCATAAAGGCCGGGCTGGCCCTGAACTGCACCATAGCGGAAAAATCGAAATTTGACAGGAAGAATTATTACTACCCGGACCTTCCGAAAGCCTACCAGATATCGCAGTATGACATGCCCATAGCCGTAAAAGGATGGGTTGATATCGTGGACGAAAAGGGCGGTAAAAAAAGGATAGGAATAACGCGCCTTCACATGGAAGAAGACGCGGGCAAGCTGCTTCACCTGACCAAATCGGGGCAGATAGGCGAAGCCGAGGAATCGCTGGTGGATTACAACAGGGCCGGGGTTCCGCTCGCGGAGATAGTTTCCGAGCCGGAGATGAGGAGCCCGGAGGAAGCGTATCTATACCTTAATACAGTAAAGGCGATTTTGAAATACACTGACGTATCGGACTGTAATATGGAAGAGGGCTCACTGCGCTGCGACGCCAATGTGTCGGTGAGGCCCTTTGGACAGGAAAAATTCGGGACCAAGGTCGAAATAAAGAACATGAACTCGTTTAAGAACGTTCAGAAGGCCATCGAATATGAGGTAGAACGCCAGATAAAAATGATCGAGGCCGGGGAGCGAATAATACAGGAGACAAGGCTGTGGGACATCAATAAGGGCAAGACACAGCCGATGAGGTCAAAGGAAGAGGCCAACGACTACAGGTATTTTCCGGAGCCTGATCTGCCCGCGCTTGTCATTGAAAAAAGCTACGTGGATAAAATAGCAAAAGAACTGCCCGAACTGCCGCTGCAGAAGGCGGAGAGGTTTGTGAAAGAATATTCCATACCGGCATATGACGCTGGTGTGCTTACATCCGACCAGGAGACCGCTGATTATTTTGAAAGGGCAGCGAAACTTTCCGGCGAGGCAAAGCAGTGTTCCAACTGGATGATGACCGAAATGAACTCAAAAATGAACGAAGCGGGGATGGAAAAAATATCCCTTGTGAAAATCACCCCGGAAAAACTTGCGGGGCTCATAAAATTAATAAAGAACGGGACTATAAGCGGCAAGATAGCGAAAACGGTCTTTGAGGAGATGTTCGCATCCGGCGGCGATGCGGAAAAGATAGTAAAGGACAAAGGGCTCGTCCAGATATCCGACACGTCTGTGATAGAAAAAGCCGTGGACGCCGTTATTGCCGCAAACGCATCTGTGGTCGGCGAGATTAAGGGCGGCAAGGCCGGCGGCATTGGCTTTCTTGTGGGGCAGGTAATGAAGGCCACGGGCGGCAAGGCAAACCCGCAGATGGTAAATGAGCTTTTAAAGAAAAAAATATCGGCATAAATAATCCATATTTCAGAATATTCCAAAAAAATACAACTTCAATCAACCGGAGGAACATAAATGGAAAACAAACTTGAAATCAAATTCGGCACGTCCGGCTGGAGGGGTATAATCAGCGATGATTTCACCTTTGACAGCGTAAAGACAGTCTGCCAGGCGATAGCTTCGTTCATCAAGTCAAAACGGGAACTCAACGGCAAGCCGGTCATCATAGGCTACGACGCCAGGTTTTTATCCGATAAATTCGCGCAGACAGCCGCCGAGATAATGGCCGGCAACGGAATCAAAGCCATGCTCTGCGACAGGGACACGCCGACTCCGGTTATAGCCTACCAGATAATAAGGAAAAAAGCCGCGGGCGGGATAAATTTTACGGCATCGCACAACCCGCCGGAATACAACGGCCTGAAATTTTCGCCGTCATGGGGCGGGCCGGCCACGCCCGAGGACACCGACCAGATAGAGGCAAATATAAAAAAGGTCAAGGTCATTAAATCAATAAGCATGGATAACGCGGTAAAGCAGGGGCTCATCAAGTTATTTGACCCGTCTGAAGAATACCTGGACCGCATAAGGCAGATAGTGGATTTTGACGTCATAAAAAAATCAAAGCTTAAAATTGTGGTAGACCCGCTTTTTTCCACGGGCAGGGGCTACCTTGACAGGCTGTTAAAGGAAGCAGGGGCGAATATAAAGGTCATTAACGACAAAAAAGACGTTCTTTTCGGCGGCTTCCCGCCGGAACCGTCGGAAAAAAATGTGCAGGACCTCATCGCGGCGGTTAAAAAAGAAAAGGCCGCGCTCGGCGTAGCCACGGACGGCGACGCGGACAGGTACGGGATAATAGATTCCGACGGCTCATATATACAGGCAAACAACATACTCCCGCTGCTGCTGGATTACCTGGTCAAAACCAGGCCCGACTGGCACGGCTCGGTGGTGCGTTCGGTGGCCACATCTTCGATGATAGACAAAGTCGCGAAACTGCACAAATTAAAACTCCATGAAACTCCGGTCGGATTCAAGTACATAGGCGAGATAATGACAAAAGAGGACATAATAATAGGCGGCGAGGAATCAAACGGCCTCACGGTTTACCGGCACGTACCGGAAAAAGACGGCATAGTGGCATGCCTGCTTGTGGTGGAAATGGCGGCAAGGACCAGGAAAAACATCAGGACCCTTTTAAAAGAGCTTGAGGCAAAAACCGGACGGTTTTTGTCGGCAAGAAAGAACTTCAGGCTCACGGCCGCGAAAAAAGAATCGCTCATGAAAAAATTAAAATCGGTAAAAATGGCGAAGATAGGCAAATACGAGGTCAAGGAAACCATAACAATAGACGGTTTCAAATTTATACTCGGCGATGACACGTGGATAATGACAAGATTTTCCGGGACGGAACCAATAGTCAGGCTTTACGGCGAGGCAAAGGAACAAAAAACGCTTGATGACATAATGGCCGAAGGTGAAAAATTTGTCACGCAGTAAAAAAATAATTTTCCTGCCAAATCCGGTTGTATTTGCAGACTACTACAATAACTATGTTAATGTTAACTAACTGTGAATAACCTGTGGAAAAAAATGTCAACAAAAAAGTGTGAAAAATTGCAAAAAATAAAAGAAAACTCCAAAAAAACGTTAAAAGCGACCATAATCAGGTATAAATAGATTAAATGGTATTGACAAAAAAGACATATAATATATACTACCTGTAGGATACAACGCATGAATGGAACACAAGATATGAGCAAAAAGGCTTGGATTACAAAAAATCTTCAAAATGGAAGGGGTGATTAACACATGGCAAAGAAAAAAGCAGCGAAAAAGAAAAAAAAATAAATAATCTCATGGAAAACGCAAATGGGGTAACACCAAAAACAACGTGGAGCTTATAATGAGTTCCACGTTGTTTTTATTATTGAAATAATTAATTAAAAAATCATATTTAATGTATAATAGCCGTTGAGAAAAACTGGAGAAAATAATTTTGGGAAAAAAATCATCATCAAAGGCAGCGCCTAAAAACGGCGCAAAAAAATCCAAAGACAGCGGGATATTCACCGGGCTGGGCTACCTTTTATGCGCTGCTATCATATTTTGTTCCTTTATAATAGTAAGCGACAGGAACCTTCTGGGAATATTCGGCGAGGTTATTTCCAGGGTGTTGTACCTGGTCATCGGCAAAGCTGCCTACCTGATACCGTTTGTTGTGGGGTTTTTCGGCCTTAACATGCTCAAAAAGGAGCAGGAACACCATGAGGCGGGCATCATGCTCGGCTTTGTTTTTCTTGCAGCCTCCCTATCGCTGGCTCTTGCGCTGATATTCTCGGGGCCGGATACGCAGGCTTTTAAACTGCCGAAAGTTGATGTTTTTTACGGTTCAAAGGAACTTGTTTCATTCTGGCAAAAAACACCGGCCCCTTACAGAATATTTGACAGGGATTTTATTTTTTACACAGGCGGTGTGTTTGGAAAATTTGGCTCCAAATTTCTATCACAGTGGTTCAACATTGTGGGGGCCTATATAGCCACTTTCATACTTTTCGCCGTTGCGCTTGTTCTGCTGGGCAAGGAAAAGCTGATGATAGCCGTTTATCAGATTGGAAAGGAAGGCATCAAGGGATTCGCCGGATTTTTTGCTTATCTTGGCTCGGTGATGTCGGGATCCATAAAGGAAACCGCGGAAAAGGTCAAGGAGGAAGCCGGCAGGGAAGACAAAAAAAAGGAGGACGCGAGGGAAAAAGCAAAGCCGCGCTCCGCGGAAAAGGTTAAAGAAGAAGCCGGAGAAGATGGGGATGAAGAAGAAGAAAAAGAAAAGCCAAGAAAAAAAGAGAAGCTTACCATAACAAGGCAGGTCGAGACGGAAAAAAAGCAGGGTGCGACACAGGCTCTTATTATAAAAGGGGACTATACACTGCCGCCCACAAGCCTTTTAAAGTCTGAAAAAGCCGCCGCCGGTGAAAAGGAATACGATTATGGCCCTGACGCCGAAAAACTTAAAAAGACCCTTTCCGATTTCGGCATTGAGGCGGAGATAGTCAACGTGGTTGACGGACCTGTTATATCCCGTTTTGACCTTGAGCTGGCCACCGGAGTGAAGGTATCGCGCGTTGAAAATCTTTCCGCGGACATAGCGCTTGCCATGAAGGTCGAAATGGTAAGGGTGGCCGCCGTGCCGGGAAAATCGCTGCTGGGCATTGAGGTGCCGAAGATTGAAAAGAAGACCATATATTTAAAGGAACTCATAGAGGACGAACTTTTCACGGGCTCGCCTTCGCTTTTAACGCTCGCCATAGGCAGGGACCTTTCGGGAAAGCCCGTCATCGCCAGGCTCGAGGACATGCCCCACATGCTTATTGCCGGCTCCACAGGCTCGGGAAAATCAGTGTGTATAAATTCCATTATAATGTCCATCCTTTACAAGGCCACGCCTGACGAGGTAAAGCTCCTGCTGGTTGACCCGAAAAAAGTCGAGCTCACGCAGTATAACGACATGCCGCACCTCATCGCGCCGGTAATCACCGACCCGAAACACGCGGCTTATGTGTTAAGGCGGCTGGTGGCTGAAATGCAGTCGAGGTATGATCTGCTCTCCGAAGAGGGGGCGCAGAACATAGAAATATACAACCGCAAGATAATGGAGTTCAACGACGACATAAGAAAGGACCCGGACGTCCAGCCCGAGGATTACAAAAAATCACTGCCTTTTATCGTGCTGATAATTGACGAACTTGCCGATCTGATGACCATGGCAAAATCAAGCGTGGAAGAATCGCTCCAGAGGCTGGCACAGCTGGCAAGGGCCGTGGGCATCCACATAATACTCGCCACACAGAGGCCGTCCGTGGACGTCATTACAGGTATAATAAAGGCCAATTTTCCATCCCGCATAGCTTTTAAGGTAAAATCGCAGATAGACTCACGCACAATAATGGACACAAAAGGGGCCGAGGCGCTTTTAGGAAAGGGTGATATGCTGTATAATCCCGCGAACATGGTAAAACCAATCAGGGGACAGGCGGCTTTTGTGCGCGACGAGATACCCAAAATAGTTTCCTTCATAAAAAAACAGCGCAAAGCAGTCTATTCCGACGAGTTTAACATAAAGGAAGACGACCTGCCGAAAGGGTCGGGATTTTCAGACGAAGACGACATGGACCCGGATTTGTACAAACGCGCGTGCGATCTGGCGCGAGACAAGGGCAAGATATCCACATCATTTCTCCAGAGAAAGCTAGGCATAGGATATTCAAGGGCCGCCAGGGTGGTTGACATGATGGAGGAAAAGGGGCTCATATCTGCCGCCGACGGCAACAAGCCGCGCGAGTGGAAGGGCGAGTAAAAAAATTATATTATCGTAAGTACTCCGGTTATTTTAATTATAATAAATAAAGATTAACCGATTAAGCAAAACCATACCGTCAATCCACTAAAACATTGACTAACCGCTAAATCTGATATATATTTTTATAACATGACAAAAATGAAACACGGTTTTATTTTATTACCAAATAATTTTTAACGTGAAAATTACGCGACCGGGAAACGCCGCCCTAAAGGGAAATAAATTTTATCGCGCTGTCTGACGCCGATTAATGGAGGCATTATAAAATATGTGCGCAAGCAGCCACGGCAGAAAAAGATTCTTTTTACCCCTGCTGATTATTTTATTTTTTATGCCGTTTTTTGTTTTTCCTCTTGCCATCACATCCGCCACGCTTCTCATATCCGCGGACGACTGTTTTGCCGCGTACATTGACGGTTGCCTTATTTACGATACGGGCAAGATTACATCGAACAGCCCGTGGGACGAAACATTTACAGAAGACGTGACAGGCTGCCTTACAAAATGCGGGCCCCATGTGCTGGCCATAAATTATTACGATACCGAGGGAAGCGTATGCAGGGTTACATATAAACTGTTGATAACCATGGACAACGGCAACAGTGTGGTCGCTTACAGCGACGGAAATGCATCAACCATAAGGCAGACTTCCAACGGAAATATATTTTCCGCAACCAATCCACAGGTTTTTCCACCCGGCTGGAACACGCTGGGTTACGATGATTCAGGATGGACAGAGACGGCTTATACCTGCGAGGCAAACGGGAACATCGATGATTCCATAACGGACCCGGTTTTTAACGGCGCAACATATGGCGGGTGGGTGCCGTATATGTCATATAATTCGGGATGCGGCGCGGTAAATACTGGGGACTCAAACCTTGTGAGGCAGTATTTTACAACTCCGTGTTCGCCGGTGAGCATCACAAAAACTATCAGCACCACGAACGTAAGCCTGGGGCAGGTTATAACCTACTGTTTTGACTATCATAATTACGACGTGGCAACAGTAAATTTTAACATCTGGGACACACTCCCTTTGGTTACCGATTTTGTGGGATGCGACAGCGGGTGTACCACGCAAACATACGGCAGCAATGTGGTTGTTAGCTGGCCGGTAACTGTCGCGTCAAACGCCGCGGGGGTGGTATGCGTCTGGGTCGCGGCAAACCGGTTTCCAGCGGAAGGGCCCGCAGAGGATCTCTTTGCCATGGCAGGCGGTGCGTTCAATATAATTACCGGCAAAAGACAGTGGGTTTCCGGCAATGAAAATTATTGAAAAAACAAAACCGCCGCATATGAATCTTTTTAGAAGCGGTTTATTTGCCGCAGCCGCAGTTTTCCTGTTTATTTCCCCTCTGTCAGCCGCGTTTACGGTTTCCGTGATAACGCCAAGCACGATAAATATAATAGCTGGCCAGACACTCAACCTTAATTTTACATATGCCAGCGATACAGCAAACAGGCAGATTGGATATTTTGTGGCGCTGTCAACACAGTGCGCCTTAAGGGTTGGAAATACACCGGGCCAGGATATAATAGTAAGCGAAGCCGGGGTTAACGTACTTCTTCCTGCAGGCTCGGTAAGCGGCGGACGTCAAGTTGGGTGCGGGACGCAGTGCACGGCCGGGACAAGTTATCAAATTTCTGGAATTGAAGGGGGCCAGCTTCCCATCACCATCCCGATTAATTACCCGACAGGAACATATTGGATAATTGTCGCGGTCGCGGACTGGAACATTTATTTAAACCCATCAATGGGCACTAATAGCAATATGTGTGTGCTGATAAATGTAACGGCGCCGACACCGACATATACAGCCACCCCGACTGTCACGCCCACCGGCGTGCAGAATGTGGGGCTGAGCGATTTTGGCTTTACGAACCATGTGGCGTATATAATGTACACGGGAACTCCATCCCCGACAGTTGACCCGACGTTTACAAGGACAATTACACCGACATTCACGCGCTCCGTTACTAATACATATACGCAGACCTTCACGCCGACATCAACATTTACAAAAACAAACACGCCGACCTTCACGTCAACATTCACAAGTACGTTTACGTCCACGGATACGCCAACTTATACGGCCACGGCTACAGATTCTCCGACTTATACGGCTACTGATACACCCACATATAGCGCAACCGCGACGGACACTCCGACTTTTACGCTGACATCCACACCGACCGACACGGTCTCATCCAACACACCGACGGACACGCCCACATACACGCAGACTTTTACCGTAACGCCCACATTTACTTCCACGGATACGTCAACATACACTTACACAAATACGGATACGCCGACGGACACGCCTACATATACAATGACGGCAACATTTACCGCGACATCAACCGACACGCCGACATTTACGGCAACCTTTACTTTCACGAATACTCCAATTAATTCTCCCACTGATACGCCCACCTATACACCGACATTCACGGATTCTCCGACATACACCGACACATGCACATATACCCCGACTTTTACGCAGAGCAACACATCAACGTCAACCGCCACATACACTGCAACACCGACAAATTCAATAACTAATACGGATACGCCCACATTCACGCGGAGCAATACCGCCACGCCGACATATACCGCGACATACACGGCCACGTTTACGCCGACATTCACGGCGACATCGACATTCACACAGACTTTTACATACACAATGACCCCGACCATAACGCCGACGCCGGCGCCGTATCCATACCTTCTGGAAATTGCGGCGTATAATGAAGCGGGAGAGAAAGTAAAGGAAATAGGGGAGTCGCCTGTTTCAAGCGTGATTGCAGATATAACAACATTTGTAAACGGGGCGCCGTCTACCATGCTGGTTCCATCCGGCGGGCAGGGGATATCCTTTGATTTCGCAAATATGACGTCTCCGGGCCAGCCGTCCGCGGGGCGGGTAATATTTACATGGAACGGGATGAGTGATTCAGGACAGCAGGTGCCGCCGGGTATTTATTATGTAAAAATAACTGATGTGGATACATACGGCCACGTGAACACAAAGGTAATTGAAGTGCAGGTGATGACACCCCAGCAAATGACCCTGATATCGATTTATAACAGCGCCGGTGAACTTATACAGAGGATACAACAGCCGCCGGTCGCTTCAGGAATGCTTAAATTAAGCGTTGATGACATCTATTCCATAGGGACGCCCGGGGACCTTGTCTCCATAAGCTACGGAGCTGGGAACACATATTACTGGGACGGCAAAAACGCGCAGGGTGAGCTTGTCGGGTCCGGTGTATATGAGATACAGGTGCAGGCATTTTTTATAAACAGCGAAAGCGTAACAGTTTCGAAAAGTGTAAGCATATTAAACGGTTCCGCAAACAACCTCATCAGCGGCCAAAAGGCGTATCCAAATCCATTTATCATGGCCACGGCGTCATCAAATCCCGATGCCACTATAGCATGGCAGCCGGGCGCGGTGGGGACGATAAATATCAGGATATACAACACTGCGGGAGAACTGGTAAAGGTAATCACGACCGCGCTCGAGGCCGGCAGCGCTATATGGGACGTTTCATCAGCGCAGGGAACCCCGGCTGCCAGCGGATTGTATATAATAGTCCTTGAGGCGAAATCGAACAGCGGGACAATACAGGTAAAGAAAATAAAATTCGCGGTAATAAAACAGGCCCGCGACGACGATGTGATAAACTAAGCGAAGCGGATGACGCCAGGTTCCCTATGGAACATTTCTTGACAGACAAACAGATTTTTAAACTAAATCCGCCCGAAACAACGGTTTTAAACGATGAAACAAGGATAACGGATGGGACATATAAATAACCCTTGCAAAAATAATTTAAAAATGTTAGAACTTTTCTAGATTAAATCGGACTAACTTAATAGAGATATTGACTCAAAAGACAGCTGGCTATTTAATGGAGTAAATAGGCTTACTGATTATATTGACCGACTAAAAAACGCATGAATTACAATCTATGATCAGCGTGATATTTCTGTTTAAACGTATCAATAAAAATATCGAGGGGGAAGCGTGGGCTACACGGAAAAGAATTTGATAGAAGGGGAACGCTTGCTTTACATTGCCAGGCTTCACTGGATTATTTTTTTATCGCCGGTGCTGGTTCTTTTGGCGGGGGTAATATTATCCAGGTACCTTCATATATATACAAGATATGCCGGATACGCGGGGTATGCAATTGGAGCAGTAGGACTTTTCATTGCACTATCAACATTCTCTGAATACATGGGATCGGAATTTGGGGTAACAAACAAAAGAATTATCGTTAAAGTCGGAATCGTTAGCCGCACAGCCAGGGAAATCTTTATAAACCGGGTTGAGAGTATTCAACTTAAACAAACATTCATTGGCCGGTTGCTGGGTTTTGGTTCAGTTATCCCGGCAGGAACCGGCGGGGACAAGGCGAGCCTGCATAATTACATAGATAATCCAATGGCACTCAAAAAAGCAATTGATCAGCAGATAATAAGGGTAAGAATAAAATGAACGATTTAATACCGATAGAAAACATAGCACAAAAGATTTATTTCATAAGAGGTCAGAAAGTCATGCTGGATAGCGACCTTGCTGTGTTTTATGGAATTGAAACAAAAGTGTTAAATCAGGCCGTTAAAAGAAACATAGAGCGTTTTTCTGAAACCTTCATGTTTCAGCTTACGATTGAAGAAGCCACTTCTTTGAGGTCGCAAATTGGAACCTCAAAGGAAGATGAATCTTCAAGGTCACAAATTGTGACCTTGAAGAGAGGACATAACATTAAGTACCAACCTTATGCATTTACCGAACACGGCGTTGTAATGCTATCGAGCATTTTAAGAAGCAAAAAAGCCGCCCAGGTGAGTATTGCAGTAGTAAATGCTTTTATAAAAATGCGCGAGTATTTGAGCACGCATAAGCAAATATTGGACAAACTGAAAAAGCACGACGATAATTTTGTAATAATTTTTAACGTATTGAAGCAATTGACAGAAAAGAAAAAGGAACCTATTACACAAAAACAAATTGGCTTTAAGCCGTAAATTCAAGGGGGGAACAAAATGAAAAAGATTTTAGTGATTATTATTGGGTTTGTAATTACACTTTCCGTACTCTCATGCAAAGGGCCACAGGGACATATTGGGCCCAGCGGCGCACCCGGTTCTACAGGAACGCCGGGATTGAACTTTGGCGATATACCAGCCAATGCAACTATACTAATGAATGAAAATTTTGAGAGTTATGCTGTAGGTGTAACGCCAACCAATTCGGCTGGCACGTGGCAACGTTGTATAAGTTGCATGGCAACAGCGCCCAACAGCGTATATAATGTTGTAACCAACACGGCTTTTGTATCATATCAAAAATCATTAATGATTGAAGGTATAACAATCGACGCGGCGCGTGAAATATTAAAAGGCCCCTTTGTGGATGCAATACCGAATACTTTATCGGGCATAATATATGCCAGCTTTTATGTCCAAAAAGACGGAACAGGCACCAAAGGATTTACATTATATATAAATCAACTTGAAAAGGCCAGAATTGATCTTAATACGACAGGTGCAATTAATGTATACACGAGCAAATCCAATTATTATACTGCTGGTCAATATAATTTTAATATTTTTAATAAATATTCACTTGTTATAAATTTAAGCACAAATACATATGATGTATATTTTAACGATTTGATGATTGCTCAAAATATTATTTGCTATAACTCTGTTGAGTGTACTTTAACCGGGACGGTCATTTATGCAAATGATACTGTTTATCCGACATTTTTTGGCATCTTTACAAATATAAACAGTGAGTATACTTTTGGTACAGTATATCTTGACAATATTTTAATATATTATGTGCCGGGAGTTTAATATGTTTAAAAAATTAAAAACGTTATCAATCATTATAACAGTTCTAATTTTTGTTGTTTTGGCAGGCTGTAACAAAACCAATCCGGCGGGAGCTCCTTATGATGCAACGCCAACACCATTGCCGGAATTAAGTGCAGAGATTACTTTGACAGATAATAGTATACCGGCAAGTGGCGTACTGATCCAGCTGTTGTCAAACAATAATATAACCACAAGCGGCACAACAAACGCTAATGGATATGTTGGTCTTGCATTATATGGTTATGGCAACCATAGGATTGTTATACCAAATGATGTTGCACACGGATTTACTACACCGTTAGACTATAGTCTTGATGCAACAACGGATCAGACTATTAAAACAATAGACCGCGGGACACAGTTGATATCCGTAGCGCTTGACCCCTTAAACATTGATGCGTTTGGAGCGGGGGTAAATAATATTAAATACGATATATTTTATAAAACAGATACACAAAAAAAATATACCCTGTCTGTTAAAGGCCTGCCTGCAACTGTTACATGGCAATTTGTACCACCGTATGTACTAAACGATGGAGACACATCAATGCTTACAATTACAACGCCTAAATATTGGCGGCTTGGTAAATTTTATTCATATTTAACATTTACTGCATTTGGAGATGACGGCGATGGATTAGGAGCAACGTTTCCGGCGGGAGATACTATAAGTGGATACGCTTTATATCAAAATTGGGCTTTTGACTTATCGGGTGTTAGTGTCACGGACACGGTGAGAATAACCAATATAATAGATCAAGCATCAGCATATACGTCTTATAGTTACTTTGGCAAACAATTTCAGGGTCAAAATTTAAGTAATTTTCCAACACAGTATCCGTTGCAGATTAGTATCGTACCAGGCTCGTTAACATATTATTACCTCGGAATTACTTATACAACAGCTAATTCATATATTCAAACGAATCCTCAATTTATATCAAATATTTTGACCTATACAAGCATTACAACAACGGTACAAAATTTAAATGCAACAATAAATTTCACAAATATTTATGGTGGATTAATTCAAGGTTTCTTAGGTATTGGTATTTATGGAGTCAGTGCAAATACAATGCAATATCAACTAAACTTTTCAAACAGTGACGGATTTAATTATATTTTAAACTGTGGTACAAATTATTAGGAGATTAATGTGACTAAAAAAGCATATTTAGTTGTTATTTTATTAACGATTATAATTATATCAACAAACGCATGTGTAAGAAAAGGACTGCCAGGAGGACCGTGTGATGCAACACCTACACCGGCGCCCGCTGTGCATGTCGGTATTACACTCCTTAATTGTGGGACACCTGTGGCAACACCTGTCTATATGACCATTGACGCTGCCGGCGGAACCACCAATAGTAATGGTTATTTAATGCTAATGGTTAATGGATTTGGTATACATCATCTTATAATGCCTGATGACATAGCCAATGGTTTTACCAGTCCTTTGACGTATAACATTAATATTACAAAAGACTGGATGCCTGTTGTTATAGATCGCGGGGTATTTTCATTGGACATGACGCTTGATCCAAAATCAGTTAATGTATTTACATGTATACCAAACACAGTTACTTATCATGTAAAATATATTACAACCACACAGCGCCCGCTAAGTCTTGAGGTTGATGGATTGCCACCGTCATTTAATTGGAAATTTACACCGTCGTGTGTAACAAACAACGGTGATACGTCAACTTTAACTATACAAACGCCTAAATATTATCAGCAAGGATATTATTATGCGCCTTTAACTTTTACTGCTTGGGGAATAACTTTAGGTTACAAATATCCCGTCGGAGATACAATAAACGGATATGCTCTTTATCAAGGATGGAACTTTAGGCTTAAATATCAAAATTTCAGAAATGAAATTCCCATAAGATACTCTTATGATTTATCATATAACAATTATTTTCATTTTATTTTGTGTCTTAATGCAACCGGTGGAGTTGGCACGGGTGGCAATATCGGGACTGACACACAGATAATTGATCATACAAATTTTCCGGACAGCATCCCTGTAAAAATACAAATAGTAGACGTCCAATATTACCAAAATAATGCATGGACTTCTCTGACAAGTTCGGTAACTTCCGGAGCTATTAATTTTGGCGCGGCTACAACTTCCGGAACTTATTGGGTAATACCATCCGAACAGGGCAGAACTCTAACGTGGTTTACTGGCCCAATAAATAATTTTTTTTATGTACCTAACACAATGGATTTATATAATGGCATTGTATATGAGGTTAATGCAATTGGT
The DNA here is from genome assembly GCA_003159495.1 of candidate division FCPU426 bacterium. Taxonomy (GTDB): domain Bacteria; phylum Oederibacteriota; class PGYV01; order PGYV01; family Palsa-1178; genus Bog-1181. The sequence continues at coordinate 28,921 of PLPI01000083.1, read as the reverse complement.
ACATTATCATTTAACGAAAACTGGACGGATTTAAGATTTAAAATTCGTTTTTTTAACGATGATGGATTTAATATGGTTTTAACTGCTCTAGAACTACCAGATTTTTCATACTAAGGAGAGTTTAAAAATGAAAAAATTTGTTACGCTTATGTTTATTTTAAATTCACTATTTGTAACGAGCTTAATTGCAAAAACAATTCCAGCGGCAGTTACATCAACAGCCTTAGCCGTAACAGCAACGGCTACGGCTATTGTAACTGAAACGCCGCCGGCGGATGCTACAGTGCAATCTATATCATCAACATCAGCACCGGCCACGAAATACTCTATTGATATTAAAACCGACTATCAGGAAGACAGCGCAGGGCAGGTGATCTCAAATAAATTGTCGTTGAAAGCAAAACAGACACTTTTTGATAATTTTTTGGCAGAAGCGTATATTCGGTTTGATAAACCTATGTCTAATGAAAATTTACCTGTTACCACGGAAGTTTTAACCGCAAAGTTCCAGTACGTGAATAATTACTTTAACATAACGGCAGGAAGGGCGGAATTGACAAAGACAATATCAACGCTTAATTTCTTTGGGCCGTTTTGTACCGCAGGACAGAGATATTTGGATTTTGTTGGGTTCACAATTCCTTTTTATCTTAAAGCCGGCATACCAGAGCTTGAAGAAATAGATTTGCCGCCGTTGGCATTATCGGCATATTATTTTCCTACTATGTTCAACTTCTTGCATACATCATACGACGGCAGTCAGGAATATTACCTTTTCCAGGTCAGGGCAAACGCAGAGATTGCAAAATGCCCATCGCAACTGATACTAAATGTTGGAAAAAGCACATCTGATTATTTTAACTATTCTATCCTGTCAACAAATCCGGCAATTGATATTTCTTTGAGTACAGATTTAGGAAATCATTTTAAAATAAATTTATCAGGTGGTGTTCTAAATACATCTCTATTTAATGATACGTCCGTAATAGCAGGTGGCATTGAATTACATAATTTCAAGGGATGGATTTTTGCTTTTGATGAAATAATCTTTGAGACCCAGATGCCCTTTATACAGGGTGCTGCAGCAGGATTTGATCCGCAAAAATTTCCGTGGTTTATTTCAGTAAGGAACAAGATTGGAAAATTCCGGTATGGTCTGGCCGCAACAACATCAAACAACGACTACACATTTAATTCATTGGTTTCTTACAACCCGAACTTTGTTCCGCCATTCGGATCAGGCAACGTTTACGCGCCGGAAGGAATTCAATTCAATGGCGCAAACCCCGGCGGAGCGCCATGCTGGTATGGATATGTTGGGTATGAATATTAAAAATTTTCAAGGGGGAACAAAATGAAAAAGTTTTTTGTTTCGGTTTTTATAATTATCTTTGTTTTGTCAGTGTTATCTATAGTGGGTTGTCAAAAACGGGTAAATCCAGGCGGTCCGAGTGCTATAGACGCGGGCATAGCCTCACCAACACCAACGCCGGATTATAATTATAATTTATATCTGTATGCACAGGGAACCCCGCAAGCAAATACGCTTGTTACAATGTCGTCTCAACCCGGAACGGTGCCAACGCAATCAATTACTTTGTATACTAATCCGGATGGTTCGGGAATTTTTGCGGATTTGCATGCGCGCGGCGTGTGGAATATGGATGTTGGCGCAAGCAACGGATATTTGGAAGGCAATTATAGTATCGATACAAGTACAACAACGTTTACAGCTATTAATAGAGGGCCTGGCACAATAACATTTACGTTAAAAGGCTCATCAAACACAACCAGTAATATACCGATCATAGCCAATACCTTGGTGTATACAGCAACGCTGTCTACTGTTGCGCCAATGAATTATAATATATCGCTGTCATCCGATTGCACATTTACAGCGGCAGGAGCATTGCCGGTAAGTTACACAATAAGTACAACCAATGGACTGGGTACGCTTGTAAACAATGGCGACGTGGCGACAATTACGATATCTTTTACTTCAGCGGAAAATGACTACGGCTCCGGATTTAACTTTTGGCTTACGGCAAGTAATAATAAATATACAATTGCAACATCAAAAATGGCTATTGTAAAAGACTGGACGTGTGACATTGCCTGCTATACATACTATTCGGAGATTTTTACCGGATCGGTTGCTGTACAAACTTTATATTTTAATGGAACGGTTGCAGAGTCGTGCCAATTTACTAATTTTATGTACAATATAACAGGCCCTGTTATACCAACAGCAATTTTTCCACAGGTAATAGGATCTGGGCCTGCGGGCAATCAAATTACAGGAATGACAACATCGTATGACAGTGATGATGTTTGGCAAAGCGAACAACTTAATTATTCATCGGGCAACACTACGCAAATTAATCATATGTATACACTTCCGTATGTGGACGTACAGTTTACGGACGAACAATCGCGTGATGTAATTAAAATGCGTTTTACAAATCCATTATATACAACATCATCATCAACATGGACTTGTGGTTGCGCTCAAAACGGGCCTTTTTATTGGTATAATTCAGGTCTTGTACAAGGGGTTCAAATACCATGAATTTTAAAAAAAATTGATGAACAAATAATAGGCCATAAATTCAAGGGAGAAACAAAATGAAAAAGATTTTAGTTTTAATTTTTGCAATCGTTTTAGTTTTGTCGTTACTGTCCGTTGTAAGCTGTAAAAAGAGGTCAAGTCCTAACGGCCCGGTGGACGCAAACGACGGAACGCCCACACCTGAATACAGCTATCAGTTCTATTTGTATACACAAAGCACACCGCAAGCAAATACAAACATTATAATGCATTCTCCGACCCAGGTTGTACCAGCACAAGTAATTGATGCAACTACAGACACAAACGGGGCAATTACTTTCCAAAATTTACATTCTAAGGGAATTTGGCTTGCAGATGTCGGAGCAAGTAACAATTATTTAGAGGCAAACTATAATGTGGACACGACATCAACAACTTTTACCGCCATTAACAGAGGAAGAGGTTCAATTTCTTTAAATTTGGTTAGTGGCACTAACAATGTACCTATTATTGCAAATCAATTAATTTATCAGGCTGTTTTAACAGCACCTGCTCCAATGACATATACGGTCACAGTATTGTCCGACCCTTCCAATATATTATCATCACCAGCAGTTGTCAGTTATACGGTGAGCACAACCAACGGATTAGGTACGCTTGTAAACAACGGAGATGTTGCAACAATAACACTTTATTTTAAAGATGCTGAAACTGACTATGGTACAAATTTTAATATTTGGGTTAAAGCAGTAAGTTCTGCATTTACATTAACCTCGCCAACACAAGCGGTTACCAAAAGCTGGACGGCAAGCATATCTGCCTTTACATACACATCAATAACATTTACCTCAACGACCTCGCGCGGCGCGGGAACTGAATGGGACACCAGCGAAACTTATGAACTTTATAATTTTGCACCTTTTATAACAGGTTCATTTGTGCCGAGCAGTCTTACTCCTATAATAGTTGGTTATGGTGTAAGTTCGGGGCCCGCATTTTTAACAAGCACGGTGTCCGTGGTAAGCTCTGTTATTACTATTACAGGACAAGGGCCAAATCATCAAAGCGCGGAAAGCCCACCTAATCAATTATCATTGTGGGAGCCTGTGCCGTATGTTGATGTAAATTTTGTTGATGATTTGAACAACAATATTATCAAAATGCGGTTTGTTTTTCCTTATTTTACAAGTAACACTGGTACTGGTCCAATTTATATGACCAATGTCGGGAACGTCAACGGAACACAAATACAATAATTGAGGTAAAACATGAAAATAATTAAATGGTTAGTGTTACTATTATGTAGCACATCACTTTTATACGCCGACAACATAACACCAACAGCACAACCCTCCACGCCCACGGCGCAGGCAACAAACGATATATCACAGACGGTACAAAATACTAATGTTTCCGCCAGTATGGCAACAAAGATTGTTTACGATCTTAAAAGCACCTTTCAGGAAGACGGCTGGGGCAATAAGTACACCAGTGAGCTTGGAATAAAGGCAAAACAAACTCTTTTCAATAATTTTACGGCTGAAAGTTATATTCGATTTGTTAAACCTTTTTCAAACAGCAACACGCCGGTTGATATAAATTTAATGACGGCAAAAATAAGCTATGTAGGGCAGTGGTTTACATTTACGGCCGGGCGTGAGGAATTGACTAAAACAATTTCAACACTTAATTATTTTGGACCGTATTGCACGGCCGGGCAAAGATATCTGGATTTAATCGGCATTACTGTTCCTTTTTACCTGAAGGCCGGAGTGCCGGATGTATCAGAACTTGACCTTCCAATTATTGCGTTGTCTTTCTATTATTTCCCAACTATGTTTGACAATGCATATACTACTTATAACGGATATCAGGAGTATTATTTGTGGCAATTAAGGTTTAGTTCGGATGTATTTGAGAATCCAACGCAAATTATCTGTAATATTGGCACAGGAACGACAGAATATTTTGATTATTCAATTTTATCGGGCAATCCGTGTATTGATATATCCGCAAGCACGGATATTATGAGACATGTAAAAATTAATGCGTCTTTCGGGATACTAAACACTGACATGACGGAGCAGACATCCGTAATGGCGGCCGGGCTTGAATTGCATAGTTTTCAAAAATGGCTGTTTATGGTTGATACCGCTATTTTTGAAATGCAATTTCCCCTGGTGTCGGCGCTATCAGAAGGTTTTAATCCTGAAACAGCCCCATGGTTTTTTGTAATAAAAAACACAATCGATAAATTCCGTTATGGATTGGCCGCTTCAAACGCCAATAATGATTTTACTTTTCATAACATCATGGTTAATGGCGTTCCAACGGTTTACGGGTCGGGCAACGTATACGCACCGGAAAGCCTGCAATTCAACGGCGCTCCGGGCGGCGGGCCGAGCTGGTATGGTTATATAGGATATGAGTATTAAAGACAAAAATTTGGAGCAAAGATGAAAAAATTGTTAATAATCGTTACAGCCCTTTTTGTTGGATCATTGCTTTATGCCGGTGATGAGTCCTTACAGTTACAAAAGGACGAAATCTGGGACATGGCCAAAATGTACAAACAAGAAAATGCGAAAAGGGCACAGCGCCTTCCGCCCGCGCCAAAAGCCGTAATTGGAAAAATCGTGCACAGGCAGGGCAGGAAAGCGCAAAAAACTGCATCTAAACAGCAGGCGGCAGCGGTTGTTACCGTTCCGACAAAACCAAACGTTTACAATTTTTCAGCATCAACAGCATGGGGAAATTGTAAAGCCGAGGTCATAGAATATCCCGGGAAACAGTACTTTGATGTGACGTTTGAATCAGAGAATCCGGTTGAGGGACTTGTAATACGTGATAACGGCAGGAAAATGGATGTGTACACAGGCTATTTAAGCGATATCAAGGCCCCTGATGCGCCCATACGTATAAATTATGCTTATAGTCCAATATATCTGATGATATTAAAGACAAATATTGACGGTGAAATACAGCCGCAGATTATTGCCCTGTATAAAAAAGACGTGGTTAAAACTGCGCAATAAAAAATAGGGAGGAAAAATGAAAAAAGTATTATCGCTTGTACTTGTTGGACTGTTGACCCTGATACCGGTCTTATCTTTTGCGGCAACGACTGAGGATAATTTACAGGCCGCAAAGGATCAGACTCTTGACGCGTTAAAAGAACTGCAGAATGCAAAGGGTCCGAATAATAGCGCTGACGCGGCAATTTATCAGGAAAAGGGAAGCGCATACAGCGAATATAAGACATCGGGATTGGGCGCGAATTACTATAGAAAGACGGCCGAGAGCCCTTATACCATGAGTAAAATAGCGGAAGCTATAGCCGCGCTGGCGCAAACCGCGGCTTCAGCTATCGGGACATCAATGCAGCTATCAGCAGCGGCACAAATGGCGTCCCTGGCCGCTGATTTAAAAGCTTCCGGAGTACCGAATTATCAACCTCTGGCAACAAGCCTTGCGGCTGAATCAGGCTATGTTTCTACAGGGGACACGATTTCCGCCCAGCAGACGGCAACAAATATAGCCGCGTGTGCAGCAACAACCATGCCGGTTGATACTTCGTATAAACCGACAACTTCCGAAACAGCCGCTTTAAGTCCCTTTTCACAGTTTTTTAAGGGATTTCTCGATTCTGTTTTACCCGTCTTGTCAAGTGCCGGAATGCAGGTTCTTATGGCCGCGCTGGGTTCAATTTTTGGGCCGTTGGGCACTACGCTGGGAACCATTATGGGCGGGTCTTTAGGGCCAATGATAAGCAATATGGTAACCTGCTGGTTGAATAATACACCTATTAGCGATTCAGGCACTGGGGCAGAGATTGCCACAGGAATAAATACTTACGTAAACGCAACTTCAAATTCAATAACAGCCTCATTTAAAGTCAGTCAAACACCAGTTATTAATCCCGCGACAAGCTCTTCATCATCAGCCGTTGCGGGCCCAACACAGGTTGTGGGCAGTTCAAATCCCGGGGCAACTACAATACAGAAAAGCAGTACGGACGTAAAAGCAGTAAATAATAATTAAAAAGGAGATTGAAAGTGAAGGTAAAAATGGAAAAAGTTTTGTTTCTGACAGTGCTTTTTGTTCTTGGTATTTTTTCGGCTATTTTTGCGGATTCAAATTCATACATGCAGAATGTTATGGCATACGGTAAATGGGTTGTAGGAATTATTGCCGGTATAGTTACTTTAAGTTCGGTAGGTTACCTGATGTGGGGCCTGCATTTACGCAACTCGGGTGATATAAAGGGCGATCAAATGGTTAAAAACGCGCTCTGGACCATTGTAATATGCGCGATTGCCTGGGCCTTGCTCGGCGCGTTTTTGTTTAAGGGCGCGGAATTGAACACCGGAGTAAATAACATTACCAACGGCTGGCAGTAGCGGGTATTGTGATGATAAAAAATTATCCGGTCAAAATAATTTGTTTGCTGCTGTTATTATTCGCACCGTTTGCAATTTATGCGGACGACACGACAAACGCAACGCCCGTGCCTGCGTCGGCACAAATATCCAACAACAAACAGTCATCCAACTGGATTGCACAGGGTATGGAAGAGGCACTGCAATGGTTCTCCAACGCCTGCGGTGTAAATATGGTGGAGCATTATGTTACCAAAGCGGCCGTGATAATTAAAAATGCCTTTGAATCGCTCGTGGACAGCGCTTTTAATATGCTTTGCGAGAGCCTGTTGAGGCTCTGGGATATTAGCACAGGTCAAAGTTTAACTGACTATAGCGGCACACAACACACAACCGACGCAACAACCGGTGTGGTTATAACAAAATCGGTAACAAATACAATTGATATTGGAGTGGGTGCTGCCACTGTAAATTATATATCAGGCACAGTAATGCCTTTTTTATACACGCTTGTTGGAGTTTTTCTTTACATTTTTGTAGTTTTAAAACTGGTTACGGGACTGTTTAAAAACGAAAGTCCAGTACAGCTGGTTGGTTATTTTACAATAGTTGTATTTTTGATAATAAGCTATTCGCTATTGTATAGCGTTGTAATACAGCTTTTTTCACACGTGCTGGGATATATGGGTTTTGACATTGCAAACATAACAACATCAAGTCTCGGCAATAATTTTGCGGCCACGCTTACCAACGACCCGGACACGCTTAATCTGATTTCAAGCACACACAACCTGACATTTCCGGAAATTGACACAATTTATTCAACGCCCGCGGGCATGGTGCATCTCTGGGTTGGCATAGTTGTTGAAATGCTTGTTTCGTGCATATTTATTTATTTCATTGTTAAGATATTGCTATTAAAAGGAATGCAACTGGTCCAGTTGTTTTTGGCTTATTTTCTCGGTATTTTAATAATTCCACTGACGATTTTATCCGGATGGGATATGTTCGTGCGCTGGTTTAAATCTTTTGTCGGCACCTGCCTGTATTCGTTTGTCTGGGGATTATTGTTTATGCTTTTGTTCGCAATATCTTTGAGCAACCTCACGCTGGGTACTACTGCAACCGGGGCGGGATTGCCGTCGATAATAAAATTGATGATGTATTTTGGAGTTTTCATGCTGATGACACAGGTCGGCAAATTGGTTGAATTTTTCACCGGTGGTGATACGTTTTTGAAAATAGCACAGTCAGGCTCGCGTGAATTTGGGTCAATGCTGCGAAGTGCCGGCACAGTTGCGGACATGCCTGCGGCCATGACGCTTCCTCCGGCTTTAGGAGCCGCGCCTTTTGCCGGTGGAGTTATAAATGGTGCCGGTTTTCTTCCTGATATGAGCAAACTTACCGGGTTTGGCGGCAGCGGTGGCGATAGAAATGGCGGAAATGGAGGTGAAAAAAAATCAGAAGTTTTTTCACAGTCTATGGGCAGGGCTAAGGATATTGCCTATACTGCCGCCGCTGGAGGCTTTGGCTCCGGAAGTTCACTGGGTGCGACTTTCAGAAGCGGGGCTAATGATATTATTAAAGCAATACGCAATTCAAAAGGCGGCGGTTCAACACATCCTAATGACGGCTCCGCCACAATTATGCCTGAAAACTTTATAGGTTAAGGAGAAAAAATTGAATATTGACAAGGAAGCGGAAATTCTTGGAGGGTTTACGTCCACGCATATTATGTGGATTGCCGGCGGCGTTGTTGTTGACGTAATAATTGCGTTCATATTTTACGGCATATTCAAGAATTTTTTGACAGCGTTCATTTTTTTTATGTTCCTTGCGGCAAACGTGATTGTAGCCGTGAAATTATCACAGAATTTGCCGGACGGATATTTTTTAAATTTTTTTGAAAGCTTAAGATCGCCTAAAATTTATATGCCGGGAGAGAATAATGAGCCAGATCAAGATAAAGACAAATACTAAAGAAAAACAGCCGTTATATGGCCAGGCAAAGGCTTTAATCGAGGATATGACGGACATCATAGAAGGACATTTAATCATTAATAAGGTCCGGCCGGTGGCCATATACAAATTAACACCGACAACCAACCCAGATACTATTGACACACACAGCGTACAATCAAGTCTTGCGACTTATCAGGGAATTTTAAATGCCCTGGTAACCGGTGAGAAGGTACAAATACTTATTAAAACCAGACCGTATGACCTGCCGGCGCGTATGACTCTATATGACAAGCTAACTTCGGCGGCCCGTGAAGAAAAACAAAAGGAACTAAACAACGCGCTTATGGATAAAAATACGGTACTTGCGGAAAAAATCAGCAATACGCTAAATGACAATTACATTAAAAATAAATATCCCCGGTTTTTAAGGGCATGGCTCGATGAATTTGTGAAGATCAATAACGTATATGATTATGAATATTATATTTTATATGCATATGACCGCGTGAGTTTACAGGATTTGGCCGGTAATGAAACCGATCCCACAAAAACAATGATCAAGAACAAGGATTTTTTGGATATAAATAAAACAGCTTTTTTATCGAATATGAGGCGGTTCGGAAATTTAAGGCCCCTGGAAAAAGAGGAAATCATTCACCTGGTGGAAGACTGCATAAACGACGATGCCGGGAACATTGACGCTGTATATACGTCGTCAAATACAATTGCGCGTACGGCCATTGAACGCAATAAGGATTATCTGCAAATAGGCGATAAATTTTGTCAGACGATATACATTTCGGACCTCCCCATGACCAGTATGGCCGGATTTTTAAAATCCATGCAGTATTTACATCGGCCGTACAGAATGTCTATTATTTTTGAAGGTATCAATCAGGACAACGTGAAAAAACGTCTTGAAAAAGAACTTAAGGTTGCGAGTTCCCAAAATTCAGGATTCATAAAGAATTATGCAACTGAAGATTTGATGAAAAAATACGACAATCTATTACAGCGTAAAGCGGCCGGACAGATCAGTTTTTTAAAATTTGGCTTGTATATTACGCTTATGGAAAGCAGCAAACAAAATCTGTCGGATAGTATAGCATTTGTAAAACAAATTTTTCAGGGAATACCATTCTGGAAGGGTGCATACGAGCAGATGAAATGCTTTAAATCCACATTGCCGTTTTGTGTAAATTATGGAGGACATTCTTATACGGTATCAACAGATGATGCAATATCAACTTTTGACTTTTTTACATTTGACTCCTCAACGACCGAAGGTGGGGCGTTTCTTGGCTGTAATAAACTGCACCAGCCCATCTATTATTATCCATGGAGCGAGGATTTTACGAACGGCAATATGTGTATTATGGGTATTCCCGGCTCCGGAAAATCATTTTCAATTAATACAATACTTGCCAATCTCGGTGCCTGGGGCCATGATGTATTTATCGTAGACAAAAGCAAGTCATACGAGTTTTTATGTAATATGCAGGGGGGGCAATATCTGGCCCTTGACCTTGAAGGAAAATATTCCGTAAACATTTTTGACTGCGTAGATTTTGACGAAGATCTCATTGACGCCACCAGCAATGATAACGACATAAACATTGACGGCATGGTAACATCAAATAAAATCGCTCAAATTGTTGGATTTTTTAAAACCATACTATGCAGTGAATCGGCCAGCGCATGGCAGTTGGAAAGGTCGTTGATAGAAACGGCGATAGCACAGACATATAAAGGATATATGAAAGTGAAAGACGGAAAAATCGACCAGAAAACAACGCCGATACTCTCTGATTTTTGCAAGACTTTTGCGGGTATGGTAAAAGAAAAAGCAGATTGGAAAATACAAATATTGGAGATCTCCGAAAAATTAAACAGTTATATTAAAAATGGCCAATACGCAAAATTCACGGACCGTGCAACAAACATTGATCTATCTGCCTCGTTTATAGTGTTTGACACGTCAGGATTGCCGGAAGATGAGGATTTACAATCTCTTGCCGTCTACATCATCAGCACCTTTTTAACAAAAAAATTCAAGCAGAATAAGAAGCGGGGCAAAAAGCAACTACTCATGGTTGATGAAACCTGGACGCTGGCCAGGTTCGCCGCTGGTGTGACGTTCCTGCTTAATTTGTCGAAGAGATCGCGCCATATGGGGCTTGTATGTGCCTTTGCCACACAGCAGATGTCGGACTTCATGAACAACCCGGATGCGGCGCAACTGTTTAAAAATGTCGAAAATTTTATCCTTTTTAAACAATCCGATGCTGATCTGGGCAATATACAGAAGAATCTGGACCTAAACGACCAGGAAAAGGCCCTGATAGGCTCACTTGACCAGGTAAAAGGGGAATATTCAGACGCGTTTGTGAAGTTTGGCAAGCTTGGGTCCAACCTGGTAAAGATAAGGCCCAACCCGCCGTTAAACTGGATTGCCACAACTAACAAGACCGACGCGCCCATAAAGGCGCGGGTATTGAAGGAAGAAAATTACAATTATGAAAAAGCGATAGAGCGATTAGTCGCAACAGGAGGAAATTAACATGGCAGACAAGAATGTAAATAAGAATATTTATGATGAAATGGACATCGGGGATGTACCAAAAGCAAGCGGGCCGAAACTGCCCGCAGTAGGCTCCGGCAAATTTATTGCAATTGGCGCCGGGTTTTTAATTGTAGTTGTAATTATCATATTTTTCATATTCAGCGGCAATTCCGGCACATCACAACGCATAGCAGCAGCCAAAAACCTGCCAATTTCCGAAACTGACAGCGAGGTAAATACGGTAAAAGCATTTGCGGCGAAATTTCTGGACAAATTCTACTGGTACAACCGCGATTCATATTTGGACATAAGAAATGACCTTGAAAAGATGATGACCGTAAATTTTTTGGAAAAATATAAGGTGAAATATTACGACAACGCTTTTGAACAGGACATCATTGACGCTGATTTGATTATAAGTCCCACATATGACGCTATAATGTATAAAAAAGACGGTGATAAAACATATGTAAGGGTCCTTGGGGACATTAAATATGAAAACGGCCGTACAGGAGCCTCGAGGACAAGCGTTTCTACATGGACGCTCACAATAGTTAATCAGGACGGGCAGTATCTCGTTGATGATTTTAAAATTGAGATCGGAAAATAAAAAATGGAAGAAATCAAATCATTAGGCCGGACTGAATTTACAGAAGTTGAATTAAAACAACGCCGGGATCTCTTTTTGCGCTATTATGCCAACGCGCAGGCTTATTTTTCAGCGCAAAATTACAGGGAAGCCTTCAAAGAGATCCGCCATGCCGGCGAGATCGACCCGTTGAATATGAAGCTTGCACAACTGGCAATCGAGATATTTAAACGCACACAGAATGGCGAAAATCTGACCGCTATTTGTGAAAAAATGATTGAAATTGAACCGGACAATATAGACTTACAGCTTGACCTTGCCCTGGGCCATTTCCTCATAGGCAATTATCCGGCTGTCATTGATGCATGCACGTATATTTTGACAAAGGACTTGAATGATTCACAGGAATTAACCTGCACAGAGCTTCTTGCCGACGCCCTGCGCAAGAAAAACGAATTTGAAAAAGCCAAAAATTATTATTTAAAAATTGTGGAGCGTGTAACAGGCGTTCATAGGATACTTATTAAGCTGACAGGCTGTTATTACAGGATTGGGGACCATAAAAACGTGGTTGTTACAGCCGGCCGGCTCATTGAAATGGGGTATAACGACCAGAATATTATAAATCTGTATAATTTTGCAGTTGAAAAGACCGAAAAGAGTATAGGCAAATTGTATAAGCCAAAAAGTTTTTTACAGTCCCTTTTCCGCAAAAGTTACGACCCTGCCTACGCACATTTGATGAACCTGGAGCTTGAAAAAGAACACGCAGAGCGCAGGGTGGACACAGAACAGCGTAAACGTTATACGGACACATTAACCGGGTCAAATAACCGCGCATTTTTTGATGAGAGACTTTTAAGCTATTTTACTCCAGACACCACTACTCAAAGCGCCGGGTTTGTATTTTGTTTTTTTGATATTGATAAATTCAAAACTATTAATGACGAGTACGGTCACAAAATGGGCGATGCTGCTTTAATTGAATTTTCAAAGATAGGCAAGGATTTTTTCAAACAGGATTTACCGGACGGCAAAAAACAGGTTGAAACGTGGTGCAGATACGGCGGGGAAGAATTTGTTGCCCTATATTTTGGCGATAAAGCGGCCGCGTTCAAAAAGACAGAAAAATTTAGGCTCTATATACAAAGTACATTACATATAAAGGTTCAACAAAGCCAGGGAAAGCCGGTTAGGATTGTAACATGCAGCGGCGGACTTGCGGAATATCCGGCAGAAGTTAAAGACTTTACTGAAGCCCACCAGTTGGCAGACAAAAGGCTTTACTACGCAAAGAACCACGGCAGAAATCAGATTGTAAAAGACGGCGACGGCTGGACGACGTCACTGCCTGCCGAAAACAAATAAACAGTATTAAAAAGTTCATTGCAGGGCATTCCGCAGGGCATTCCTTTATTTTTTCCCTTGCATTTACCCCGAATTCTCATTAAAATAGAGTCCATGTTTATGAATGGCTATATAATAATGAAAGGCGATTGTCCGGAGGGAAAATGAAACACGCTATAAAGCTTACTTTTTCGATAACAATGCTTATATTTGTGGTTTTTTCATGTTCGTGCGTACTTGGCAAGACGACAAATACGGCAAAAACAGATGAGGCCGCGGTTTCACCTGTGACATCATACGCGGTTCCTCAGGCGGTAACAACCGTCGCGGCCACTGAAGCCGTCAGTAAGCAGGCCTCAAATCATGAAACTAAAACAGCCGTAACCCATAAGGCTCCGGTTAAAAAAGTAAAAACTGTGGAAACCGCAAACGCCGGACCGATTCCGACGCCGGACGCATTAACAAAGCTTGTGGACGATATCAAAGCGGCTGATAAAAACTTTTATGCCACGAAAACAAATATAACATTAAAGACGACATATACACAGGCCCAGGCATCCGGCGCGGCGCAGGCTCCCCAGGTGGCAAAGGGCGCGGCAATAATTGAAAAAAAGGACAAATTCCGCGTCCATTATACCGAGCCGACAGAACAGATTATGGTTTCCGACGGGAAGACAATATGGATATATACCCCGGAATTAAAGCAGGTAATGAAACAGTCCATGGAAGGCGCGGATATGAACGCGAAAGTTTTTACGGATATGGGGAACTCAATCGCGCGTTATGTAAAAAATTCCAAAACCACGCTTACGTCGGATGATAATACATATTCACTTGACATGTTTCCGTTAAAGGACAGCGGGCTTAATTACGAAGAGGTAACGGCAAAGATAGACAAAAAGAGCATGGAACCGGTTTATCTTTCCATGAAATACGACGGGGCGCTGATGGAAGTCACCTTTGAGGATACCGTAAATTATACAAAAGCGCAGGCCGCAAAGGAACCGTCGCTTTCGTCCAAAAATTTTAGTTTTAAGGCGCCTGAAGGCACCGAGGAGATCGACGCGGCAAGCCTTACGGGCTCAATGCAAAAAGACTCCGCGAAATAAGCGGATAAGAGAAAAAGGAGATTTATGGCTATAAAAGGATACGGGGAAATATTAAAAAGGGCAAGGGAAGAAAAAGGGTTTTCATACGCCGAACTTCACAAGATACTCAAGATGGATCCTTCATACATCAAGGCTTTAGAGGACGAAAATATGGCGCACTTTGAAAAGCCCATTTATATGAAGCTTTTCCTGAAAACATATTCAAGGTTCCTGAAGCTTGACACGGCGGAAATGATGGAGATGTTCGATTATTCTCCCGAGGTCGTGGAGGCGGAAAAAAAGGACAGGATAAAGCCGAAAGAGCGAATTGTCGTGGGCGATATAATAAAGGAAACCGAACCCAGGGAACTTGAATCCGTCAAGGGGATAGACCTGACCATAATGAGCAGTAAAAATATAATAATGATAGGCGCGGGAATCGCGGTTGTGATTATCGCGGCCATCCTGGTATTTGTTTTCGCGGGAAAAAGCAAACCCGCGGCGCAGGCGGCGGCGGCCAATATTTACACCGCGACTGTTACGGCGCCTGCAACCCTTAACATAACAATCCACGCCAAGGAAGATGTATGGATGAAGGCTCGTTATGAGGGGAGCCCCGAAGATGACTTTTTGCTGAAAAAAGGGGAAGATAAAAATTACAAGGACATTAACAGGATAGTTTTTCTTGTCGGCAACGCGGGCGGCGTTGAATTTACTGTCAACGGCGATTCAATAGGCGCAATAGGCGAAGCAGGCGAGGTCATAAACGGCCTGATATTTGAGGCTGGAAAGAACTGGTACATCGACAAATCAGAGGGATTTAAAAGGGGAAACCATAGCAGGGTAGAGGACACACCCACACAGGTTCCTGCACCGACGGCAAGCGCACCAAAACCGGCTGTTGAGGCGCCGACGGCATCCACCGTTTCGGCAAAACCCTGATAAATAAAAATATCGTATAAAGGAGGTTTGATATGGCGTCAGAGAGCTCGTTCGATATAGTTTCAAAAATAGAAATGCAGGAAGTGGTCAATGCAATTGACCAGGCCATGAGGGAGATAACCACAAGGTATGATTTCAGGGACACAAATACCAACATAGAGTTAAAACAGGAAGATCATGAAATAGTAATAACCACAACCGACGACTACAAAATAAAGGCCTCAGAGGAAGTATTGAGGGGCAAGATGATAAAAAGGGGGGTGCCGCTCAAGGCCCTCGCAAGCGAACCGGCAGTTCAATCCGGCATGAACAAGATGGTCATGAAAATCAAGATACAGGAAGGCATTCCCCAGGAAAAGGCAAAGGAAATAGTGAAATTCATAAAGGAACAGAACCTGAAAAAGATACAGGCTTCCATACAGAAGGACGTAATCAGGGTTACGGCCCCGAAAAAAGACGACCTGCAGGCCGTGATGCAGGCGGTAAAAGGCCATGATTTCGGCATAGATACGCAGTTCACGAATTACAGATAGGCCCTGATGATGCCATTCGCGGGTATTAACGCCGGGGAAAACAGGAAATGAGGCTCGGCGTTATTTCGCTCGGATGCCCGAAAAATACTGTCGATACCGAAGTTATGCTTTCCTACCTGAAGGATTTTCACCTGACAAACAATCCTGAAAAAGCCGATTATGTAATTATAAATACATGCGGTTTTTTACAGGCATCCCGTGACGAGGCTGACGGCGCCATCGGAGAAATGCTTTCCTTAAACGGGCCGAAGGTTATAGCGGCGGGATGTTTTGTCACAAAAGATATAGCCAATCTCAGAAAAAAATATCCTGGCGTCCACGCATGGCTGGGGGTCAATGACATCGCAAATATCAGGAGAGCCGTCGACATAGGCGGAGTATATACTTCCTCAAAACCATGCATATATTCCTCGGGCGAGCATACGGCCCTTTTAAACGGCGTATCCGCGTATGTAAAAATTTCCGAAGGCTGCGGCCACAGGTGTTCTTTCTGCACAATTCCGTCGATAAAGGGAAAGTACAGGTCGCGTAAGATACAGGATATAGTAAGCGAGATAAACAACCTGGTGGATTCAGGGGTAAAAGAGATAAACCTGATAAGCCAGGATCTGGCCTATTACGGAAGGGATAATTACAAAAAACCGGTTTTGCCGGAACTTCTTAAAAAAATATGCGCATCAACGCGGAAATATTTCTGGATAAGACTCCTTTACCTTTATCCCGACGCTGCCGTAATTGACGGCGTCATCGGGGAAATGAAAAAGGATGAAAGGATATGCCGTTACCTCGACATCCCTTTCCAGCATGTATCTGATAAGATACTCTCCTCGATGAGGCGCGGCCACGGAATTGACAGGATTACCGGCATAATCAGGGACGCGCGCCGGTCCATTGACGGGCTCTGCCTGCGTTCCTCGTTTATTACAGGCTATCCCGGCGAGACTGCCGCGGATTTTTTGGCACTTAAAAAATTTATTGCCGCCGGATATGTTGACAAAGCGGGCATCTTTGCCTATTCCGACGAGCCGGGCACGCACGCTTTTACCCTGGAAAAAAAAGTGAAGGAAAAAACCGCGCTTGAGCGGCAAAAAATATTAGCCCTTGCCTCGGCAGAGGTTTGCTATTATAATAACAGCAGGGAAAAGGGTAAAATGAAAAAAGCGCTTGTTATAGGGCGCAGGGCAAATGGGATTTACATTGCCAGGACGCAGGAAAATGCTCCGGATATTGACGGTTATGTTGTAATAAAGTCCAAAAAATCCCTTAAAACCGGAAAGTTTTACGATTGTAAAATAACCAAATACTCAAAATTTGACCTTGAAGGTGCGGTTTAAATGGAAAAAAAGAAAATCAGCGAGTCACTGAGGAAACTGCCGAACAGGATCACCATATTTCGTATGATGATTATAGTAGTATTTATTCCGTCTATTCTGGCCGCCAATATCGTCTTTAATTATGTCGCACTTTTTTTGTTCATCGTAGCTGCCATATCGGACTGGCTCGACGGTTTTCTTGCCAGAAAATACAACATAGTCAGCGATTTCGGCAAGGTCATGGATCCGCTGGCGGACAAGATTCTTGTGATATCCACACTGCTCTGTTTTGTGCAGATGAACCTTGTGCCGGCATGGATGGTGGTAATAATAATCAGCAGGGAATTTTTGATTAACGGCATAAGGATCATGGCGGCGCAGGGTGGCAAAATAATCATGGCCTCAAACTGGGGAAAGGCAAAAACCGTGATTGAAATGACGGCCATCACAACTGTTTTGTTCCTGAAAGTGGTGCAGGACACAATCGAGTATTTTAACGAAAGGCAGACATGGGAGGAGATTCTCATGAGGCTCGGAAATGCCGGGGACATTCTCGTCCAGGTCGTATATTACGCGCCGTACTGGCTGATGTTTCTGGCCGCGACGGTATCGCTCATCTCCGGACTTGATTATTTTTTCAAGAACAAACGCATGTTCGACGACGGGATATAACAAATGAGAAAAATTATAATAATATTCACCACTTTTTTTTATACAGGGTATTTCCCGAAAGGATCCGGCACCGTCGCCACGGCCGCCTTTGTCCCTTTTTATTTCCTCTTTTTTAAGGCGATGAACCCGTGGCTCTACGCGTCCATAACAATAGCTCTCTATTTTCTGGGCGTCTGGGCGTCAAACTACGCCGCGGTTATTTTCAAGGATGAGGACCCGTCGCAGGTTGTCATAGACGAGGTTGTGGGGTTCCTGATAACCATGTTCATGATACCCTTCACATGGAAAAGGCTCATCGTGGGTTTTTTTGTGGCCAGGATACTTGACATCATAAAACCCTTTCCGGCATACCAGTCACAGGCGCTGCGAGGCGGAAACGGAATAATGGCCGATGACGCAATATCGGGTTTCCAGGGGCTCGCGTTGATGTGGATACTGATCTATTTTAAGGCCATTTAGAAAGTAAAAATTTAAAATTTAAAACCAAAAATTACAACCTCAAAAGTAAAAGCCAGGAAATTTCCTTGATTTAAAAATTTAAAAGCTGTAATTTTTGGTTTTGAATTCTAAATTTTCCGAAGGGAAAGACAATGATTACTATGAAAGAAAGGCTCTCGGAATCACCGGAGATACAGAGGCTGTTGTCCCTAATCAAATCAGGGGAGAGGAACATATTCGCGGAAAGCGTCGGCGATTCTTTCAAGGGGATCCTGTATTCAAAAATAATATCCGAAACGGATAAAGACATAATAATAATAACATCTTCCGAGCAGCTTTTCGGGCTTTATTCGGAGATATCCAGCCTGAGGGATTACTTCAAGACCGGCGCGGACATACTATTTTATCCCGAAGACGATTCGCTGATATACCGCAACATACAGGCTTCCAGGGAAATTTCGAAATCACGGGCGAAGGTTTACGAGATAATATTTAAAAAGCAGAGAAAAATTTTGATTACCGACATTAACGCCGTGGTGGAAAAGATACCGGCGGCCGCGGAGATAAAAAAATTCCGCGTGAGCCTGAAAACCGGCGACAGGCTGGTGCCGGAAAAAATATCCGAAATGCTTTCCGGCAATAAATATGAAAGGGTGCTGAAGGTCGAGAATGTTTTTGAGTATTCCGTCAGGGGGTCGATAATAGACATTTTCTCCCCCGACTACGATTATCCGGTGCGCATAGAGCTATCCGGCGACACGATAGAATCGCTCAGATTTTTTTCCACGGATACGTATTCAACCACCAGCCATATTACCTCCGCGGAGCTGCTGCTTTTTAACCCGGGGAGCAAGGATAAAAGCGAGACATCCTCCATCCTGGATTATTTTGACTCCAAAAATACGCTGATAATAACCGATGATGTCGACGCCATAAAAGGAGAAATAATAGACAAAATTAAAAAGGTGGAAAAATATATCGGCAGCGGCGATATAAAGGAAAACCTTTTTACCCTTCCCGCGGCCTTCAGGAAGATGGCCCCTTTCCGGAAACTGAAGACATTTTCCGTGATGAAATCGACGCACGGCGTCAGCTTCAAACTGCGCCTGAACCCGGCGTTTAACAGGGATATAAAAGTTTTCTTTGATTATATGAGGACGCTTTCCGACGGCGGCTATTTTACGTGGATAATATCGGACAACGACGGCGAAACAATGCACCTGATGGAGCTTTTTGAAGAATATGATAAAAACAACGGAGTGAACCTTTTAAAAAATACCGATTTTTTAAGCGCAAATTTTTACTCGGGCTGCGCCCTGCCTGACGCGAAGGCCTGCTTTATTTCCAACAGGGAAATATTTTCCCGGTACAGGGGGAAATACGCCGCGCGCAGGAAGGACAAAAACTTAAAGCCCGTAAAACATTATATGGAACTCAAGGAAAAGGATTTTGTCGTACACAGGGAACACGGCATCGGCGTTTTTGAGGGGATAAAAACCATGAACATAGACGACGAAAATTCCGATTTTATATATCTGCGTTACGACGGCGACGACAAGCTTTATATACCTGTATATAAAATAGGGATGATAGACAAATATGTGGGTTCCGAAACATCCCCGCAGCTTTCAAGGCTGGGGAGCGGCGGCTGGCGAAAAACAAAGGAAGAGATACAAAAACAGCTCCACCTGATGGCGGAAGAACTGCTGCGTATATATGCCAGGCGCGAGGTGGCTGGCGGCATTAGGTATCCCGGGGACGATGCGGCGCAGAAGGAGTTTGAAGACGCCTTCATATACGACGAAACTCAGGACCAGGAAACGGCTATCAGGGACGTCAAGGCGGATATGATGAAGGAAAAGCCGATGGATCGCCTTGTCTGCGGCGACGCCGGGTTCGGAAAAACTGAAGTGGCCATGAGGGCGGCATTCAAGGCTGTAAATTCCGGCAGGCAGGTGCTGGTGCTTACCGCCACAACACTTCTGGCGCAGCAGCATTATTTCACCTTTAAGGAACGCATGGCGGATTATCCATTTAATATTAAGATGCTCTCCAGGCTCGTGCCGCAGAAGGAAAAAACCGGGATACTAAAGGAGATAAAATCCGGCGCCGTGGATATCCTGATAGGAACAAGTTCCGTTCTGGGCGGGCTTGTCGAGTTCCGCGATATGGGTCTCATTATAATCGACGAAGAACAGCACTTCGGGGTAAAAAACAAGGAACACCTGCGCGACAAGTACCCGAAGGCGGATGTTCTAACTCTTACAGCCACGCCGATACCAAGGACACTATATTTTGCCATGTCAGGGATTAGGAATATTTCGACAATTACCACCCCGCCTCCGGGCAAAAGGGCAATAGAAACCTATATAGCCGAGGAGCGGCCGGCAATCATAAAGGAAATAATTTTGAGGGAAGTTCTGCGCAAGGGGCAGGTTTTTTACGTCCATAACAATATCAAGACCATCTTCAGCGTCAAGGAAAAACTTGAGCAGAGCCTTCCCGGAGTGCGTTTCCGCGCGGCCCATGGAAGGATGGATAAAATGCAGCTTGAAAAAATAATGGTGGACCTGCTGAAAAGAAAGTATGATGTGTTAATCAGCACAACCATAATAGAATCCGGGCTTGACCTGCCGGACGTAAATACCATAATAGTGAGTTCCGCCGACAGGTTCGGCCTATCACAGCTTTACCAGCTGCGCGGCAGGGTGGGCAGGCGCGACAGGCAGGCTTACGCATACCTGCTTGTGAAGGATGTAAAATACCTCTCCGGAATAGCAAAGGAAAGGCTCAGGACCATCGAAAGTTATGTTGACCCGGGCGCCGGGTTTAAAATTGCCATGAAAGATATGGAACTGCGCGGCGCGGGCAACCTGCTCGGGACCAAACAGCACGGCAACATGGAAAAAATAGGGTTCGAGCTTTACTGTAAAATGCTCGAGGAGGCTGTAGCGAGGCTCTCAAACGCCGATTATGACGAGGAGATAGACACAAAAATAAAGGTGGACTTCAAGGCCTTTATACCGGAAAGTTATATATGGGATTCCGGTGAAAAACTGCGCGTTTACCGCAGGCTTTTTGCCGCCCGTACCATGGATGAGATAAAGGAAATCGGGGATTATATGAAGGACGCCTGGGGTGAGGTTCCACAGGAGGTAAAAAATATCCTTTTTGTTGCGGCGCTAAAGGCGCTAGGGAGGAAATTCAAGGCCTATGAGATAAGGGCGGCTGAAAATATGATAGTTATTTACTGGAGCGAAAAGCCCGTCGAAGATGCGAAAAAGTTTGCCGAGGCGAATAAAAAGACGGTGAAAACAGCCGGGAATAAAATGGAAATATCGGTTTCGGGGCGTAAAGGGGCGGCCGAGGCCATTGGAAGCATAATACAATAGATACTGGTCGAAAACGGTTTTAGTTTAGCGGGTGGGACTTTTTTAAGTAACGGCCGCCCGATATTATAAGGGTTTTAGCGGCGCCGGGTCTTAAAAAAGTCCCACCCGCTAAACTCCTGGTTTAAATAAAACATATTTTTTCTATAGTACCCAACAGGAGGGAATATGAAAAAACTATGGGCGTATATTTTAGAAACCCGCGCGGGTATATTATCCACAACAATCATACCGGTGATGCTGGGAAGCGTGATAGCCAGACGCGGCGGGGCGGTATTTAAGGCGGATATTTTTTTCCTTACACTCGCCGGATTCTGCCTTATTCACCTGGGGACAAACATAATCAACGACTACTTTGACGCTTTAGATGGCACAGATAATGTGAATGCGGGATTTATACCGCCGTTCTCGGGAGGGTCAAGGATGCTCCAGAAAGGGAGGTTGTCTCCGCGGGAAATACTGGCGGAAGGCATACTGCTGTTTCTGGCGGCTGCAGCCATGCTTGCGGCCGTATCATTGAAAGCAGGCCCGTCCATATTATGGTTTCTGGCGGGAGGACTTGCGGCCGGGATATTTTATTCCGCTCCTCCTTTTAAAATTTCCCGTACGGGTTTCGGCGAGATACTGGTAGCTGCTGTTTTTGGGCCGCTGATTACGCTTGCGGCGTTTATGGTACAGGCGGGGGCATGCAGCGCTGTACCCGTCATAATATCCATCCCGGCAGGACTGCTTACGGCAGCTTTCGTAATAATGGCCGAATTTCCCGACTTTGAGGCGGACAGGGATACGGGAAAGGACAATCTTGTTGTAAGGCTCGGCAAAAAGAACGGGGTGATTCTTTACGCCGTTGTTTCAATTGCGGCGTATGCTGTAATAGCCGCTGCGGCATTATCCGGGTTTGTCCCAAAAGCATGCGGGTTCGCCATTTTCGGGTCGCTGTTTTCCGTTTATGCGGCTGTTGAACTTTACCGAAAATACGAAACCCCGGGAAAACTCGGATTGGCCTGTGCTTTGACGCTCGTTTCACATATGATTGCCGGAGCGGCACTGATAATTGCTTTTATCATTTAAAAAAAAAGCGCCCTGCGGCGCCTTTTTTAATTGTTGAAAACTTTTATTTTAAGGAAGATTCGTAAATTTAAGTTTGTTGTCCGCAATCTTGTAATAGCACATCTTTACGTTCTTCAGGCCGGCTTTTGCCACAATTCTGTTTGCATCGCCCTTCAATGGGTCCGGGACCATCAAAAAAAATGTCCCGAGCTGTTCGGATATTCCCTTCCAGGCGATTGCTTCGCCTTCGGTGACGGTTGATTCCGTCTCCACCTTGAAAATATATGTAATCGGGTTTTTTACGATAAGATCCACAGTCACGCCTTTCATGACGGCTTTTTGTGTTTCCAGGTTCGTGCTTACCATCTGGGCATTTTTTGACCTGTATATTCCGGCCAGAGAACTGATAATCGTATCGTGCATCTTCATTTCTTTCGGTGAACGCATTGACATTTTATACACCCCTCATGATTAAAATATTATCCCCGGAACAACCCTATACTTCGCTCCATTTTATATAGCCGGGCAGGAATTTTACGTTCAGGTCCGCGTTGTATGGAAGAAGCCTTACGGTAAAGTTAACGGTTCCGGAGGATTCCGGTTTTATTAAGGCTTCAAAAATGATATTTTTATCTTTGTTGCCGGAAAACACCATCTTTACCGTGGTGATATTTTCCATTTCTTTTTTGCCGCGCTGATAACCGTAATAAATCTCCGCCAGAAGGTCCTCCTGCGCCATTCCATCCGGGTCGATAACAGCCTGGACCTTGATAGAGTCGCCGACTTTGAGGTCATTATATATGTCGGATGTCAGTTCGACGATATGGACGTTGCCCCATTTTTTGGAAAGCGAGTCCTTCCATTTGGCGATTGATTTTGCCTTTTCAAAATTTCCGGAAGCAAGTTTATACATCTGTTTTGCCCCGGGGATGTAAAATTTTTCGGTGTATTCCATGACCATCCTGTTGGTGTTAAAAATGGGGCACAGGGTCTGCATGGATGTTTTCATCTTTTTTACCCAGTCGTGGGGCAGCCCGTCCTTGCCGTGTTTGTAATAAAGCGGTACCATGTCGTTTTCAAGTATGTCGTATATCTGCCCTGACTCAACACTGTCCCTGTATTCCGCATCCTCAAAATCCTCGCCGCGTCCTATGTTCCAGCCGTTGTCATCATCGGATTTTTCGGCCCACCAGCCGTCTATTATGGAGCAGTTAAGCCCGCCGTTAAAGTTGACTTTCATTCCGGATGTGCCAGAGGCTTCAAGGGGCCTTATGGGATTGTTCAGCCAGACATCAACTCCCTGAACCAGGTAATGCGCCGAGTTCAGGTCATAATCCTCCAGGAAGACGACGTTGTTTCGGAAATCCTCGCTCTGCGCTATCTCAAAAACTTTCTTTATGAATTCTTTTCCGGCCGTGTCTTTCGGATGCGCCTTGCCGGCAAAAATTATCTGGACCGGCATGTTTTTGTTGTTTAATATTTTTTTGATGCGTTCAAGGTCCCTGAATATAAGCGTGCCGCGTTTGTATGTGGCAAAGCGTCTGGCAAATCCGATTGTCAACACTTCCGGATTCAGGACTTCTCCGGCCTTGTCTATGTCCTCTTTTGAGGCTCCGCGGTCCTTAAGTTGTTTTCTTAATTTTCTGCGTACAAACGAGACCAGCCTGTCTTTACGGCGCTCATGCGTCCTCCAGAGTTCCGTGTCGGGTATTTCGCCTATCCTCTGCCATATGGCGTGGTCGTCCGGAGCGTCAACCCAGCGCGTGCCGAGATACCTGAAGAATATGTCGGCTATTTCCTTTGAAATCCAGGAGTTCATGTGAATGCCGTTTGTGATATGGGTTATTGGCACCTCGTCAAGGGGCACGCCTTTCCATATATCCTTCCACATATCGCGCGACACATGACCGTGTAGCTTTGAAACGCCGTTGTTGAAATCCGAAAGCTTGAGGGCAAGCACGGTCATACAGAATGTTTCGTTGTTGTCGTCCTGATTTACGCGCCCCATCCTGAAAAAATCGTTGAATGATATCTTGAGGTTCTGTTCCACGTAATTTTTGAAATATCTTTCCATCATGCCAAATGGAAAACGGTCGTTTCCGGCCGGCACGGGCGTATGGGTGGTGAACATTGAGGAACCGGCGACAACCTCGCGCGCTTCCGCAAAGGACATGTTGTTTTTTACCATGGTCATCCTGATGCGCTCAAGGGCCAAAAACGCTGAATGGCCCTCGTTCATGTGGGTCACGGTTGGGTTTAACCCGAGCGCGGTCAGAGCAGTCATGCCGCCTATGCCAAGCAGAAATTCCTGCTTGATCCTCATTTCCTCGTCGCCGCCGTATAGCAGAGCTGTTATTTCGCGGTCCGCCGGGGTGTTTTCAGTCACATTGGTGTCCATCAGGTAAAGGGAAATGCGCCCGACTTTTACCTGCCATACCTGGAACTTGACGTCTGCATGGGGCATTTTGATCGACAGCACCAGGGGCTGGTTATTTTTATCCTTAAGCAGGGTTATCGGGGAAACGTAATAATCGTGGTTTACATAGCGTTCCTGCTGCCATCCATCGGCGGTCAGGTACTGGTGAAAATATCCCTGTCCGTATAAAAGCCCGACCGCTATAAAAGGAAGGCCGAGATCCGAAGCCGATTTTAAATGGTCGCCGGAGAGCACGCCGAGGCCGCCGGAATATACCGGCAGGGACTCCGCAAGGCCGTATTCCGCGGAAAAATATGCGATAAGAAAATCCTCAGGGACGGCACTTTTTACCTTATCCCACCAGGACTGGCGATTCATATAGACTTCGCACCTTTTGACGACAGATTCCACCCTGAAAAGAAAGCCCTCGTCGGAAGCCACCTGGTTCAGGCGCTCCTGTGTGACATTATAAAGCAGTTTAACCGGATTGTGCGATGTTTCGGACCATACGTCCGGGTCTATATCCCTGAAAAGTCCGAAAGCTTCCGCGTCCCAAGCCCACCAGATGTTATATGCCAGTCCAAGCAGCGGTTTGAGCTTTTCCGGCAAATTAGGCACAACATTAAACTCTCTGAATTTCATCAAATTCCTCCTGATTGTAATAAGTATCTTCCTTTATTAATAAGTGACGATTATTTTAGCATAAACAGCGGGAGTGTGAAAGCAGTTTTTAATTGTCTGTGCCGTAATGCGGAACCCGGCCGTAATCAGGGAATTCCGGGAAATGAACCGGGAAATTAATAAATAAAAATTGAAAAGTTCCGTGATTGATATATAATAAGCGGGCTCATTAATTTATGGAACTTTTTTAGCGGGGAATCTGACTAATATTAAGAGGGAGCAAATGCAGGAAATAGATATTGAAACCGTAAAGAAAGCGCAAAAGGGCGATAAAGCCGCTTTTGACAGGATTATAACGGCATACAGGCAGGTTGTTTCCGGTATCTGCATGAAATATATGCGCAACAGGGAAGAGGCCCTTGATATGGCCCAGGATGTTTTCTGCGCGGCTTATACGTCAATGGATAAATTTGAGCATAAGTCAAAGTTCTCTACATGGCTCTACAGGGTGGCGGTCAATATGTGCATCAACAGGCTAGATATGTTAAAGCGCAGGAAGTATTTCGCTACCGATTCTCTTACGGCGGGAGCCGAAGGGGAAGAATATGAAGTGCAGATAAGGGATAAAACAGCAGGAGTCCACGAGGCTCTAGAAGCCGCGGAAACGCACAGCATGATAATGGCCGCCCTTGACGGCTTTGACACGGAATCAAAGAATGTGATAGTGCTCAGGGATATGCAGGGATTTGAATATGATGAAATAAGCGCCATGCTCGGGATACCGCTTGGAAGCGTGAAATCGAGGCTGAACAGGGCGAGGCTTAAATTAAGGGAAATTATTTTAAAAAGGAACGGTGACAAATTATGAACTGCCGCGAATTCAGGGAAGCCATAGACGGCGTCATGGAAGGGGAAAAACCCGGCAGGGATATGCTGATTCACGCCGGGGAATGCCTTTCATGTAAAAAAGAGCTTGAAGCCGCGGTTGTTTTAAAAGAGTCGCTTTTATGCGTGGAAAAAACAGCCATTCCCGCCGATTTTAATTCAAAGGTCTGGAAAAAAATAGGCGTGCCTTCCCCCTCGCTTTTGGACAGGATATTCGGAGCCAGGCCGGATACGGGATTTGCCCTTAAAGGCGCAGCTGCCGCCGCGGCGCTCGTATTTGCGGTAATTTTACTGCATGGTAATTTTGAAAAAAGGGCTGTTGTAACGGCTTCAAAACCCGCTGTTATGCAGTACGCAAAGCGGGCGGATTTTAATGATAGAAGCATGGCCCAGGTGAAAAAAGCGCCGGTAAAAATTGCGGCTGCCGTCAATGCGGTACGGCCGGACAGCATTAAAAAAGATGATTCTCAAAAGACGGCTTCTGTGGTAATTGCGGCGCTGCCGGATGAAAATGTTGATAAAGGGGCCGGCGGAGGTCCGGTAAAAAACGGGAACGCTCCGTTTGCGGCCTTAAATTCGGCGGGGAAAAATATTAATTCACCGGACGCGGCATCAAATCATGGCCGGATGTCGGCCGCGTCTAACCCGGCTGAAACGCCGACAGCCGTGGCATTTAAGGGCGCTAAAATGGACGGCGCGTTCGAGGTGATGTCCAATGTTTTTAACCCTTTGCTTGGCGGCTCAATGAAGATAAAATATGAGATCAAAACCGGAACCGACGTAAGTATTATTGTTTACTCCAGAAAAGGTGAGGCGGTTAAGACCCTGTTCAGGGGTTTTAGAGAGCCCGGGATTTATGAACAGTCGTGGAACGGCGCGTGCGACAGCGGAGCCGTTGCCGGGGCCGATATTTATTTTGTCTATTTAAAGACGGACCTTGTCGAAAAAAGGATAAAGGCCGCGGTTATAAAATAGAAATTATTCCGGGGAAATTTTTAAGGTATTTACAGGGAAAGCATACTGCAATGCGAGGGATTATGCTAAAAAAATTTAAATTCATAGTTGTTTTTATTTTTATTGTGCTATCGCCGTTATATGTTTTTGCGGCGGGGGAAACAGGGGCTGATTTTTTAAGGGTGGAGCCGCCAGCCGAAACAGCCGCCATGTCAAATGTATTTGCCGGCATAGCCGACAACCTCAACGCTATTGTGTTCAATCCAGCCGGGCTGATTAATATAAAATATCCGCAGGCGTCATTCACCCATTTTTCTTCCTTTGGCGATACAAACTGCGAGTATCTAGCCGGCGCCATACCCTTTGATCCTAAAAAATACGGCGTGATAGGCGCGGCTTTTTATGTGGATTATACCTTTGACTTTCCTTATTATAACGACTATGGCGACCAGGTGGGCAACGTGGATAATTACGACCTTGTGGCTATACTGTCATACGCATATCAGGTCAATGACTGGTTTTCAGCGGGCGTAAACCTGAAATATTTCGATTCAAAGCTTTATCTCTACTCAAAAAATGGCGTTGCGGGTGACCTGGGTGTGCTTATAAAAATAAATTCCGATCCGGACACATTTGCCGGAATAAGCCTTCAGAATCTCGGCAGTCAGTCGGCATATATATCAGTTGCGGACCCGCTCCCGGCAAATATCAAGGCCGGTTTGGGGATAAAGTTTCCAATGGGCGACCAGGCAAAAGTTACTGCTGGACTGGATGTTAACAGGCTGCTGTTGGATGACGAACTTCCAACTCTTGACATAGGAACGGAAGTGCTATTATTCAATGTTTTATCTCTGAGAGCGGGATATGGATTCCGTTATTCAGAACAGTCGGTTTCGCTTGGAATCGGGTTAAAAATGGACAGCGTGAGGTTCTCATATTCATACCAGCCCTTCGACGTGCTGGGACAGACCAACAGGATATCTGTGGATGTTGATTTTTTTAACAATGTGACCACAACGGCCGCTGCGGCTGATCAAAACAAATAGTTGGAACTTTTTTTGGCAGTTTCTGTCATAGTAAGTGCGAGGAAATAAAAGGAGAGAAATATGAAAAAAATAAGAATTTCAGCGGAGGTACTTTTTTTTGCAGTAATAATATTTACGGCTGCCTCATCCGCGCTGGCAGATACGCCTACGTTTACAGCTACGCCCGCGGAAATTTTGCGATGGTGT
>PLPI01000141.1 GCA_003159495.1 candidate division FCPU426 bacterium | reverse complement strand
GCACTTCATCTTACACTTTTTATTTAATTGTGGAAAATTGTCTGATAAAACTCGTTTTTGCGCCAGGTTAGTGTGCCACGGATTGGGATATGGCGATATAAACAACGTATATACAGCCTAAAAATTGAAATTGGAAAGGGAATAAGGGTGTGGTACAATTGGGTATATGGAAAAAATGAACAAAGGGGATAAAATGAGAAAAAAGATTATATTATTTACCATATTTGCATTATTTGCTTTAATTTCCACATATGTGTTTACGCAGGATATTGGAAATCCATCATGGAAATTTCTGGGGAAAAATGGTTTTTCAAAAAGTGGAGCATTTTCAATCGCTTTACAAATTTATGACAGCGTTCCATATGTTGCATTTTGGGGAGATGATGGATGGCGTAATATGCCAGTAGAAAAGAAATATAATGGAAGTACATGGGAAAATGTATGGAAATCAGGACCACATCTTCCAGTTGATTGTATTTCGTTGCAGATAGACGAAGGAACTCCATTTATTGCATATAGAGAATCGGCTTCTTCGTTTATGCCTACAATTGCAAAATACAATGGAGATGATTGGGAAAGTTTAAGCGAGGTATCATCAAATGAAGATGCAATCAAGGATTTAAACTTGAGTGTATTTAAGGGGAAACCTTATGTTGCATTTTTGGATCACAATAATAATTTATGGAAGGCAAATGTAGTCGCATATGATGGAGATGATTGGACACCGCTTGGATCATCGGACTTTTCAACGGGCAGTGCTGATTTTATGACATTAAAAATTGATGATAATGGCACGCCATATGTTGCATTTACTGATTGGGAAAATCTGGGCAAGGCAACGGCAATGAAATATAATGGCAAGAATTGGGAGCCGATAGGTTTTGCTGGATTTACACCAAACTCGGTTAGTTGGACGGCAATTGAAGTTTATGAAGGTACACCATATGTTGCATTCTCCGATAACGGCAACTCGGGTAAAGCAACAGTAATGAAATATAACGGAAAAAGTTGGGAGAATTTGGGAAAACCAGATTTTTCTGTGGACAGTGTTTCGTTTATTCAGTTTCAAATTTACAACGGAATTCCATATATTGCATATTCGGATGAGGGTATTTCAGATAAAATAGCAGTAATGAAATACGAAGGAAATAATTGGAAATATGTTGGTGCAAAGGGATTGTCAGTAGGAAGGGCGGCAGATGTTCAATTGAGAATATATAAGGGAATTCCATATATTGCATTCACTGATGAAGGAAATGGGGACAAAGGATTTGTAATGAAGTATGAATAAAATGGAAGGATAGATTTATCGCCGTTATGGAAATGGGCGAGATAGATGGATTGATAAAATGGGGGAAGACGGATTTGTTTGTTGCCCCGTGGAAATGGATAAAATGAAGGGATAGATTGATTGCCCCCTATGGAATAAATAGATTTCGATTGAAAGGGAAGGAGGAAGGAGAATTTGTGAAAAAAGTAAGTTTAATAATGATTTTAACAGTTTGCTTACCATTACTATGCTTTTCTGCTATAACTGAGCAGAACAAGATAATGGCGACTGAGCATATGAGATATGAGTATGAATATCCCATAAAAAGAAATACCAATACTATTAATAACACTAATATAAGCACTGCTGAAATAGCAAAAATAAAAGGAATTATATTCAAGGAGTTTTCGGATGTTGGAGATCCTTTAAATGAAGACGAGAAAATCCAATATTATTTACAGAATTTTGAAGTTTATTCGGCGATATCTGAAGGAAAGTCATATAAATTAATAATAGCGGAGGCAAAGGGTAGTTGTGAAAGTTGTGATTTACACTATTTTATCTTATGTTCAAAAGATTATAATACATTATTTAAGATTAATAGAAGAACACATAATAATGGAACCACAAAAATTGAATTTCATGATCTTGGTTGTAATGGGGGATTGCAAATTTCATTCTTTGATGACGGTTCTTGGGCAGGTGGAGTAGGTGCTTCTGAATACGAAATATTTGGAATACAGCAGGGCAGACTGAAATCAATTTTTAAAACAGATCTATATCTTTTCGATAAAAGCAATTTCGTAGCAGCGAAAGTAATTAATAATTTTAATAGTGTTATAAGTTTTGGTAAATGTAAAGTGTCAGGTTATGTAAATATTTATATTACAAAAGAAAATGACGAAATAACCTATAAGGCCCCAAGATATACAGAACCATTAAGGGAAAGAAAGTTTAAAAACACGGAAACATGGATTTATTGGTTTGGCAAATATAGATTACAGAAAACATTTATATTTGGAATCAAGATACCATAAATCGCCCAACTAAACTGTAGCCCACGGGAAGTAATAGACGAGATAGATTAAATAGAGGTATAAATTTATCGCTCACTCATGGAAATAGACGGGGCAAAGTTATAAAATGAATATATTTATCGCCGTTATGGAAATAGACGGGGCAAAGGGATAAAATGAGGAATTGATTGCCACTGTGGAAATGGGCGAGATAGATTGACAAAAAGAAGGATTTATCGCCGCTATGGTAGCAATGAAGGAATCGATAAAATGAAGGATTGATTGCCCGTTCAGTTCATACAATGTTGAAAAGATGAAAGATATTTTCTACATAGATTCTGCGGAATATTTGGTAAAAAATGCGGTTGACTGGCTATATATGAATTTCCAGAGTCCTACCGCCAGGACATATTGAATCATATGAAGGAGCCAGGGTATAAAACAGCCCTGCAACGCTTTATCCTTGAGGCTTACCATGAGCTTAAAGGGACGGAGAATTTGGTGGATAAGTGGGCCATATACCACAGGGCTTTACGAAAAGTGAAGCTGTATTTTATTCATACCCTTAAGTTAGATGTTGAAACCAAGGACTTGTGCCAACGCGAGAATGAAGGTAATGACGTATACTGATAACTAGGAGTACTTTAGCATG
The DNA here is from genome assembly GCA_003159495.1 of candidate division FCPU426 bacterium. GTDB lineage: Bacteria > Oederibacteriota > PGYV01 > PGYV01 > Palsa-1178 > Bog-1181. The sequence continues at coordinate 61,540 of PLPI01000141.1, read as the reverse complement.
AGAAAACTGCTGTTATTCTTAATATTATTGATTATACCTCTTAGAGCTGGAGCCACTTCAACACCAACACCATATCCACAGCCAACGGTAATAACCACATATGGCGGGGTGGAATATACGGCGCCAACACCCATAGTTATCCCAGCAGGCCTGCAGATTGACAGTTCCTCCATAAATTCTGAGTATAATGTTACATGGGCAACTAACCCGTCTGACCCCCTCTACCTATTTATTACTTTACCAGCTCAGTTATATGCTGATGGATTAAGATTTAATGGACATAGCGCTTCTTGTGGTGGCTCTTGGTCTTACCCAGTATCAGGCAATACTATAACTTTTACCGCTGCATCTGGATTCTGTGCTAATCCAGTGAACATAAGTTACGGTCTTATGGACCAGGCACCGCTAACACATGGACTTACTGCTGGGACATATACAATGCAAACATATATAGCCCCAGACTTGACCGTAACACCTGCGCCGTGGGGAGCTCCAGTTATATTTTATGTACAAGTTGGAATTACCCCGTCATTTACTCCAACATTTACCAACTCTCCCATAGTCTCGGCAACAACTACTTGGACAGTATCCCCAACATATACGGGTACACCAACGCCTCTTCCAGGCTGCCCGAGGGTGGACCACATAGTATCCGCTGGTGCTAAGAACTATCCAGGATGGGACGGAACATATTTTTGGGCTGCATATGACCAGAGTTTAGAAAAAATAGACCCAGTATCAGGAACTTTAGCAGGAGCTTGGTCTCTTGGTGGTCAGGGAATACCCTCAGATGGCATAATGGAAATAGCCTATGATGGAACGTACATTTGGCTTGGATGTTATGATACTTACGGCACTTTAGCCAAGTTTAACCCAACAACAGGATTAGTAGAAAAATTATTCCAGATGAACCCAACTGGTGTTGGCGGAGAGAATAGCGGTGGAATACAGAGCGTAGTTTGGGACCCAAATGAGAAGAAGCTCTGGATAGGTGTGGCACAATCAAATACCAGCCTGGAAAATCCTGGTTATGTGTTAAAGTTTGACCCCATATCTTACGCAATAGACCTAACAGTGACAGGACAAGCTGGTGTAAATGGCATCTGCTACGCCTACTCCGCTGAAAATAACCAAGGATATATTCTGGCCGCAAACTATGGTTTCATCTCGAGAATAAATGTAGACACAGGTGAGTATCAGACTAACACAACAGATGCAGATACATATAGGGTATGCTCTGACGGCACCTACTACTATGCTGGGACATTTTTAGACCCTGGATTAGTTAGAAAGTATAATTTGGCTACAAATGAGCTCGTTAAGTCCTGGAATTCTGGGTCACTTGTTAACTCTATAGCAGTTTACGGTCAAAATGTATGGGTCGTAGGGAATGATGGTAATATAACCATTAGCTCCGTTATTGACGGCTCTCTCGTGTGCACTCTATACGGATTGGGGTACAGTGGTATTGTACATGGTGGAAACTATATGTGTGCGTTAAACTATAGCAACTCAACTATAGTAGACGATTCGGTACTATCTCCAACTATGACCGCAACATGTTCACCGACACCGAGAAATACAAAAACCTACACGTATTACATTACGCCATCTGCTATTAGACCCATAATGCTACGAATCAGAAAAGCATTATTTGAGACATTTGCTTCATTTATTAATTAAAGGGATATCAGAGTCGGATTCCAACATGCCATTCCTCCTATTGAAATAATTGATTGTAGGCCAAGATATATATTAAATAATTGATGAAGTCAAGACTTAGGGGAATTATTTAATTAAAATAATTGATATTAAATGAGAAAAGGAACGAAACCTCGATTAAATGAAACCTGTTAGAAAGTGGTGAAAAGTTTACGAAAATGGGGAGGAATTAATACTAAATAGGTAGAATGGAGGAAAATTACCATTAAATGAAACCAGTTAGAATTTGGTCACCAAAGCAAGGTGTTAAATAGGGAAGAAGTGGTCAAAATGAGCATTAAAATAGGTCAATTGGATAAAGTGTTTGACAAAATATGTGATATTAAGTATAATAATTAGGACAAAAAATAGGACAATTTGTTTGCATAATTATAATTATGTGATATTTATAAGGTATATTATATAATAAGAAAAGGACAAAAATATGGACAATTTAATAGAGAAATATCCAAATATCAATTTTACCGTTAATTTAACTAAAATTCCATTTACTACATGGATTCAAATAGGAGAATGTTTATCAAAGATCGAACACATATCAAAGATTCCATTAAAACCAAATATATCTGAGGAAATGCACAGAGTTTATCTAATAAAAGGAGTTCAAGCAACAACCGCCATTGAAGGAAATACATTAACTGAGGAAGAGGTAAGATTAAGAGTCGAAAATAAACTTAAATTACCTCCTTCAAAAGAGTATTTAGGTAAAGAGGTTGATAACATTACTTTTCTTTGTAATGAAATAAAGGATAAAAAAATAGTAGAAGAAAAGGAACATTTGATCAATGTTAAAGATATTCAATATTATAATAAAAAGATTTTAGAAGAAATTCCGGTCGCAGAGCACGTTAATCCGGGAGAATTTAGAAAATGCTCGGTTGTTATTGGAAATTATAGAGGCCCGGATTATAATGATGTGCCGATCCTAATGGAGAAATATTGCGAATGGTTAAATACGACTAATTTTACTGTATGTGAGGATAGACCTGCTTTAAATAGTATTATTAAAGCAATTGCAGCACATGTTTATTTTGTGTTGATTCATCCCTTCGGAGATGGAAATGGAAGGACCGCCAGAATGATAGAGTTCTATATTTTACTAAGCTCTGGGTTCCCGTCACCAACTGCACAACTTTTGAGTAATCATTATAATGCTACAAGGAATGAATATTATAGAGAACTTGAAAACGCAACTAAAACCCGTGAGTTAACAAGTTTTATTACATATGCAGTACGTGGATTTTTAGATAGTTTAAGAGAACAACTTGATTATATCTTTAAATTTGTATTTGATTTATCGTGGGAAAGTTATATATATGAAGTCTTTAGGGAACACAAGCATAATGAAGTCACTACAAAAAGAAGAAGGACGCTGGTTCTTGAATTATCTAAAGCGGAGAAACCAGTCGTTTTTGAAGAATTACTTTCTTTGAGCAGATCTATCATTGACGCATATAGAAATAAAACAAGAAAAACATTATCAAGAGATTTACATGAAATAGAAGCAATAGGGCTTATTATAAGTGATAAAAAGACATATAAAGCAAATAAGGAAAAGATTCGAGCGTTTTTACCTTTAAGTAATTTATAATAGACAAATTAAATTAAAACATAGACGTTAAGGTGATTAATGCTTTCAATTGATGGCAATAAAATGAAGGCGAAGCTTGGATTCAAATAGCAAATCAAATTGTAATCAAAGAAATGAAATAATAAATGTTGATATTCATTATCCTAATCATCATCCTTTATTCAATTTTTCAAATAATGTGGAAAAGAACATATTTATTGGTGAGTCACAGAATAAAAAATGTAGATTTTGTAATAGAGATTATACCCAAACAAGTTTTAAAAAAATATCGCCGGCGGCGAAAGGATAGGCGCGTACGGAGGATATATACTTGGAAGCGAAGATTTTGTCAAAAGAATAAAGCTCTGGTCAAGGATAAAAATATAAGCGCGGAGATTGCGAACAGTACAAGGCTGAAGAATATATATGAATCGGATGAAATAATAGCGGCTGTGGCCGGGTATTATAACAGGACAGAAAAAGACCTGATTGAAAAGAAAGGCCGATGGAACCGTGAAAAGCAAATGTTGATGTATCTACTTTCCGGGGATGCCGGGAAAATAACACGGAAATAGCGGTACTGCTGAACGGAATGCATCACGGCAGCATAGGAAGGTCAATAGCAGGAGTGGTAAGGGAAATAGCGGAGAACAAAAATACGATGCAGGAAGTAAACAAAATAGCCGGGATATATACGGAAAAGAAAAAACATGAAATATAAAAGCTATATGTGAGGTGACCCCACACTTGACACCCACACTGTCTTTGCCGATTTGACACCCTTGGCCAGACAAACAGGATATCCGTGGATGCCGACTTCATTAATGATGCCAAAACAAAGGCAAAAGAGGAAAAATAGGAAAAATAGCTGGAACTTTTTTACCAATGGTTCTGTCATAATATGTGTGAGGAGAAACTTTAAAGCAACAAGGAGAAAAACATGAAAAAACTAATTGCAGTCATTTTTTTGATTCTCATTTCAACATCACTTTTTGCCTCTGCCGGAGGCAAGGTGATATCGGTTTCAATGAATCCTCCAAACCCAAATTTTGGGGACCTGGTTCAAATTACGGTCACATACTGCGCGCAATTATATAATTCCGAATTTATAGCGGTAGCGATAAGTTCATCACCGGCAAAGTCAAGCGCGGACCTCTCCAACAACGGCCAGATATTTGTTGTAAGCGCGGCGGGTGTGGATGTAGCAACGTCGCTGCCTGACGGCGGAAATCCCGGAGGCCCCATTGGTTGGATGGCAAACGCGAACCCGAACGGCGGAACACCAACCTGCACTGACTGCGCAACCCAGAACGGAAAATTATTTACCAACGTTTACAATGTACACATTCCTCCGGCATCAGATTTTCCCGGATGCAACTTAAGCCAGCTTTATATTCACGCAGCTTTAAAAGATGCCAACATGAACGCTGCGGACTGGATGGCGGCCGGGGATACGGGCGCGTGCAACAGCGAGCCTGCGCCAGTAAGCTGGACAATGGGGACACAGGCAAAGGGATTCACAATGAGTAAGACAGCTTCAGGTGAAGTACAGGCGGATGGGGACCTGGTACTTTATTCAATAAACTACACATACTGGAACGGACAGCTTACATTGACAGATACAATACCGCCATCTCCAGGAAATGATTTACAGTTGGTTTCATTCGGCCCGGCAGGAATGTCGGGTGGGACAGTTACTGGTCCTTCAATTGGGGCAACATCCGGTAATTTTACATGGCAGCTGCCTGACAGGACGGGTATTCCAGGCTCTGCTTCTGGAACAGTCTGGATGTTGTATAAGGAAACACAGAGTCCGCCAACAATGGGAGCTAATTATGCGAATAGCGCACAGGGAACAATGGCCGGCGCCCCGAGCCAGAACGCGAGCGCAAACTGTATCGTGGGACAGGCGGCAATATCAATTGCAACATCACAGAGCGCGCCGAATCCGAGTTATGGCGATGTTGTAACCTACTATCTTAATTATAATGTAAATGGAATGCAGCTTGCGGCATTTCAGTCATTTGACGATCTTGCGATGGGAGTTTATGGCAGCTCCAACTCTATCGCGGGATCGCCTCCTACAGGATGGCGGTTTGAACCACAGAACGGCGCAAACGGGCAGTGGACAATATCCGACGCCTGCAACACAGGGGACAGGGTAATAACAGGCATGGTTACAACAGCCTCCACATATCCCGGATTATTGTATCAGGGCGTTTCCGGAAACGCGCTTTGCAGCGGCATAGTCTATGGAGAGGCGAATATAAATCCGGAGACAAATGAAGGAGCCGACGCATTAATGTACTTCAGAAACGATGGAAATGTCGGAGGCAAGGCTTACGCATTAATAATATCTGTGGATAAAAATATAGGAACGTATATGGGCGGCCACATAGATTTCCAGGCATGCACGCCTTCATGCAACTGGCCGACGCCAACAATAATAGGAGCTGATCCGCAGATTACAGCGAATCAGTGGTGGGTAATGAAGGTATGGGTGGACCCGGCAAACCAGTACCATTTCCAGGCAAAGGCGTGGCAGAGAGGCAGCCCGGAGCCTGTCGGTTATCAAATAGACTGGACAGACCCCAACGGCGCCGCAAATGGAATGGACTGCAATAATGGAACACAGTGGATGGCGGGTTTCGGGGAAGAGAGCGGCGATGTTTCCTCGCCATATGTCCAGGATTCATATAATAATTTCCAGATATTCAACCCGCGTGTATCGACTAATACGGTTGTATGGGACACTATTCCGAACGCTGTTGCCGGAACCTCTGATGGTTCAATAACATATATCGGGCAGCAGGGGCCGTATCCTTATTCTGGAAATGCCCAGATTGCGAAATGGAACCTTGGAACAGTATCTAATGAAGGCGGCACCTTTACGTGGTGGGGCACTGTAAATACCTGCGCTTCAATAACAAACCAGGCGTTTATTAACGGATCAGCGCCTGAAGTGGCGCAGCTTTCAAATAGTATAATAATGCGCCCGGTATGCGGATCACCCACATTCACGCCGACTTTTACATCGACGCCGACAATTATAGGCGGCAGCGCAACTTTCACACGCATAGACACCCCGACGGTTACAATGACATATACCACACCCGGAGGTACAAACACTTTCACGGCTACATTCACACCGACAGCGACCATTACACTGAGCGTCACTTTCGGTGTAGCAACAAACACGCCGGCAGTATCTTCCCTTTGCTGGGTCGACGTTGACGGAAACAGTGTGGAATCAATAAATGTTTCAAACTCACCCGGGCTGTCATACGACCCGGATATAGCCATAGACAGCGCAGGAATGCAGAATGTGGTATGGATGGACAGTTCTTACACGGCCAATTATCAGATATATTACAAAAAATGGAACGGCAGTGTGTGGGTTGACGCGCTTGGGGCAAATACCCTTAACGCCAGGGTGACTTCTTTCACAGGCGGGGCAGGCAGGTACCCTAAGATACAGATGGGTCCCGGCAACCAACCCTATATTCTATGCATAGGATACCCTGTGGTCAGCGGGACCGCATATCTGTACTTCGCGAAATGGAACGGCAGCGCCTGGGTAGGCGCGGACGGTTCAGCCGGGCTGCAGCTCATACCCGGGAGCGACAATGCGTCGGATATGGGAATGGCATTGGACAATGCGGGCAACCCGCAAATTACCTGGTACACGACCAACCTCAGGGTGTATTACCAGAAATGGAGCGGCAGCGCCTGGGTAAATGCGGACGGTACAGCCACGGGGCCTGTTGCGATTCTTAACGAAACTTCGCACCAGCCCAGCATAGCCCTTGACAGCACAGGCACGCCTTATGTGGCGTTCATACGTAATAACTATACTGCCGCTTTAGTAAGATGGAACGGCCTATCATGGACCGATGTTACCGGCACTGGCGCGGCCTCTATAAATATATATACTTCGGGAACCCAGTTGATCATGCCCAGAGTGAGGATTGATTCCCTTGACAGGCCGCACGTGGAGTTCCAGAACAACGGCATTGCTTCCGGTTATCCGTTTTTTTATCTGTGGTGGGACGGCACTGCGTGGGTTGACGCAAGCGGCAGCGGGACAGCAAATGCCCTCGCAAATATAGCGGAAATAACTTTCGACTACGTAAGCGACATGTGCCTTGACAGCACGGGCACGCCCTATGTGGCCATGAATATTGACGATCACAATGTGGCTGTGGCAAAATGGAACGGCACAACCTGGACAGACTGGGACGGAAACGGCAGGGAGTCTTTAATCCCCATAACATTCCCGGTAATAAGCGGAACAGGCCCCAATAAAGTCGTGATCAAAAGCGACATCTCTGGAAGGCTGCATGTCTGCATGTGCCCGTGGGCGAAGGATTTTTACTATGTCCAGAACATCTGCACCGGAGGGCCATGGCCGACAGCCACGGCAACATCCAATACCACAAAAACATTTACGCCGACTCAGACCCGGACACTCACCCAGACAGTCACTATTACCCCGACCGTTACCATGACTAATTTAGCGGGATCATTCTCTGCCACACCTACGTTCACTCTCACATCGACGGTAACAGTAACCGCAGGTTCTACGACGCCAACTCCGCCGACCATTACCATGACCGCTACAGCCGTCATATGCGCCGGAGCAACACCTGTAGTCAGCGTACTGGCCAAGTATAATCAGGACGGCCAGAACGGCAATGTCGTTATAGTGATAATGTCCAATATCCCTTTTGCCCAGGCGCCTGCTGTGGCTGTAAAGCCTCACGGCTACGGTATGGTTACGCAGAATTTTACGGCAACGCTGATTCCCATGACGACTTCCTACCAGGTGATTTACCCCAAACAGGCCGGGTACGGAGACATAGATACAATAAAAGTGACATACACGGATATTTGCGGCAATTCAGCCACAACGGACGGTACTTACAGGAAAGCCACGGACCTGACCGGGGTGGAACACAGGATATTCCATAACGTGATAGACCCGGACAATGGCGAGAGGACCAGGGTATCGTATAATATTTACGGCCCCGGCAAAGTAAAGATCAGGGTGTTCAGCAAGAACGGGGTGCTGATAAAGGAACTCTTTAACGGCAATGTGGACGGTAAAAACGATCAGGAAGAGTGCTCGTGGGACGGCCAAAATACGGCTGGAAAAACCGTTGCCAGCGGCACGTATATAATAATCATAGAGACCGATTCATACACAGAAAAAGCAAAGGTCGCCGTGATACGGTAGGGTATAAGGCAACTATTTAGAAAATGTTGGAAAAGGTGAAAGGGAAAAGAGCGTTTTCGATTCTAAAAACTTAGCGTTTTTCACGTATTGTTACCAAAACTCTATAAAATATACTGATCCAAATTGCAGGGATATTTGGATTGAAGGTCTTTCAAAAAACGAGAAGCCTATTTGCCCGATTTTTAAAAATTTCCGACTCGTTCTTTATCCTTGACATGTGCATATGCGTGCATATATAATGTTTGTGTACAATATATAATAAAATTTAGCACAGCGGCAGGCACTCTGTATTATTATAGAATAGCAGTGCATGAAGGAAAGAAAATTGACTTATTGTTTAGACACAATAATACCGAACAGGGAGTGTAAATATGGGAATTAATAAAAATGTCATTGCGTGCGGTCAATCGCTTAATGAAAATATTAATTTTGATTTTTACAAAACATTATTCGATCCCGTCAGAAGCGATATCTTGATTTATCTTGTGAGTTACGGCAAAAAAAATATCAAAGAGATTTCAGAAAAATTTACACAAGACCGCTCGGTAATCTCAAAACATCTTGATTTGATGCATCGCTACGGTATCGTGCTAAAAGAGAAGCAGGGACGAAATGTATATTATGAAATTAACAGCAGTTTTATTATGGAACAATTTGAAAAGACAACAGTCAATATAAAAAAATTGCTCAAATTATCCGATCAGAAAGCGAAATAAAGTACCATTTGAACCGGAAAGTTTGAATATTTATAGATTAATACGTGCATATATGTGCATGAATACTTTATTGGAGGTTAAAATGAATAGAAACATTGTTTATGTTTTTACTGGAACAGGAAACAGCCTCAAGGTAGCAAAAGACATCGCGGCGGCATTGGGCGATTGCGATATTGTTTCAATGGGGAGCGACACACAATATGAGGCGGCCGGTGGACATGAAACAATCGGTTTCGTATTGCCGACCTATTATCGTGGAGAACCTGGAAAAGTCGCGGAATTTATCGGCAACCTTAATTTAGAACATAATAAAAATGCTTATTATTACACCGTTGTAACCGCAGGAAAGTATGACGGCAATACTCTGTGCCATATTAAGAAATTATTGAAAAGAAAAGGAATCACCCTTAATTACGGCAAAATGCTTGATATGTTTTCAAATTATGTTGTTTCTTATGACATGAGGGATACAGTCAAAGAAGAGACAAAAAAGTCGGAAATTGATTTTGAACCTATTTTAAAGTCAATTAAGAACAGAGAATCAAATCAGATACCGGGAATTGAATTGCTGCAGGAAATCGCCTACAGGGCATTAATTCCGCTGATTCCGGAAATGGATAAATATTACAGTGTATCGGATGATTGCATTAAATGCGGAATTTGTGAAAAAGTCTGTCCGGTTGGAAATATCGGACTTGATGATACCGGGCGTCCTTACTTCAACCACCACTGTGAGCAGTGTATGGCCTGTATCCAGTTTTGTCCTAAAAGATCAATCAACTATAAAGACAGAACCCAAAATAGGAGAAGATACACGCACCCTGATATCAAATATACGGATTTAGCAATGCTAAATGGCAAGGTTGATCCAAAAATTGTTTTCGGTTCAAAACCATTTTCACCGGACAAGAAAAAATCAGGCAGTTCAATAGTGGCAAAACTTATGGCCAAGGCAATTTGGAAAATTTATGGACTGTAAATGCAATTGTTCGAAGTCGGCGGATTGATCGCCCCAAAGAAAGAGATAGACTGATTAGATGAGAGGGATTATGAATATTATACGAAACGCCACTCTTTATAACTGCAAAATAGGTTAGGGGGTACTGTCGAAAAACCTGTTGCAAGGTTTATCCCGGGTATATGGTATTTTTCTCGGATTCCTTCGGCNNGACGGCCTCTTGCGAGGCCATCAGATGAGCGGCGCAAGGCCGATAAAAACACCATATACCCGGGATCAGGTAACATTTATGGGGTTTTTCGACAGTACCTAGGGAAGGGCAAAAAGCATTTAAAAACCAGCATGCATCAAAAATACGTATTGTATTATAATGAGACATTGATTTTGATTAATTGTTTTAAACTTACCTGATTAAATCATCAATCGTGGGACTTTGCCGTATAATTAAGTTATTATAATGATGTTTTATATCATAAAAAACCAGAATAAATTCAAAACATTTTGCGGCATGTTAATTGCTATATACTTAATTGACAAATGAATGTATAAATACTCTTTAAGGAGGCGTAATTGTTTGCCTTAAAAAAGATTTTATATATATCTTAAGAATTAAGTTTTTCCGGCCACGATCAGATATCTGATAATAAAGATTTAAAACAAACTAGGAGGCAGAGAATTGGCAGATAAAACTGGAAAAACTGGAGATGTATGGAAAAAAAGAAGAAAGGAAATGGAAAAGCAGCAAACAGAAAACAAAGCGACACGATTAATTAATGATAAGCAAAAAAAGATAGATGAAGAATTGCGGCAATATGAAGAACAAATAAAAGTTTTATATAATAAAGTGAAAGGCGTTATAAAAAAGTTTGGTGATAAGATCAGGGTTGAATTTATAGCCCAGATAGAGGAGTTTCATATTCTTTATCACGGCAAGACGGCTATAACATTTGAACAAAATATTAATGATAAATTATCGCCTTTAGGAATGGATGTTAAGTGTGGGAAACGTGTAATTCTGAAATTAATATTTGAAAACGGGAAAACATTATTTGTTGATAAAAAGTCAAAACGGAAGCCATCAAAAAGTGAATTCACTGAAAAGGAAATTGAAAAATTGGTCACCGATACAATAATGCCAAAAAAGTCATAAGTATATAATACGATAAATCTAATTAGGCATAACGGCCGGGGAAACATATAACCCGGCCTTTATTTATTTTATAAACCCCCAGCGAAATGAATGGATCGGACCGATAAAGAAAGGAGACAGAAGAATTACTTTTATGCCATAAATCAATTAAAAATGAACCAGCCCCGCAGGGGATATTATGTCTGATAACCCAATAGCATTTTCTTAACCATTCAAATGTCAATTTTGGCTATAACGCTTTTGCAGGTAAAAAATGAAAGTTTATGCCATGGAACCCACGGAATGAAAATTTTTGTTGATTTTTGATGGCGTCTGTAATAAAATTATAAAAAATTTTAGGTTGATTGGTTTTGTTATAATCTTTGGCATATATAATAATTTCCAGAGATTTTAAAATTGGATAATAAAAAACGACACGGAGGAAACAATGAAAAATACAGGCAATAAATTTTTACTATTTTTTTCTATCGTGGCAGGCTTTCTGCTTGTCATATTTATTACAAATTGTTCCAAGTCAAGTCCGGCATCTCCGGTATCAACGGGCACATCGGCGACGGGCACAAGCACGCCTGTTATGAATGGAACCGCAACTGAGGTGCTTACCGCAACAGCCACCGCAACAAATACCGTGTTTTATACCGAAACCGCTACAGTGACGCCTACATTTACGAGCACGGCGCTTCCTTCCATAAGCTCGGACGTTTATATCACCAGTGATTCGGGTAGCATAAGTTATCAAGCCAGGGTGATGGAGAACGGCAGTGAGGTGGACACCGCTCAGGTGCAGATAGACGACCTTGGCGATGCGAATCCTCCCGTACAGATGCCTTATAACGCGTCTTACGGAGATTATGTTAATAGCTCACCAGCAACTTATGTTCCCGGGAATAACTACGAAATCCAGATAGTGACATATGACGGAAGGACATTTACGGCACAGGTAGACAATGTGCCGGGGGGAATAACCATTGCAGGCGACGGTTCGTCGGCAACATGGACAGTCGCCGGTGATTCCGGCGTAAGTTTTGAGTACATATATAGTTCGGATTACAGTAAAACCTATTACACCGACGATTCGGCAATTTCCCCCTATACATTCACCTTTGTTTACCAGACAGGAAGCAGTTACGCAGTGCTGGTAAACCAGCAGAGACAACCTTATATAACAATGTCCGGAACGGGCGGATACACCGCCCAGTGCAGCGTACAGGTTTACCAGACGGCAAGGCTGAACTTAACAAAGTAAATCATTTAAAAACTGGCCGGGAGCACGTTTTAAAACCCCGGGCAATAGTATAAAACTGCGGGCCGCAAAGTACGGGAATTTGAAACTCCCGGCATGCGGCCCGTTTTCTTTAACGGTTAATGGATGGGCCTATATCACACAAATTCATCTGCCTCTACCCCTTGTTAAAATAGCCGTTTTATTTAATTCCCTTTAATTTCTATCTATTTGTTATAATAAGCCAAACAGGGCGGATTATTCTGCGCCGGCCCACGGGGGTAATATGAAATTTTCAGATATTGACAAACGGCTCAAGGCTGTCAATCCTAAAGTAATAATTGCGGCAAGCGTCATGGCCTGCTTTTTAATCGGCTGGGTCGACTGGTACGCGGGCGGCGAATTTTCTTTTTCAATATTTTATATCGTTCCGGTGGTGGCTGTCGCGTGGTATGCCGGAAGGAAAAGCGGCATAACCATTTCACTTTTAGCGGCCTTAACATGGCTGGCCGGCGACCTGATAAAGGGGCACAAATATATTATGGCGCTGACGCCTTATATAAACGCCGCGGCGCGGGGTATACTTTTTCTTGTGTTTTCAGCGCTTGTACTCATAGTGAGGCGGTATTTGTCGGGAGAGATAAAATTTGCCAATGAGGATTTTTTGACAAAAATATCCAACAGCAGGGCTTTTTTCAACTATGCGGGAATGGAGCTTGCAAGGCTCAAAAGATACAGGGAACCGGTGACACTGGCCTATTTTGATATTGATAATTTTAAGAGCATAAACGACAATTACGGACACAATACCGGCGATGCGCTTCTGCACGACCTTGCTTATACAATCAGGAAAAAAATAAGGCCCACCGACGTTGTCGCGAGGATGGGCGGCGATGAATTCGCGATATTGTTCATAGAAGCCTCTCCGGCGCAGGCAAAAACAATAATGGCAAAACTGCACGAAGTGATGATGAACAGGATGGAAAAAATGAAATGGCATGTCACTTTCAGCTTTGGAGTTGTAACTTTCCTAAAACCGCCGGGCTCGGTTGACGCGATGATAAAAATGGCCGACGACCTGATGTATATTGCCAAACGCAAGGGAAAAGACGCGACTAATTATTTTGTTTACAGGTAAGCAGGAAAACAACGATATTATTGCCGTTTTTTTTCAGCCGGACAAAGCAACATTTGGCGGGTTTTTCGCCGGTACCAAATGAGTATTTTGAATAGAATCAAGCAATTTCAATTATTAAATGGTATAATTGTATTGAAAACAGATATTTCAAGGAGGCTGGCATGAAAATTATGGTAGTTGATGACGAGCCTGAGATTGTTAAATTAATTAAGATCGCTTTTAGTATGGATAAAAAATACGATGTGTTGGAAGCGGAATCGGGAGAAGTTTGCCTGGAAATACTTGAAAAAGGAGAAAAGGTTGATTTGATATTGCTCGACATTCTAATGCCGGGATTAAGCGGTTACGAAGTCTGCAAAAAAATAAAATCTGATAATAGGTTCAAGGAAATACCCGTAGTCATGTTTTCCGCGCTGGTTCATGAAACAAATATTAAAGAAGGATTCAAAAGTGGAGCGGATGAATTTATTACCAAGCCGTTTGACCCATATTTACTCAAAAATAAGGTTTATGAAATACTGGAAGGTTTTAAGCGTTAATATCAGGCAATTTAAATTTGAGGAGGTGGATTTATGGCGGTTAGGGCTGCTGAAAAACCGAAAAAAATAACCAAAAAGGAAAAGTTAATTTATAAAAATAAATTTAAAATATGTCTGTTTTTTGTTTTTGTCTGGGCGGCGGCCTGGATTGCCCTTTTGGCTCTCAGGGCGATAAATATGTCTCTTGGAATATTTGCCCTTGTTTGTGTTGTTATTTTGCTGCCGGTTATTTTCTTCATTATGAGGGTGGCGGACGGCGATGGCCGTAAGGGTAATAAAAAGTAAAATTCAAGATTTGCTTCACCGGAAAATGCGGCATTACGGGCGCTGCAGTTGCCGCGGTGCCGGCGGGGTTTTTCGACAGTACAAAATTATCTGTTAAATTATCTAAAATTATCACATTTAACCATTGACGTACGGCGAATTTGTGTTATCCTTTATAATACTGTAGAAGTGTTCTACAAGATTTTAAAATTTTTGGAGGTTTTAGTTATGCCGAAGGGAAAAGTTAAGTGGTTTAATGACAAGAAAGGTTACGGATTTATCGAAATGGAAGGCGGCAAGGATGTGTTTGTTCACTACCAGGCCATTCAGGGGGACGGATTCAAGTCTTTAAAAGAAGGCGATGAAGTCAGCTTTGACGTAACTGAAGGCGCAAAAGGGCCGCAGGCTGCGAACGTAACCAAAATTTAAGCAACAAGTTAACAATAAAAACCCGGCGGATAATATCCGCCGGGTTTTTCTTTTTAGTACGGAAATGTTCATTCATGAGGCATCTCTGATGAATTTTCTTGTTGTTTATTCCCTTAATATATTATATAAATATAGCTGTCAGGCGGCGGCCTGAAAACGGGATTTTTTCAGGCAACAGACAAAAAAATCGCCTTTAGAAAGCATGAGGAATAATGGCTGAAGACAATTTTCCAAAGCAAACCACAATTGATTCCTCCAAACTCTTTAATATACGCGTATGGGAGGGGATCCAGTATAAATTCGCAAAGGACCTCGGCATCGCCATTAAGGTAATGAGCGAGGACGGCAAGATAAACACCGAGGAATCAAATTTTAGCGATTTCTACAACATACTTACCTCCACTGAAGAGGGTAAAAAACTCTGCGAAATCAACCATGAAAACATCGATAAGGAAGCCCGTTTCATCACCCTATATGCCGACTGCGTTTACTACTGCGCCTCCACGTATTTTTACGGAAAAAAATTCAATATTTTTGTGGGCATAAAAGAGCGCGTCAGCAACGACCTGCTTGTCAAACAGCTCGCTGAAAAGGCCGGGGTGGATTATGCCGAACTGTTTGCGGCATATAAGTCCCAGACCGTCTTTTCAGACGAGCGCCTCATAAACATAGCCGACCTCATTGTGGACCTTTTCAATATCGTCATAGAGCTATCGGTCCAGGAATATATAACGCACATGGCCAATAAGGAAAAAGAGGAAGAAATAGCGAAAATGAGCGCTCTCATGGAAGCGTCCATAATCATAAATTCCACCCGCAACCTTGACCAGCTGCTGAAAATAATAATGCAGTCCGCCGAAAAGGTCATGCAGGCCGAGGTTTCCTCGGTGTTTTTAATCGACAGCGAACGCAACGAGCTTTTCTTCGAGGTTGCGACCGGGCCAAAGGAAGATGTTGTAAAAAAAATACGGCTTAAAATGGGGGAGGGCATCGCCGGCTGGGTGGCTTATACCGGAGAATCCCTGCTCGTACCCGATGTTTCACAGGATCCGCGCTTTGCCAGACGCGTGGACGAACAGACGCAGTTTATCACCCGCTCGGTCATATGCGTGCCGCTGAAGGTAAGGAACCAGACCATAGGAGTGGTGCAGGTATTGAACAAGATAGGCGGCGGGAGTTTTTCAAAGACCGAGATAAAGTTCCTTGAGGCCCTCGCGTCACAGGCGGCCATCGCCATAGAAAACGCTAATTTATACGAGCACCTTGAGGAGCGCGCCGAGCAGTTGAACAAGGACCTTAAAAACGCCAATATGAACCTTTCAATAGAAAAACTGCGCATTGAATCCATTGTCCAGTCCATGGAAGACGCGGTGCTGGCTGTCAACAGCGAAAAGAAAATAGTGAAGGTAAACAGGGTGGCCGAGCGCATATTTTCCATCGACGGCGGCAGGGCCGAGGGCAGACCCCTTGAGGATGTTGTAAAAATCAGGGATTTAAGGGATAATTTTACCACCGTTCTGGCGGTGAAAAGCATAACGAAAACCGAAGTGAAGTTCCAGATGGGGAACAAGGAGCACATCTTTGCAGCGGTTTTCGCGCCGATAATAGACGAAAAAAACGAGGCGGCGGGTTCTGTAGCGGTTTTCAGGGACATAACCGAGATCAAGGAACTTGATAAGATGAAATCAGAATTTTTAAACATGGTGTCGCACGAGCTCAGGACCCCGCTCACCCCGATACAGGCCTATTCCGAGCTCATGATGGTGCGCAACGTGGACAATGAAAAGGTTAAAAAATACGCCGATATTATAAACAGGGAAACACAGCGCCTTGGAGCGTTGATAGGCGATCTTCTGGACCTCTCCAGAATTGACGCCGGGAAGGGCTTAAGCCTCGCCCTGGAGCCGGTTGACATGAACGAACTTATGCTCACGGTATATGAGACCTTTAAAAATGCCTCAACCAGGCATAAAATTATTTTGACACTTCCGGAGAAAAGTGAGATAATACTTGTCGATAAGAATAAAATCATACAGGTTATGACCAACCTGCTTTCAAACGCGCTCAAGTATTCGCCTGATGGCGGGGAAATAACGATAAAAACATGGTTTGACGACAAAATGTTCTATGGAAGCGTAAAGGATCAGGGGCTCGGAATTGCGGAAGAGGACCTGACGAGGATCTTTGAAAAATTTTTCAGGGTTGAAAGCGAAAAAGTAAAGAAAATAGGGGGGACGGGCATAGGGCTTCCTATTGTAAAATACATCCTTGAACTGCATAACGGCAGCATAAAGGTTTTCAGCGAATTTAACAAGGGAAGCGAATTCGTGTTCAATATACCAAAGGTTAAACCACAGGAGGATTTAAATGGCTGATTTGAAAAAGAAAATAGTAGTGGCTGATGATGAACCTTTTATATTGTCGGCGCTGCAGGACACTTTATCCGATTCATACAGCGTGACCACCGCGTCCAATGGTGCCGAGGCGATAAAGGTCGCGCAGAGGGTAATGCCGGATTTGATAATTCTTGACGTAATGATGCCTGAGATGGACGGCCTTGACGCCTGCAAGAATTTAAAAAGGGACAAACTCACCTCGACAATCCCTGTAATACTCTTAACGGCCAAGGGGCAGATAACAGACATTGAAAAAGGCTTTAAATCAGGGGCCGACGCGTATGTTGTAAAACCTTTTTCGCCGGCAAGGCTCATCGAGAAAGTAGAGGAGATATTCGAGAAAGTTGAAATGAGAAAGAAAATCATGGAAGATAAGAAGAAAGCTTAAAAAATACGGTAAAATCCCCCTTGGAAAAGGGGGATTTTTTTAGACAGACATGTGAATTAATTCACGAGAAAAGCGGAAAATAGCTAAAAAATGATGTTGACATTATTGCCATAGTTTGTTATATATTATACAAAGATAGTTCAAAATTTCACAAACTTTTGGAGGAGGTTACAAAAATGAAGAAAAAATACATCATGGCCCCAGGACCGACAGAAGTTCCGCCTGAAGTGCTCGCTGAAGCCGCAAAACCAGTAATGCACCACAGGACGCCCCAATTCCGTAAAATTCTCACAGAAGTGCTCGATAATATGAAATACGTCATCGGAACGGCCAGAAACGTTTACATAATGGCGTCATCGGGAACCGGCGCAATGGAAGCCGCCATGGCAAATGTTGTATCAGCCGGAGACAAGGTCATAGTCGGCACCATCGGCGCTTTCGGCGACAGGTGGGAAACCATGGCCAAAGCGTACGGCGCGTCGGTTGTAAAAGTTGCGCCCGAGTGGGGCTATGCCCTGAGCATTGCCGAAGTGAAAAAAGCCCTCGACGCCAATCCTGACGCCGCGGCTATTTTTGTCCAGCTCAACGAAACCTCCACAGGTGTTTATAACGACATAGAGGCCATTGGAAAACTCACTGCCGGACACAAAGCCCTGCTTGTGGTGGACGGAATATCCGGTATCGGCGCCCAGCCTTATTATATGGACAAATGGGGCGTTGACGTCACGGTAATCGGCTCGCAAAAAGGGTTGATGATACCTCCGGGACTCGCGTATGTGTCGTGCAGTGAAAAAGCATGGAAGGTCATCGAGGCCAACAAAACCCCGAAATTTTATTTTGACCTTAAAAGGTATGAAAAGGCAATGACGAAGGAAAAGATGCCCGATACGCCGTGGACATCGGCAGTATCGCTGATCATGCAGCAGGCCGTTGCCCTGCGCCTTATAAAAGAAGAGACCAATGAAAAGGTGTGGGAACGCCACGCTAAACTTTCAAAATCCGTGCGCGAGGGAATCAAAGCCCTGGGCCTTGAGCTTTTTGCGAAGGAAAATCCGGCGGTAGTGCTGACGTCAATCGTGGCGCCGCAGGGAATCGACACGAAAATACTCGTGAAAAAAATACGCGACGATTACGGCATCTCCATGGCCGGAGGACAGGGCAAGATGGAAGGGCTCATATTCAGAGTGGGCACGCTCGGCTACACCGACAGGTTCGACCCGATAATGGGGGTTGCGGCGGTGGAGATGGCGCTTAAGGAAATGGGAGCAAATATTGAAATAGGCAAAGGCGTAAAACGGACGATGGAAGTTCTCATGGAAGAATACAAATAAAAAACGGAAAATTCCGGGGAGGTTATCCAATGTATAAAATTCTTGTAAGCGACAAGCTGTCCGAAGACGCGATAAATATGCTCAAGGGTGAAAAAGACATTGAGGCGGTGGTAAAAACCGGCATGACCGAGGACCAGCTGGCGGAAGAACTGCCAAATTATGACGCGCTTATAATCAGGAGCGCCTCGAAGGTCACGGCAAAAACCCTTGAAAAAGTAAAAAAGTTAAAGGTCATAGGGCGCGCCGGGGTCGGAGTGGACAACGTGGACATGGCCGCGGCCACCGCAAAAGGCGTGATCGTAATGAATACGCCGGACGCGAATACCCTTTCAACCGCCGAACAGACCATAACTCTCATAATGGGAATGGCAAGAAACCTCCCCCAGGCCGACGCCTCTTTAAAGGCAAAAAAATGGGAGCGCAACAAATTCACCGGCATCGAGCTTTACGGCAAGACCCTTGGAGTGGTGGGGCTCGGAAGAATAGGGACGGAAGTCGCGAAAAGGATGGCCTCTTTCGGGATGAAACTCATCGGTTATGACCCGTTCATTACAAAGGAAAAAGCCGACGCTCTCGGCATAGATACCATGTCCGTAGCCGAGGTAATCAAAAAAGCCGACATAATCACCTTCCATGTACCGAAAAACAAGGAAACGACAAACATGATAACGGCCAAAGAAATCGCCACCATGAAGGACGGCGTAATGGTTGTAAACTGCGCAAGGGGCGGCATCATAAACGAAAAGGACCTTGCCGACGCGTTGAAATCAGGCAAGATAAAAAGGGCCGCGCTGGATGTTTACGACAACGAGCCGCCTTTTGATTCCGATCTTTTTACGGTCGACCCGGCGGTTATAATCATGGCTCCGCACCTCGGCGCATCCACGGTGGAGGCGCAGGAAAATGTCGGCAAGGTTATAGTAGAACAGGTCATTGAAACGGTGCGCGGAGGCATGGTAAGAAACGCCCTTAACATACCGGCGGTGGATCCGGAGGTCTTAAAGGAAATGCAGCCGTATCTTACATTGAACGACAAGCTCGGCAAATTTGCCGCACAGCTTGTTGACGGCAATGTGAAGTCAATAACCATTGAGTACAGCGGGGAAGCCGCAAAATTTAATATGAAATACCTCACAATAGGCGCCGTTAAGGGGTTTTTGTCTCCGGCCATGGGCGACAGTGTTAATTTTGTCAACGCCATGCCGCTGGCGAAAGAAAGGGGTATCGCCGTGGTGGAAAAGACAACAACGGTTACCACGGATTATCCCAACCTGGTGAGCGTCACAATAGAGACGGAAAAGGAGAGAAGGTCTGTTTACGGTTCGCTGACGATAAAAAAAGAGGCCATGATAGTGAAGGTGGACAAGTTTGACGTGGAGATAGCACCTGAAAAAAATATTATTGTCTACAAAAACTACGACAAACCCGGCGTCATAGGCAGGATGGGCACGGTGCTGGGGGCAAATAATATCAATATAGCCTCGTTCGTGCTGGGGCGCAACAAAGAGGAAAAAATAGCCCTGGGCGTCGTCACGGTCGACAATGAAGTGCCAAAGACTATAATAGACTCGATAAAGAATATGGAAGACATCATCGAGGTAAAATATATCACTTTATAGGATCCTGAAAAGTTAAAAGTTAAAATGCAAAACCAAAAAGTACAATTTGAAAAGTGGATAAGCGGGTACTGGCGGAAAACCGGCTTAGTTTAGCGGGCAGGACTTTTTTAAGTAACGGCCGCCCGATATTATAAGGGTTTTAGCGGCGCCGGGTCTTAAAAAAGTCCCACCCGCTAAACTCATGGTAAGACAAAAAATGGTTTTCCGACAGTATCAATTTGTACTTATGGGTTTTGACTTTTAACTTTTGAATTTACTATTGAATTCCATGGAGAAATGGCTTATTATTATATGGCATCAGAGGCGTTTTCCAACATTCCCCTAATGCAAATATGAATAAAAGAGGTATTGTTATGTCCGCAGACGTCATACTCGGGGCCCAGTGGGGCGATGAGGGGAAGGGAAAAATTGTAGATTTATTCTCGGAGAAATATGATGTGATAGTGCGTTATCAGGGGGGGGCAAACGCCGGACATACCGTAATAGTCGGCTCTGAAAAATACGTTATGCACCTTCTGCCGTCCGGAATACTCCACAAAAATAAAATTAATATCATCGGCCACGGGGTTGTCATAGACATGGAGGCGCTCGCCGGCGAAGTAAAGGGGTTGAGGGAGCGCGGGATAAAAGTCTCCCCGAAGAACCTCAAAATAAGCGAGAACGCGTCTATAGTTATGCCCTACCATAAAATGCTTGATAAGGCAAAAGAGTCGGCAAAAAAAGGCGGTGAAAAAATCGGCACCACGGGACGCGGTATAGGGCCCGCCTATACGGATAAATATGTCAGGATAGGAATAAGGCTCAGGGATATGTTCAACCCGGCCGTGCTTAAGGCAAAAATAGACGAGAACCTTTCCGAGAAAAACTTTCTTCTGAAGAATTTTTATGGCGTAAAAACGATGACTGCGGCCCGGATACTCAGTGAAACAAAAAAATACGCGGACGTGCTGAAGCCGTTCATGGCTGACACGACAGGGCTGATAAATGAACTCGCATCCGCCGGGAAAAAGATTCTATTTGAGGGGGCGCAGGGCGCCCTGCTTGACATCGACTATGGAACTTACCCTTTTGTGACATCTTCCAACCCGACAATAGGCGGAGTGATGACCGGGGCGGGAGTTTCGCACAGGATAATTAATAAGGTATGGGGAATTACAAAGGCTTACCAGACAAGGGTCGGCAACGGCCCTTTCCCGACAGAGATGGATGAAAAGAACGGCGCCAAAACAAGGGAAGCGGGCGGGGAATACGGCGCCACAACCGGCAGGCCTCGCAGGTGCGGCTGGCTCGACCTTGTGGCCCTTAAATATGTATGCGATCTCAACGGGCTTTCCGATATTCTTCTGACTAAGATAGACGTACTTTCCATATTTTCTTCCATAAAGGTATGCACCCATTATATGTATAAGGGGAAAAAAATTACAGGTTTTGTTTCCGACGGCGGGGAACTATACAAGTGCACCCCGGTTTACAGGACATTAAAAGGCTGGAACAGCGATCTGACGGCCATAAGGGATTTTAAATCGCTGCCGGCCGCGGCGAAAGCATATATTGAATACATAGAGCAATACACGGGCGTCAGGGTATCCATCATATCGGTTGGGCCCGAGAGGGACCAGATTTTAAAGAGGTGAAACCGCAATGAATATTATTTTTCCTGTTTTAGACAGCCTGTTTTTATCACGGGCATCGCGCAAGATGCCCGGCTCACAATCATTTAAAAAAAATCAGATAATTTCAAATTGTTGAACGACAGTACGGCACGCAAGGCCGTGAAAAACGGCACAAAGTCCCGGGTTCTCTGAAAATGGCCGTATTGAAAACAGACAATCTGCCAAAAAGCAGGATACTGCCTTTAGCGGTCATTGCGGCCGCTTTCATCCTTTCGATAGGACTTGGATACCTTGACTGGCTCAGTGACAGGCTGGCCGGCGTCGATATTTCTTTCATGGTATTTTACCTTATCCCGGCCGGGCTTACGGCATGGTATGCCGGGTTGAAACCGGGAATAATAATATCCGCGGCAGCTTCAGCAGCCTTGTTTTCAGCCGATATCCTCGGCGTGGCAGGCAGGGAAAGCCGTTTTATCCCTTACTGGAACGCTTTTGCGGGAATCATCTTTTTTTCTATTTTTGTAATTATGATAGTGCTTATTAAGAAAGAGCTTTTTATGCAAAAACAGCTGGCCCAGGAGGATTTTCTCACCAAAGCATCGAATGTCAGGGCATTTTATAATTATATGAAAATCGAGATGAGCAGGATTGCAAGATACAACAAACCGCTTACTCTGGTTTATCTGGACATTGATGATTTTAAGAAAATAAACGACACACTGGGACATCAAAGGGGAGACCGGGTATTGACTCAGTTCGTCAATATTATTCGTTCGGCCATAAGGCTTACCGATGCTGTGGCCAGGCTTGGCGGTGATGAATTTGCGATTATTCTGCCGGAATTGCCGGCCGCGTCCGCAGGGGCTTTTGTGGCGCACATTAAAGAAGCCGTAGACAGGGAAATAGCGGGTTCGGATGGCCCGATAACATTTTCCGCAGGGGTTGTTACGTTCGAAAAACCCCCGCTGGATATAGAAGAAATGATAAGCCTTGCGGATAATCTTATGTATGAAGTAAAAAAGTCCGGCAAGAACAACTTAAAATTTATGGTATATAATTAAAAGGCGGATATGAAAATAATAGACTTTCACTCACATTTCTACAACGGCAAAAGGGCCGACGGCGCGGAGGAATATCTGGTCGGCCGCGGCCTTGTCCTGAAAACCGCGGACGGCGGGCTTGACGGAGTTTTGCGCTGGATGAAGGAAGCAAACGTGGCATTTTCGGTAAACCTGCCTGTGGCGGCCAATCCCTGGGATGCGGCGGAAATGAACATAAGGGCCGCAAAATATAATTCAAAGGACAACCCTGTCTTAAGTTTTGCCGCCATACACCCGGCCAGCCCGGGCCTTGAGGATATGCTATTTGATATAAAACGCGCGGGATTCATGGGAATAAAAATACACCCTCAGGAGCAGGATTTTTATCCCGACGATGAGAGGATGAAAAAGGTATATAAATTTTGTTCGGATAACCGCCTTATGGTTGTCGCACACGGCGGGGCCGGGACTGAAAATAATTTTGACCGGGCCTCTTTAAAAGGGGAGCCGGCAATATTCAGGAGCGTTATAGATGATTATCCCGGGTTAAAGCTTGTGGTGGCGCATATGGGAGGGCTCCAGGTGTGGGACGACGCCATGAAATACCTCTGCGCCAAAAATGTCATGTTTGACACTGCCTACTGCACTATAATGGACGACATGCTTTTAAAGGAAATCATAGCGGCGCACGGCGCGCAAAAGGTGCTTTTCGGCACGGATTTTCCATGGCAGACATATAAAGAAACCGCCGACAAAGTTGAAAAAGCCGCGGCCTCCAGGGAAGAACTGGAATTAATTATGTACCAAAACGCCGAAAACCTTCTTAATAAATAAAAACAGGCCGTTATTTTTTAAGGTTTTTTCTTATATAATTTATCTTTCCGCCTTCCATTATTATATCTTTTTCGCGTTCTGAGAGCTGGGTGAAAAGCTTTATATCAAGGGTGCCGTTAACTTTCATCAATATGTTTTTTCCCGCCCTGAGGCATCCGGACACATCCAACAGCTCGAGCCTGTCGCCCGGGTTTATTTTGTCGTAATCTTTCGGGTTTGTGAAGCACAGCGGCAAAAGGCCGAAATTAATCAGGTTTGCCTTGTGGATGCGGGCAAAAGATTTTGTTATGACCGCTTTGACCCCGAGGTGCATGGGCGCAAGCGCCGCGTGTTCCCTTGACGACCCCTGGCCGTAATTATCCCCGCCTATGATAAAACCGCCGTTTTCCTTGACCGCCCTGTTATAAAAACCCGCGTCTATTTTGTTAAAAACATATTTTGATATTTCCGGGACATTTGAGCGAAGCGGCAGTATTTTTGCGCCGGCAGGCATTATGTCATCCGTTGTGATGTTGTCGCCGGTTTTTATAAGAACTTTTCCGGATAGCGCGTCCGCAAGCGGTTTTCCCTCCGGAAGCGGTTTTATATTCGGACCCATTACTATTTTTACTTTTTTCGCCTGTGCCGCCGGGAGTGGTTTTATGACAAGCGAATCATCCGAGGGGAATTTTAACGGAGATACAACAGCGGGGTATTTGCCGAGCTTTGCCGGGTCGGTGAATTCGCCGTAAACTGCGCAGGCAACAGCGGTTTCTACGCTTGTAAGGTAGATGGAGGCATTTGCGGTGCCTGAGCGCCCCTGAAAATTGCGGTTAAATGTCCTGACGGAAACCGAACCGGAAGCCGGCGCCTGTCCCATTCCTATGCACGGCCCGCATGCGGATTCTACGATCCTTGCCCCTGCTTCTATGAAATATGAAAGAGCGCCGTTTTTTATCATGGCGTTCAGGATGGTCTTTGAACCCGGCGCGACAACAAACGAGACATCTTTTGAGACCGTTTTTCCTTTAAGAGCGAGCGCCGTAGTCATAAGGTCCTTATAAGAGGAATTTGTACAGCTTCCTATAATAACCTGGCCGACTTTAATTCCTTTGAGCTCTTTTACGGTTTTAACCGCGTCGGGAGAATGCGGAACTGCGGCAAGGGGCTCGAGTTTCGCAAGGTCAATCTCAAAGATTTCTTTGTACTGCGCCTTTTTATCCGCTGAAAAAGCCCTGTAATCCTTCAGCCTTCCAAAAGATTTTAGGAATTTCTGTGTAACGGCGTCCGAGGGAAAAATCGAGGTGGTGGCGCCGAGTTCCGCCCCCATATTTGTTATTGTGGCACGTTCCGGAACTGAGAGTGCCTTTACACCGTCGCCGAAATATTCAAATACGCGGTTTACGCCGCCTTTGACGGTATATTTTTTTAAGACGGTGAGTATGATATCCTTTGCAGAAACCCATGGTTTGAGTTTTCCCTTTAATTTGATTCCAATAACTTCCGGGCATATGAGCGAATAAGGATAACCGGCCAGGGCCGAGGCCACTTCCAGGCCGCCGACGCCTATTGCCAGCATGCCGACTCCGCCCGCTGTGGGGGTATGGCTGTCTGAGCCGATCAACGTGTCCCCGGGTTTCGCAAACCTTTCCGAGTGCACCTGATGGCAGATGCCGTTGCCGGGCTTTGAAAAATAGATGCCGAATTTTTCAGCGACTGACTGGAGGAAAAGGTGGTCGTCGGCGTTCTCAAAACCGGCCTGAAGGGTATTGTGGTCGACGTAGCTCACGGACAATTTTGTGGCTATTTTTTCAAGACCGAAATTTAAAAACTCAAGGTATGCCATGGTGCCGGTGGCGTCCTGGGTAAGGGTCTGGTCTATTTTTATGGAAATTTCAACGCCCGGGGCAAGTTTCCCGTCGACAAGGTGTTTTTTCAATATTTTCTCGGTAAGCGTTCCTTTCATGGCTGTTCTCCTTTAAGCTGAGTATGTATTTTTGACCTTATAATATTAAGGCAACAATTATAAAAAGTAAATACTTTTTTACCGGCACACGCTCCGTATGCGCATGAAAATTACTTCTTGACTAAAACAGGTTAACCGACTAAAATTTTAAAATTGGTCGGACAAAAAAACGGCAAGGAGACTGGAATGAAGGAGACAAGAGAGCTTGTAATAAGGACGGCGAGGAAAATGTTCGCCAAAAAAGGGGTAACTGAAACGACTATGGACGATATCGCAAAAGAGGCAAAAATAGGAAAGGGGACCATATACCATTACTTTGACTCAAAAGAAGAGCTTTACTGCGTGATACTCGACATTGATTTTGCCGAGGCTAAGGCCGAACTGGAAAAAGTGGTTTCGCTCGAGACCGAGCCGGATAAAAAAATTGCGGCTTATATCCACGCCAGGCTGAAACTTATGGGAAAACTGTCGGGGTTCTACATAATGTTTAAGACCGATTATTTGGATTATTACGGGTACATAAAAAAAGTTTATGAAAAATACAGGGCATTCGAGACTTCCATGATGAAAAGTTTCCTGGACGAAGGAGCAAGCCGCGGTATGTTCGCGATTGAAGACGCCGACTACACCGCGTTCGTGATAGTCCAGTCCATTCTCGGCGTGGAATACCAGATGGGAATTGATAAAGCCGAAGAAATAGAAAAAAAGGTCGGCCTGATTCTAAATATAGTTTTAAACGGAATAAGAAAAAGATAATACTTGACAAAAATGGGAAAAACCGACTATAATACAAAAATAGTCGATAAGTACAAAAAGGTGAAATGTGAAGGAAACGAAAAAAATAATAGTTGAAGTGGCAAAGAGGCTCTTTTCCAAATTCGGCCTGCGCAAGACAACGGTTGACGAGATCGCAAAAGAGGCCAGGATAGGAAAAGGGACCATCTATCATTATTATGTTTCCAAGGAAGAGATATTTCTTGATGTGGTCAACAGCGAAGTCAGGGCCTTAAAAGGCGGCATTACATCGGCGGTGGAGTCTGCGGCAGGGGCGGATGAAAAATTAAAGGCCTATATTGTAACCCGTATGAAATTAATTGGAAAATTCGCAAACTTTTACTCCACATTCAGGGAAGATTACATCGAATATTACGGTTTTGTAAACAAAGTACATGAAAAATATAATGATTTTGAGATAACGCGGATAGCCGATATTATTAAGGAAGGCATAGCAGCCGGAATATTCAGCGTTGAGGATCCGGTGCTTACGGCGTTTACGCTTGTAACCGCAATGAAGGGCATGGAATATTCCTGGGCGCTTGACGAGGAAGGCGCGGCGGAGAAAAAGACCGGGGCCATGCTTAAAGTGCTTTTTAACGGGATGCTTAAAAGATAATTTTTTTTGTCCCGGAAACGACCAAAAAACTAAAAAAGTCGAAAAACCTAAAAGGAGAGATTATGATTGAAAAATTGCTCGAAAAGACGCTGGAAATATTTAAAAAACCATGGATGGTAATCGCGGCGGCTGTAATAATAACGCTGGCTTTTATTCCCGGTATTTTCATGCTGCAGATTGACAACGACATACATAATATGCTGCCGAAGGATAATATTGTGGTAAAAAATTACGACAGGTTCGAGGATATATTCGGCAACAAGAACCTTATATTTGTCGCTGTCGAGTCGGACAATATTTACAAAGAGGAGGTCTTTAATTACGTTAAAAACCTCCAGAACGCGGTGCTTGACATAAATAAAACAATGCCGGCGGAAAATATCGCGAAAAAACTCAGGCTTACAGCCGGGGAGGGTCGGGAACTTGTCAACGCCCTCAATGAACAGGTTATAATGGGGCCGGATGATGTAAAGGCCCTGCTTACAAACAAAGAAAGGCTGACAGGCGAGGCTTTTCTGGACGCTAAATTTGCCGATAAGATTGTTTCAGCATGCAGGGGTGCAAATTTTACCAACATATATGACGCATACCACCCGCCGGTGAAGAAAGTGGACAGCATAATCACTTCCGATTTTATAAAAGGCACGGGCAATAAATTCAGCGTAATGAAACTGCTGGATGACGGAGTTATAAATCCGAAAAATATCGGGGAAGTCAAAAAAAGGGTTGATTCATGGGATATGTACAAAGGGCTGCTGGTTTCAAGGGACAACACATCTACTTCGCTGCTTATTCAACTGTCGTCAAAAGACGTTGACACAAGAAGCGCGGTTTACAGGGAATTAAAGAAAATAACCGCCGCCGGCAAACCCGCTGATATAAAAGTGAGTATTGCCGGGGAGCCTGTAATATCGTATTTTATGACGGAATCGATACTGCATGACATATCTTTCCTGATGCCGCTGGTTCTCATTACCGTGTCGCTTGTGCTGTTTTTGTCATTTAAAAATTTTCAGGGCGTATTTTATCCGATGACCGGGCTTGCCGTATGCGTGGTATGGACCTACGGGCTGATGGGCTACTGCGGAATCCCGGTGAATATCGTAAGTTCGATTTTGCCTGTGGTGCTGACCGCCCTTGGAAGCGCATACGGGATCCACTTTATGAACAATTATTTCCTTATACACGGAGCCGGCAAACTGGACAGCATTAAAAAGAATATCACGACCGTCGGAGTCGGGATATTTACGGGGGCGCTGACGGCAATGGCGGGTTTTCTGGCCCTGCTGTCCACGAAATTCATGCCGCTGAGGAATTTCGGGTTGTTTACAGGCATAGGGATATTTTTTGCCCTTGTGATAGTAATGTACCTTCTTCCGTCAATGCTGCTTGAGATAAAGAGGCCGAAGGTAAATTTCCCGGACGAGGAGGAACAGGGCGGGATAATACTAAAGTTTTTAAAGTGGTTCAATCACATGGTTCAGTATAATTACAATATGCTCCTGGTGATTTCCCTGATAATCTGCGTTGTTTCGGTCGCGGGAATATCGATGCTGAAGGTTGAGATGAATAACGCGGAATTTTTTAAAAAGAACGCGCCGGTGCGCATGGATGACGACAGAATGAACCGTATATTTGACGGAACACAGGAGATGGACCTCGTAATAGAGTCAAAAGACGGATCCTCGGTTTTGCGCCCCGAAATACTCGCAAAGGTTGACTCGTATAAAAAAGATGTAATGGAAAAGTTCCCCAGGGTGAAACGCGTCATGGGCATAAACGACTACCTCAAAAAAATGAACCAGGAAATGTCCGGCGGAAAAGAGGAAGACTATATACTGCCTGAAAGCGCAAGAAAAGCCGACGACTACCTGATGCTCTACTCCGGCGCGCTGGATAATTTTGTGACGCCAAAACATGACGGCGCTTCTTATGACATTGTCATAAACAGGACAAATACCATGTCGCTCGAAAAGATACAGAAATACACGGAGGAATATTTCCGGGATTTTGCCGGGCAAAATAATATCAAAATATCAGTAAGCGGAACAGGCGCCATGTATATACTTGCCAATAATCTGATAGTGCACGGCGAGATAGAGGACATAATCATATCTTTTATTGCGGTATTTATAATAATGATGCTTGATTTCAGGAGCACGGGGCTGACAATTGTGGCGTTGTGGCCGATATTCGTTGCTCTTCTTATGGATTTCGGGTTTATGGGGATTGTCGGCATACCGCTTAACGCGGCAACGGCTATCGTGGCATCTCTCGCGATAGGCACAGGAATTGACTATTCAATCCATTTCATAGTCAAGTACAGGCAGGAAATGGCCGCAATGGGAGACAAAAAGGATGTTGGAGAGGCCATATACAGGACCATAATGCACAGGGGAAGATCGATAATGTACAATGTTCTCGCCGTAATGGCCGGATTTTTTGTGCTGCTGTTCTCGAATTTTGTCCCGCTTGTACAATTCGGGGGGCTGGTCGGATTCACCATGTTGACCACAGGAGCAGGAGCCGTAATAATGATACCTGCCACATTAAAATACCTTGAAAAGGGAGGAAAAACACTATTATGAAAAAGAAAATTTTCGCGTTTGCTTTATCAGTTCTTTTTGTTCTGCCCGCCGTCCGTCTGTCCGCGGCGGATGACGGCCTTACCGGGCTGCAGATTGCCGACAAAATCGAGGCGTCAAATGTATCTTCAAAGGGGCTTGTTACAAAGGCGGTCCTTGAATTAAAAAACATTGCCTCGCAGGATGCTGAAAAAAGAGGCTGTATCATGGAGAGCGTCTCTGAAAACGGGCTGAAAAAAGCCGCGTTCAGGTTCACGGATTCAAGCTACAGGGGCACAACGTTTCTTACACTGGATAAGGACGGCGGGGATAAAATAACATATATTTATCTTGCTTCAGTCGGTTCACCAAGGCAGATAGAGGCGTCAGACAGGGAAAACAATTTTGTGGACACTGATTTCTCAAATGAGGATCTGGGCGGAAGCAATACCGCGGATTACACATACACGAGGCTTGCGGATAAAAAAATCGGCGATATGGACTGTTATTTTCTCGAAAAGGCGCCCAAGAACAAGTCTTCAAAATATTCAAAGTACCAGATGCTCGTGGACAAAACATCGTTTATACCCGTTATGGTGAAGGCGTTCGACAAAACAGGAAGGCTTGTAAAAACAATCAAAATGGATAACATTAAAAAAGTTTCCGATTCCATATATGTGCCGTACGGTATAACCGTCGTTGATGTGGACAAGAAACATTCTTCTGTAATAACCGTAACACAAGCGGCTGAAAAACAGGTTAATAAGGGTAATTTTAACAAAAACAAAATGGATATGAAGTGGCCCGAGGAATAATCGCGGCAACACAGGAGGAAACATATGAAAAAACTATCATTGTTAATTATGGCAATGGCGGTTATTGCCCCGGCGGCGTTTGCTGACGGCGGCAGCTTCAGCGGTACTATGGATTTTTTTTACGCCGCGGATATAAAAAACGACGCCGCATACAGGCGGGATGAAAGATTCGACCTTAACTATTCCGCGGCCATGGAAGATACGCGGATAAAAGCGGACTTAAGGGCGGAGGAGGACACGCTGAAACTAAACGATCCAACGAGCAAGTTTTACAGCGCCGATGAAAACGCAACGGTCTATTTAAGGGAAGGCTATATAAGCCAGGATATAAATTTTGGCGGAGGCATCGACAGCATAAATTTCAGGGCGGGCAGGATCATTTACACGTGGGGCAACGCGGATGAATTAAAACCCGTGGATATACTCAACCCGCAGGATTATACTTTTCTGCTTTTTAAACCCATAGAAGAGAGAAAACTCGGGGTGTGGTCGGCTGACGCAACGGTCTATTTTACGCAGGATATATTCCTTGAGGGAGTCACAATAGAGGAATTTGAGCCGGATGAAGTCGAAAACTCAAGGATATTCAATATTGATTCCGCGGAAACGGCACAGCTTAATGTTACCAATTCAATACAGCCGGACATGAACAATCTTGCGAAGCCTCATTACGCGTTAAGGGCCGGAGCCGAATTATTCGGCGCGGACGTCCATGCCATATGGTATGACGGTTATGACTATGAGCCGGCCTTTATGTCACAGTTGACTTCAAATCCCCTGCTGCCTGTGGCCTCAACGGTGTATTATCCGGAGATACAGATGATCGGGCTGGATTTCCAGCGCGCCCTTTTTTCCGGAATATCGGTCAGGGGAGAAGCCGGGTATTTTATAAAGGGCAAAACTTTTGCTTTGAAAGATACGAACAGCCCGAATCCGGCGGATAACCCGTTCTTATATTCCCTTGTCACAGGCGGGAACGGATTCGTTGAAAAACACCTGGTGGACGTAACAGCCGGTTTTGATGTCGCCAACTTGTTTGTTGAGAAGCTTTACATGAACGCCGAATATAACGGTGAAATAATGGCGGATCATACCGGGGATATTCAGCAGGACGAGGCCGAGCATACAATACTGGCCACCATAGACTACCCGTTTTTCGACGATAAGATAACGCCCAAACTGCGCTGTCTTTACAACATAAACGACAATGCTTTTGCCGCGGGCGCAGAGGCCGCGTTTAAAATCAGCGCGCCGTATTCCATAACGGCGGGTGTGTGGATAATAGACGGAAAAAAGAACAGCTATTACGGCGAATTCAGCGATAATGACCTTATGTACCTCGAAGGGACCGCAACTTTTTAAATAAAAAAAATGACGGCCGTGTTATAAACACGGCCGTCATTTTTAATTTACAGACAACTGCATATAAAGGTCGTTGCCTTTTGCGTCGTCAATGACCACGGCGAAAAAGTCCTCGATTTCAAGCCTGTAGATGGCCTCCGGCCCGAGTTCGGGAAAGGCTATTACCTCGGATTTTTTTACATCGCGCGCGTAATCAGCGCCAAGCCCGCCAAGCGCGGAAAAATAAACCGCTCCGAATTTATGAATCGCGTCTTTTACCTCGGCGGAACGTTCGCCTTTTCCTATCATGCCCTTAAGGCCGTGCTCAAGAAGCAGGGGAGTAAAAGAATCCATGCGCGAGGATGTGGTGGGGCCGCATGAGCCTATAATGTTACCCGGTTTTGCCGGCGTCGGGCCGCAGTAATATATCACCTGGTTGGCAAGGTCAAAGGGAAGCCTGGCCCGTTTTTTTATCATTTCGGTTATTTTCGCGTGGGCCGCGTCGCGCATTGTGTATATTACCCCGGAAATCATCACCTCGTCGCCGGTTTCCAGGTCCTCTATGGTTTCGCTGTCAAGCGGTACTGTAATGCGTTTCAATGTTTTGCTCCTTTTTGGTTCAGATGGTTATGGTCTTATGCCTGGCGCTGTGGCACTGGATACATACCGCCACGGGAAGGCTGGCGATATGGCAGGGAAATGTCTCGACTTTTACGGCCAGCGCGGTTGTCCGGCCGCCGAAACCAAGCGGACCGATGCCGAGCATGTTAATCTCCCTTAAGAGATCCTTTTCAAGCTTTAAGGCCTCTTTGTCGCCGCCGTTAAAATCGTTTACGCTCCTTAAAAGCGATTTTTTCGCAAGAAGCGCGCAGGTTTCCATATTGCCGCCTATGCCGACGCCCACTATATAAGGAGGGCATGCGGAGGCGCCCGCTTTTTTTACCGTTTCCAGGACAAAATCCATTATTGCCTGCGCCCCGTCTGCGGGAGACAACATTTTCATCGCGCCCTTGTTTTCGGAGCCGGCCCCTTTTGTCATGATTGAAATCCTGATATTGGGCCCTTTGATAAGCGAGGTGTGGATGATTGCGGGCGTGTTGGTGCCGGTGTTGGAACGCGTAAGGGGATTGGCCACAGATTTTCTTAAAAAGGATTTAGAGTACCCTTCCTCAACCCCTTTGTTTATGGCCCTGTAAATGTCGCCGGAAACCGACACCTCGTTTCCGGATTCAAGGTACACCACGGCGATGCCGGTATCCTGGCAGAGGGGATAAACCCCTTTTTTCGCCGTTTTATGGTTCTCGATTATCTTATAAAGTATTGTTTTGGCCTTTTTGTCATCTTCGTTTTCGGCCGCTTCCTTCAGGGCGTTTACAACATCATGAGGAAGAAAATAATTACAGTCCGAAACAAGCTCGGCGACTTTTTGGGTAATAAGCTCGGGCGGTATAATGCGCATTATATTCACATGGCTGATATCCGAAAAATGTTCCCGGATAAAAAACCGTCTCAGATTTTATCTTTTATTTTCGCGATCTGTTCCATTATTGATTTTGCCGATGCGTCAAGCGAGTTCTTTTCGTCCTCGGTAATTTTTATTGTTGATATTTTGTCCACGCCCGACGGGCCAAGGGTCACGGGCAGGCCTATAAAAATATCCTTGTAGCCGTACTCTCCGTCGGCGTAAACCGAGCACGGAAGTATGCCTTTCCTGTTGGAAAGAATCGACTCCATCATCCTGACAACAGAAGCGGCCGGGGCGTAATAGGCGCTGCCGGTCTTTAAAAGGGAGACTATTTCGGCGCCGCCGTTCCTTGCCATTTCAGCGAGTTCCATCGCCTCGGCGTCGGTAATTCTGGCATTAAGAGGTTTACCAGCAACCTTTGTCTGCGATATAAGCGGGACCATTGTGTCGCCGTGTGAGCCGAGTATCATGGACTCCATATACCTGTAGGGAACCTCGAGCCTGTTCTGAATAAAGTGGTAAAATCTGTATGTGTCGAGCACGCCCGCCATGCCTATAACCCGGTTGCGCGGAAACCCGGTCACTTTAAAGATAGTATATGCCATTACGTCCAGCGGGTTCGATACCGCGATTACTATGGGGTTTTTCTTTGATTCCTTCAGCTTCAGCGAAATGCCCTTTATGATATCAAAATTTTTGAAAAGAAGGTCGTCCCTTGTCATTCCCGGTTTTCTGGCCAGGCCGGCTGTCACGACTATGACGTCGCAGTCGAGTATTTTTGAATAATCATCGCCGCCTTCCACCCTGGCATCAGAACTGAAAAGAAATTTTGACTGGTTCAGGTCTATGGCCTTTCCCTTTGCCATTTCCGCGGCTATATCAAGAAGATAAATATCCCCCATGTCCTTTATAAGCGCCAGGTGCGCCACGGTCGCGCCTACGTTACCCGCGCCGATAATGCCGATTTTGTTTTTCATAAAACTCCTTTTTTGGACAATTTTATTGCTTCATGTTCTCCGCGATTTTTGCGGCAAATTCGGAGCATTTAACCTCGACAGCGCCTTCCATCTGGCGCGCCATGTCATATGTCACAAATTTCTGGGAAAATGTTTTTTCCAGCCCTTTGATGATAAGTTCCGCGGCCTCGTCCCATCCCATATATTCAAGCATCATTACGGCTGAAAGAATCAGCGAACCCGGATTTATTTTGTCCAGGTTGGCGTATTTTGGGGCGGTGCCGTGCGTGGCCTCGAACATCGCGTATTTTCCGATATTGGCGCCCGGAGCCATGCCGAGCCCGCCGACCTGAGCGGCGGCCGCGTCGGAAAGATAATCGCCGTTTAGATTCGGAGTGACGACGACATCATATTCGTCCGGCCTTAAAAGTATCTGCTGGAACATTGCGTCCGCTATTCGGTCCTTGATGAGTATCCTGGAACCGGCATCTTCACCGGGTTTTAGGTCCGATTCCTTTACGGTTGCATCGCGGAAATTTTCCGCGGCTTCCTTATAGCACCATTTCGCGAAGGCCCCCTCGGTATATTTCATTATATTGCCCTTGTGCACGATGGTCACCGACCTGTTTTTGTTCTTTACGGCGTGCTGGAGGGCCATCCTCATGAGTCTGCGCGAGCCGAATTCGCTCATGGGTTTGATGCCTATGCCGGATTCCGATACAATGGATTTGTTGAATGTGTCGTTTATAAAAGAAATAATTTTTTTTGCCTCAACCGACCCGGCTTCCCATTCAATTCCGGCGTAAACGTCCTCGGTATTTTCCCTGAATATGATAATGTTGAGCTTCTCCGGGTTTTTGACAGGCGAGGGGACGTTTGTAAAATACCTGACGGGCCTCACGCACGCGTACAGGTCGAGCCTCTGGCGGAGCGTGACGTTCAGCGACCTGATGCCGCCTCCGACAGGTGTAGTGAGAGGCCCTTTTATCGAGACGACATAATCCTTGATTGCCTCAATGGTCTCTTCGGGAAGGTATGTCCCGAATTTTGAATTGGCTTTTTCACCGGCAAATATTTCCTTCCATTCGATCTTTCTGGAACCGTTATATGCCGCGGCAACAGCGCTGTCAACAACCAGGCTTGTTGCTCGCCATATATCCGGGCCGGTTCCGTCGCCCTCAATATAGGCTATATATGGATTGTCGGGTACATTAAGTTCGTTTTTCTCGTTTAAGGTTATTTTTTCGGCCATTTTTTACCCCGCGTTTTTGCTGTATTTTGTGTATATGTCGGAAAGATATGTCTTTGTAAAAACGGTCATTTCCTCGTCGGAAATGCCTATGGTGCGTTCGCCGTCATATTCGCGGTCGACGGCGGATTTAATATTTTTGACGCCTTCGGAATCCTTTGAGACTTTTTCGCCGGCGGGTATCTTGAAATAATTATTCACCCAGTACGCAATCCCGGCTGTGCCGGATTTGTCCGTGATGCCGACCATTGGGGGCCTGTTTAATATCTTGTCGGTGTCAAAAATATTGTAGATTTCCTCGCTCTTTGAGATGCCGTCGGCATGTATGCCGGCTTTTGTGAGGTTGAAATTTTTCCCGACGAATGGCCTGTTACCGGGAATCTCAACGCCCATTTCACCGCGCATATAATCCGCTATTTCGGTTATAACTGTGGTGTCTATATTTTCCTTGCCGGCCCTTCCGCGGAACGCCAGGTATTCCATTATAAGGGCCTCTATGGGTGTGTTCCCCGTGCGCTCGCCTATGCCGAGCCAGGCGCCGTTGGCCGCGGAGCATCCGTAGAGCCATGCGTGCGAGGCGTTGGTAAGGCCGCGGTAAAAGTCGTTGTGGCCGTGCCATTCGAGCCATTCGGAGGGGACGTCCGCGTGTTTGTTCAGGCCGTAAATTATGCCGTGGGTGTTCCTCGGAAGGGAGGCGCCGGCTATAGCGATGCCGTAACCCATGGTGTCGCAGGCCCTGATCTTGACGGGCATGTTGTATTCTTTGGAAAGTTTCATAAGCTCCCTTGCAAACGGGATCACAAAACCGTAAATATCGGCGCGTGTTATATCCTCAAAATGGCAGCGCGGTATTATGCCGTTGTCAAGTGAGGCGCGCACAACTTTCAGGTAATTTTCCAGCGCCTGCTTGCGTGTCCATTTCAGTTTAAGGAATATGTGATAATCGGAAACAGAGGTTAAAATGCCTGTTTCCTTGAGCCCCATTTCCTTTACAAGTTTGAAATCCGACTCGACGGCCCTTATCCATCCGGTGACATGGGGATATTTATATCCGCGCGAGAGGCATTTTTCAACCGCTTCACGGTCCCTTTTGGTATAAAGGAAGAATTCCGTCTGCCGGATGAGCCCCGTGTCGCCGTCGAGTTTGTGCATCAGGTCGTAGAGTTTGACTATATGCTCCACCTTGAACGGCGGCAGCGACTGCTGGCCGTCGCGGAAAGTGGTGTCCGTGATAAAGGCGTTATCCACAACATTCATCGGAACAAGGCGCTGGTTAAAAAAGACCCTGGGGACGTCGTCATAGGGGAACATGTCCCTGTAAAGCTGGGGCTCGGACACATCCTGGAGCTCATAGTGATAAAATTCTTCCTCATACAGATTTGTCTTTTTGTTAAAATTAAGCGTCATGATCCAACCTCCGTGGCGTTAAGTTAAATGGCTTTTAGCCCGGTTCCATATATAATAATGAAAGCGCGCGCAGGTATAGCCATAAAAAAGTGCAATTGAAGGAGATTATATAGGAACTGCCAATAATTGTCAATAAAATGTATCTTTACCGGCGGAGATTTACCGCCAATTTACCGCCAAACCATTTTGCCTATTGATTTTAGGACAAATTTATTATATATTAATAAAATATAAACATTTATATTAAAGACCGGAGGAAAAGTGGCTGAATTAATTTCAAAGGCTGTCGCGCGCTTAAAAGATGATGTAAAAACGGTTTCATATAAGAGAATCCTGGTGCTATCCGGGTTCATCGCTTTTGCCGCGGCCATCATTTTTGCGAGTATTTTTATTTCAACGGGCGAAACAAACGCCTATTCGTCGATCAAACCCCAGGGTTTTAATGACATATTAAAGGACAAAAAACAGAATCTGGGGGACCTTTACAAGGACTCATTTACTGAAATATCGAAACGCGACATGGATCTGGCATTTATATATATGCGCGAGAAGTTCAAGGGAAAGAATGTGGCTTATTTTATCTATCACGTCCAGCACGGCGAGAATCTCTGGACAGCGGCAAAAAAATTCCATATAAATATCAACACAATAGTCGGCGCCAATCCCCAGCTTGACAGCCTGGCCGCAGTTTATGACCAGCAGTTGATTATTATGTCAAAAAGGGGGGTTGTCCATGAGGTAAGGGACTCAAAAGAAAACCTTCAGATGCTTGCGGATGTTTATAATGTTGACAGGGAAACAATATTAAAGGAAAACAATATACCTTTCGGGATGTTAAAACAGGGAGACCTGCTCTTTATTCCGGACGCAAAACCGGTATTCATAAGCGAAAACCTGAAAAAATTATACGCGAAACGTTCAATGTTCCGTTCCCCGCTTGCCGGCAAATACACCTCGCTTTTCGGCATGAGGGTCCATCCTGTCACCGGAGAGGTGGCTTTGCACCAGGGTGTTGACATCAGGGCGGCGATGGGCTCGTGGGTTGGGGCATCCGCCGACGGCAGGGTAACATTTGCCGGGTGGGACGGGAACATAGGCTACTGCATTAAGGTAGAGCACAAGGACGGTTACGTTACCATTTACGGCCATCTTTCAAAAATACTGGTGCATGTTGGCCAGCATGTTTTTGCGGGAAAGCTCATAGCAAAGAGCGGAAATTCCGGAAGGACCACGGGCCCGCATCTTCATTTCGCAATATTCAAGGATGGAAAATTTCAGGATCCGCTGAAATACCTCTGGTAAGCCCGCCCGCATGCGCGTAGCTTTTATTTACCCCCCTGTTTTTAAGGACGGCAAAATACCCCTGCTCGGGCAGAACAGGCAGTTCAAATACACACATTCAAGGGAAATAAAAATATTTCCGCTTATTCCCGCCCAGGCCGTATCCATTTTAAAAAAAGAGGGATACGAAGTCCTTTTTCTTGACGCAATAAACCGCGCCATGACGGGAGATGAGTTTGAAAAAGAACTGAAGGATTTTAACCCGGACCTCATAGTGCTGGAGACAAAAACACCAATTATAAACTTCCACTGGGAATGGATAAATTACATGAAGCCGCAGATGAAAAACACACGTTTCGCGATCTGCGGCGACCACGTGAGTTTTTTTCCGGAAGAATCCATCCAGAAATCCCGAGTGGATTTTGTCATCACCGGCGGTGATTTTGACATTTCACTTTCCATACTTGTGAAATATCTTGACGGGAAAGCAGCCATGCCGGCCGGCATCTATTACAGGGACGGAATGGAGATAAAAAACACCGGTAAGCCCCTTTTATTCAATAACCTGAACAGCCTGCCTTTTATAGACAGGGAACTCACGCACTGGGAAATTTACGGCGAGGCATATCTTTACAGGCCGTGCGCCTATATTTTGACCGGCCGCGGCTGCGGAAGGGAAGGAAAGGAAACCGGCGGTTCGTGCACGTTCTGCATATGGCAGCACGCCTTCTGGCAGAGAAAAGCAAGGCTGCGCTCGCCGGAAAACGTGGCGCAGGAGATTGAGGAGCTTGTGAAAAAATACGGCGTGTACGAGGTTTTTGACGACAACGAATCCGGCGCGGTCTGGAGCAAGGCGTGGCTGGAGGGTTTTCTGGTTGAAATAGAAAAGCGGGGGCTTAAAAAGAAGTTCATTATATCATCCAACGCCAGGGCGGAAAATCTGACGGACGAGAAATGTTCTATCATGAAAAAAATAGGCTACAGGCTCTTAAAAGTCGGGCTTGAGGCGGGAACGACGGATTCACTGCGCAGGATAGGAAAAATGGAATCCATAGGCGAGATAAAGGAAAACGTAAAACGGGCCAAAAGATACGGCTTTAAGGTAATGCTTACCATGATGGTGGGTTACCCGTGGGAGGATACCGCTGATGTCAAACAGACTTATAAGGTTGCGAAGGAACTCATGCTGTACAAAACACATTTCGGCGACTCACTGCAGGCGTCCATAATCATGCCGTATCCGGGGACGCCGCTTTATCGCGACGCGCAAAAACACGGCTGGCTGACAAAAGAGGGTTCCGACTACGACATGATGGACATGGAGCATGACATATTAAAATCAAATTACGACAACGCATACTGGTGCAAAAAAATGTGGAACATACACAAAAACCCTTTTTTCCTGCTGAAAAGCCTCCTGACAATAAGCAGCGGCAGGGACATAGCGCTGGCGATGAGGGGAATGAAATCGCTGACCGGGCACAATAAG
This sequence comes from candidate division FCPU426 bacterium, assembly GCA_003159495.1. GTDB lineage: Bacteria > Oederibacteriota > PGYV01 > PGYV01 > Palsa-1178 > Bog-1181. Next base: position 21,470 of record PLPI01000141.1, on the reverse strand, counting down.
GATTATTAAAAAATTAAAAAGTTAAAATGCAAAACCAATGAGTGAAACATGCCCCTTTAAACTTGATATTACCACAATTCCGGTGTATATTTATAGTGGGGATACTTTGATCACAGGTCATCGTAAAACAAACCCTAAACAGATATCCTGAGCCGTTGTCATATTATATTCACAAGGCAATCGGCCGGGAGATCAGGAAAGCAGGTTTTTATGAAAATTTTGTTTGTGTCGCCGGAATACCCGGCAACGTTCTGGAGTTTTAAATACGCACTGCCGTTCGTGAATAAAAAAGCGTCGCTTCCGCCGCTCGGGCTGTTGACGGTTTCTTCCATGCTGCCTGCCGGCTGGGAAAAAAGGCTGGTCGATATGAACGCCGCCGTGTTAAAAGACAGCGACATCATGTGGGCCGACTGGGTATTTGTCGGCGCGATGATTGTACAGAAAAAATCGGCGCAGGAAGTAATAGACAGGGTAAAACATCTCGGGAAAATGGTCGCAGCAGGCGGGCCTCTATTTACCACGGGATATAAGGATTTTCACAACGTGGATACTTTCGTATTGAACGAGGGCGAACCGTCCATGCCGCAGTTTGTCGAGGACCTTTCGCAGGGCCGCGCAAAACATATTTACACTTCGGATGAAAAACCGGATATCTCAAAGACTCCTGTGCCTGACTGGAAGATTCTTGATAAAAAACATTACGCCTCCATGGCAATGCAGATTTCGAGGGGCTGTCCCTTTGACTGCGAATTCTGCGATATTATTGTAATCAACGGGAGGGTGCCGCGCGTAAAGACCCCGGAACAGGTGATAAGGGAGCTTGACGCGCTTTATGATTACGGCTGGAAGGGAAGCCTTTTTATCGTGGACGACAATTTTATCGGCAACAAGGCGAAGATAAAGGAAATATTAAAGGCAATAGGCACATGGATGAGGGCAAAAAAGAAACCTTTTACCCTTTACACGGAGGCTTCCATTAATCTGGCTGATGAAAAAGAACTTATGCAGCTGATGCAGGACGCCAATTTCAACGCGGTCTTTGTGGGTATAGAAACCCCGAGCGACGAGGCCCTTCAGTCGTGCGGAAAGGTACAGAACGTTGGAAAGGACCTGGCTGAAAAGGTGAAAATACTCCAGCGCAACGGCCTCCAGGTGCAGGCCGGATTCATCCTTGGATTCGACACCGACACGCCGAAAGTATTCGAGGATATGGTAAAATTTATCCAGAAGAGCGGTATTGTGACGGCCATGATAGGGATGCTCAACGCGCTTCCTGAGACCAGGCTCTATAAAAGGCTCCATGCGGCCGGAAGGATACTCCAGAAACCCTCCGACGGCAACAATACGGATTTTACAATTAATTTTGTGCCGAAGATGGACACGAAGGTGCTTGTGGACGGTTATAAAAATGTCCTGAATTCCATATTCGGCGCGAAGAACTATTACAGCAGGGTTGTCACTTTTTTAAGGGAATACAACATGACGGCAAAGGATACAAAGCTTAATTTCGGCATCAAATTCAAGGCCTTATTTTCGGCGCTGTGGAAACTCGGCTTCCGCGAGAAAGGCAAGAGATATTTCTGGAAAATGATGCTATGGACCGCGGTTAAAAAGCCGGCGCTTCTTGCGGAGGCGTTGACCCTTGCGATTTACGGTTTCCACTTCAGGACGGTGCTGACAACAACGATGCAGGGCGCGTAAAAAAACAACTGAATAAGTAAAATAGCGCGGCAGGAAAACCCTGCCGCGTTTTCTTTAAATACAAGAACTTACAGAGAGTAGAGAGGAGAAAGGAGACTTTATGAAGATAACATTTGACGATGCCAGAAACAGGAAATCAGTCAGGACATTTGAGGATAAAGCCATATCCCCGGAAATAAAGGAAAAGCTTATTTCCTTTATAAAAGGAAACAATAAAGGGCCTTTCGGGAATAAAATACGGTTTGAACTGATTGACCTTACCGGCGCCGGGGCGGAAGAACTCAAACAGCTCGCCAGTTACGGAAACATCAGGGGGCCGAAATATTTTATGGCCGGAGCAGTCAAAAAAACACCGGAAGCCGTCCTGGATTACGGCTATCTTATGGAAGGCAATATACTGGCGGCGCAGTCGCTGGGCATTGGGACCGTATGGGTCGGCGGGACATTCAGCAGGGCCGGATTTATGGAAAAATTGGGCGCTGGGCCGGACGAGTTTGTCCCGGCGGTTGTGCCGGCGGGTTACGCGGCAAAGGTGAGGGACATTTCCGATACAGGTACAAGGCTTTTTGTCGGAGCGGATACAAGAAAACCATGGAAAGATATATTTTTTGACGGGAGCAATGATAAACACCTGGACGAAGCCGCGGCCGGAAAATATAAATTGCCTCTGGAGTCATTGCGCCTTTCTCCTTCCGCGTCGAACAAACAGCCGTGGAGGATTATAAAAGAAGGTGAAAAATTTCATTTGTTTCTTGAACGCACACCCGGATACAGAAGCGAGGAAAAGGCGGATATGCAGTTGATGGACACGGGGATTGCGATGTGCAATTTTGACATTGCGGCAAAAGAAGAGGGTTTGCGTGGGGAATGGAAGGCCGGCGGGAACTTTGCGGGAAAAGAAGGATGGGAACACATAGCAACACGTGGTGAATAGTCTATAAATTCGGAAATACATCACATAATAATTGACAAAAACCCAGGTTTGTTATAATGTATAGGTATATCTTTTGGGACTATATCATCGTAAGCGCAAAAAAGGGGTTTGGGAACAATGAAAAAAATTATATTATTATTAATTGCAGCCATTGCATGGCCATGCGTAATTTTTGGATTTGGCGCGGAAATTTCAGCAGGTATATGCGATACATCCGGACATAATGGCTTTAAGTCCCTTGAATCTTATACAGCGGAAATGGTAAATTCCGGTTATGCCGCCGATGTGGAAGAAAGTTCCGCGGTACCGTCAATAAACCTGAATATAAATGCCGGCCTTCAGGGGCCGGTTGATATTTACGGCAGGCTGCTCTACATTCCCTCCATAGTATACAATGCTTCATATTCGCTTATATCCACGGGCGAGTCCATAATGACCAGAAAGTATTCCGCAAACCAGATTTACGCGGGCCTCGGGGTAAAGGCCCAGGCCACGGCATTTGGGAACTGCAGGTTTTTTGCGGGAGCCGACGCCGGTTTCACAAAGATATCGTCCGCCACAACCGATGAATTCATACCTTCGCTCAAAACCATTACGACAACCGGAGGCTCTTCCGGTTTTTCCTATTCGGCAATTGCCGGGACGCAAATATACCTGGGTAAAAATTTTTATATCCAGCTTGACGGCGGTTACAGCGGCGGTACGGGCGGATTGAACGCCGGAATAGGGCTCGGGTACGACACCTCGGCCATTGACGGCCAAAAGGAAACGAACCGGGCAGGCGCGGCGCGGGCCGGTGAGTATGAAAAATACGGCAATTATTATTACGCCCGGCGCGATTATAAAAAAGCAATTTCATACTATACCGCCGCGGCCAAAAAAGGCATAAGCGCCCAGGGCGCCTGCAAGGCGGGGAACTGTTATTACGCGTTAAAGGATATGAAAAGCGCGCTGGCATGGTATGTATATTCCCTGAGGCTCAAGGAAAATCCCGGAGTGAGGGGATTTGTTGAAAAACTCAAGGCGGCCATTGCCGCGGGGGCGGCAAAATGATGAAAAAAACCGTTATACTGCTTTTATTTCTGGCAGTCATGATAGTCTCACAGACAGCATGCATGAAAAAATCAAAATTTTTGCCCACCATGCCCGCCTGTGAACCGGATGCATACGAACAGGACAACACCCCCGGGGATGCGAAAGAGATCACGGTCAATGGGGCCGCGCAGAACCGCAACTCCAACGACGCATGCGATTATGATTTTGTCAAAATAAAAATGGTTGCGGGGGCATCATACACCATAACCACCGACCCGGGCGCGTCGGATTATTGCGACACCGAAATGTACCTTTATTCGACCGACGGTAAAACACAGCTGGCCTATGACGATGACAGCGGCCCGGGTAAAGGCAGCCAGATAAATTATACTGCGGCGTCAAACGGCTATTATTTCGTGAGAATATCGCAGAAATCCTGCGCGACAAAATTCGGGACAGGCACCGAATATACGTTAAGCGTGACTTCGTCGTCAATAATTGCCACGCCGGATTTTTCGGCCACACCCAGCGCCACACCGACAAGAACGGTTATTCCGGGCACCACGACGGCCACTCCCACAATAACCATAACAGCCACGCCGGGCACAGACGCGTATGAACCCGACGATACCGCGGCCCAGGCCCAGTTAGTCCAGGCCGACGGCTCGCAGCAGCAGCACAACTCGTTCAACGCATGCGATTATGACTGGTATAAATTCAGCGCGTTTAAGTACATGCAGTATACAATCAAAACCACGGCCATGGGATCAAATTCGGCCGTGGAAATATATTTATATGACACGGACGGTACGACGCAGCTAGCCAATAAAATAACCACTTCACGAGGCGCCGGGACGACGCTTACCTGGGTGGCGCCGGCGGACGGCGTATATTATGTCAGGATAAACCAGAATGCATGCTCATATTACTTTGGCGCTGAAACACAGTATACCGTATCATTTTCTTCCTCTGTTTATTCAATGACGCCGACATCCACTCCCGCGGTATCGGCCACGCCGTCGGCTCCAGACGCTTATGAACCGGACGACACTTCAGCCCAGGCAAGGCTCGTTACGGTTGGCGGCCCTGCTGAGGAACATAATTCCAATACGGCATGCGACTACGACTGGTATAAATTCAGCGCGGTTAAAGACGCGCAATACAGCATAGGAACATCGGCTATGGGCTCAAACTCGGCGGTTTATATTTATTTATACGGCACGGACGCGGCCACACAGCTGGCTTCGGCTTATACGAACATCAGGGGGGCGGGCACGACGCTCAAATGGACGGCTCCGGCGGACGGGATATATTATGTCAAAGTGTGCCAGTATAACTGTTCTTTATATTTCGGGGCGGATACGGAATATACGATAAATTTTTCAGCCAGTTTTAACACACTGACGGTTACTCCGACGCTGACGCCTGCGGTCACAAGTACAAATTCCGCGACTCCAACAGTCACGTCTACGGCAGCCGGTTACGCACCGGACGCCTATGAACCCGATGACAGCCCGTCCACGGCAAGGCTCATCACCATAGGCGGCGCTGTTGAACAGCACAATTCCAACAAGCCGTGTGATTATGACTGGTTCAAATTTTCAGCGGTGAAAAACAGGGCATATACGGTGCAGACCGAAATAATGGGGTACAGATCCGCAGCCTGTATAAATATTTACGACACTGACGGCGCCACACAGCTTGCGTCCTCATGCAGTTATACAAGGGGTAATGGCACAACGCTTACATGGATAGCTCCGGCCGACGGTATTTACTTCGTGAAAATATACCAGTACGACTGCGCGGATTATTACGGCGCAGACACGGAATATACGGTATCTTTCACGGGAACCTCCTTTGCAATGACTCCGACCGTTACGCCGACAATAACCGTAACTCCCGACCAGTATGAAGATGACGGCTCTGCGGCAAAAGCAAGGCTTATTACTGCGGGCGGGCCGGCGGAACAGCACAATTCCGACGTCCCCTGCGACATGGACTGGTACAAATTCCAGGCATCAATGAATTTTCAGTACACGGTCTCGACGGCGGACATGGGGGTAAATTCCGCGGTATGCATCTATATTTATGACGTTGACGGTTACACACTGCTCGCCCAGACATGCGGCACTACCAGGGGGGTTGGATCAACGCTTTCATGGACGGCGCCAAGGGACGGCGTTTATTACGTAAAAATATTCCAGAACTATTGTTATAACTTTTTTGGGGCGGGGACCGAATATACCGTATCTTTTGCTGTCTCCGGAACTCCTATGACAGCGACCGTGACAAGAACGGCAAGCCCCACTTTTACAGTATCCGTTCCGACCATTACTCCCACGCCTTACCCGGCGGATCCTTATGAGGACGACGATTCCGCCGCAAAGGCCAGGCTTGTTACCGTGGGCGGACAGGCTGAAACGCATAATTCCAACGTTGCATGCGATTACGACTGGTACAAGTTCGCAGCAGTCAGCGGCATCCCTTACACCATAAAAACTTACGCCATGGGAAGCAATTCCGCAGCGGAGATAGACATTTATGACACGAATGGTTATACACTGCTGGCTTCAAATTATTCATATTCACGCGGAGTTCCGACCACGCTTAACTGGACCGCGCCCGCTGACGGCATTTATTACGTGAGGATAAGCCAGTATTCATGCTTTGCATACTATGGCGCCAATACGGAATATACCGTATCTTTCACCGGCGGCGCTGCGACAGTGACCCCTTCGGTCATCAATACAAATACATTTACCTTCACCCCGACAAATTCCCCGACACCCACCATGACACAAACCCCGTATCCGCCGGATGCGTATGAGGACGACGGCTCCGCGGCAAAGGCCAGGCTAATTACAGTAGGAGGCGCGTCCGAACAGCACAATTCCAATGTCGCGTGCGATGACGACTGGTTTAAATTCTCCGCTGTAAAAAACATTCTTTACACCATAAAAACCACAGGCATGGGGTCTAATTCAGCCGTCAATATAACGTTGTACTCGACGGATGGATATACCCAGCTTGCCACGGCTTACACTTATAGTGCCGGCACGGGAACGACACTGAGCTGGGTGGCGCCGGCCGACGGGGTTTATTTCGTAAAAGCCGAGCAGTCGGGCTGTTCTTATACTTTCGGCGCCAATACGGAATATACGATATCATTCACCGGATCTGCGGTAACAATGACGCCCACCATAACTCAGACATTCACCCCCACGCCGACAAATACCGCTTCAGCCTCGGTTGTTTCGACGCCGGACATATACGAGGACGACGATACTGCGGGCAATGCCAGGCTTATCACCATAGGAGCCGCGCCGGAACAGCACAACTCGCATGACGCGTGTGATTACGACTGGTTCAAATTTTCCGCGCAAAAAAACATACTTTATACTGTCAGGACGGGACTCATGGGGTCGAACTCGGCCGCGCAGATAACTATTTACTCTACCGACGGGACGACGCAGCTTGCCTCGAATTACAGCTATCAGGCCGGCGTCGGGACGTTGCTGAATTGGGTCGCCCCGGCTGACGGAATATATTACGCCAAAATAAACCAGTATAACTGTGCCAGCGTTTACGGGGCAAATACGGAATATACCGTCTGGTTTACGGGTTCGGATTCCACAATGACGCCAACCATGACTGTTACGCTGACTTTTACGCCTTCTTTCACGCCCGTGCCTTCCGCTACCGTTGCGCCCGATGTATATGAAAACGACGATAATGCGGCGAACGCAAGGCTGGTAACGGTCGGGGGCGCCCCTGAGCAGCATAATTCGCACGACGCGTGCGACTATGACTGGTACAAGTTTTCCGCGGCGAAGAGCATAGAGTATACCATTTCAACCACGGCGATGGGTTCAAACTCGGCGGTATACATATATATTTATGACACGGACGGGTATTCCCAGCTGGCATACAGATACTCCAGCATCAGGGGGATGGGCACCACGATAACCTGGACCGCACCGGCCGACGGGGTATATTTTGTGAAAATATGCCAGTATGACTGCGCAAATAATTACGGGTTAAATACGGAGTATACGGTTTCTTTTGCCGGTTCATCAATAACCATGACACCCACGCTCACTTTTACGCCAACGTTCACTCCCACGTATACATTTACACCTGTAAACACGCCGGTACCGACCTTTACTCCGACGCTTTATCCCGCAGATATGTATGAGGACGACGGGTCCGCCGCAAAAGCAAGGCTTGTAACCGTAGGCGGTGCGCCGGAATCCCATAACTCAAATACGCCGTGTGATGCGGACTGGTTCAAGTTTTCAGCCTTAAAGGGGATACAATATACGGTTAAAACATCAATAGCGGGTTCAAATTCACAGGCATGCATATATATTTATGATACGGACGGCTTCACCCAGCTTGCACATAACTGTCCCGGTTCATCCGGGATGGGGACATCCATCGCCTGGACGGCGACTTCCGACGGTGTATATTATGTAAAAATAATCGAGTCCAACTGCAATTATGTTTACGGGGCCAATACCGAGTACACGGTGGCCTTTACGGCATCATCGGTAACAATGACGCCGACTGTCACGCAGACATTAACATATACTCCGAGTTTTACGCCGACCCCGGTAAATACGCCCGGGCCGGACATGTACGAGGATGACGGTACAGTGCTCAAGGCAAGACTCGTTGCGGTGAACGGCCCGGCGGAAACCCACAATTCGAATACACCCTGCGATTACGACTGGTTCAAGTTTTCCGCAATAAAGGGCGTGCCGTATACGATAGGCACATCCGCGATGGGGACGAACTCGGCGGTGCAAATATATATTTTCGATATAGACGGCTCCACTTACCTGACCGGAGCTTACAGCTATACGAATGGCGTTCCAACCACGCTGACGTGGATCGCACCCGCCGACGGGGTTTATTTTGTGCGCATATCCCAGTATAGCTGCTACAGCAATTACGGCGCGGGGACCGAGTATACAGTTTCTTTCACATCGCCTATGCTGACGGTCACCCCGACAAATTCCTTTACTCCGGCGGCAACTTACACGGCCTCAAGCACCCCGACAGCCACGGGGACGCCATATCCAGCCGACCAGTATGAGGACGATGACACCGCCGCTAATGCCAGGTATATAATATGCGGAAGCGCCCCGGAAACGCACAATTCCCATGATCAGTGCGATAACGACTGGTACAAATTCACCGCATCAAAAAACAGGGTTTATACTATAAAGACAACGGCCATGGGGTCAAATTCCGCCGTGCTTATAGCGTTATATTCGACTGACGGAGCTTCGGAACTGACCTATGCGACAAGCTATACACTGGGAACCGGTACTACACTCAACTGGACAGCCGCTTCCGACGGTGTTTATTATATCCGGGTCAGCCAGTCCAACTGCTATTCAAGTTTCGGCGCAAATACGGAATATAACATTTCTTTCGCCGAATCGGCGTCAACCGTAACTCCCGTTTATACGAGCACACCCACATATACCCCGACAGTTTCTTACACGCCCACGCTGACATATGTGCCCGATATGTATGAGGATGATTCGTCGGCGCCAAAAGCAAGATTAATTACGGTAAACGGAGCGGCAGAAACACATAACTCCAACGTTCCATGCGATTATGACTGGTTTAAATTCAGCGCGTTAAAAAATGTTCTGTATACTGTAAAAACTACGGCGATGGGATCAAATTCCGCGGTAGAAATCGACATTCTTGATACCGACGGCTATACCCAGCTTGCCAGCGGCGTGACTTACACCCGGGGTTCAGGGACTACTGTATCATTTGCCGCTCCCGCAGATGGGGTTTATTATGTAAGGATATACCAGACATACTGCACCTCGTATTACGGGGCCAACACCGAGTACACGGTCGCCTTTACGTCGTCAGCCATAACTATGACGCCGTCGAATACAGCCACTTTTACATACACGCCCACATTTACATTTACGCCGACCCTTAGTCCGACCGCGTATCCTCCGGACATTTATGAACCCGACAATACCGCTTCGCAGGCAAGGCTTGTCACGGTGGGCGATGCTCCGGAAACACATACATCCAATGTGGCATGCGACCGCGACTGGTATAAATTTGCCGCTGTTAAAAGCACACAGTATACAATTGCAACAACCGCCATGGGATCCAGTTCGGCCGTTGTCGTTGAGATATTTGACACGAACGGGTCAACTTATCTGGCCGAGGCTTACACATATACGCTAGGGACCGGAACAACGCTTAACTGGATAGCCCCCGCAGACGGCGTTTATTATGTTGAAATATACCAGAGCAGTTGTTCCTCATATTACGGGGCAAACACCCAGTATACGGTATCCTTCACGGCGTCGGCTTCGACAATGACACCGACTTTTACGGCGACAGCAAGCAACACCCCGACAATGACAGCCACGGCGATAGGCACATATCCACCCGACATTTACGAGGATGATGACTCGGCGGCAAAGGCAAGGCCGGTCACGGTGGGAGGCGCGCCCGAGGCGCACAATTCGCATGATGCCTGCGACAATGACTGGTATAAATTCGCCGCGGCTTCGGGGATACAATACAACATTTCAACAACCGCCATGGGGTCTAATTCCGCGGTTTATATCTATATATATGATACCGACGGGTACACAGTGCTGACCAGCGCATATTCAACGGTGAGGGGAACCGGAACATCCATAAACTGGGTGGCCCCGGCGGACGGGACATATTACGTGAAGATATGCCAGTATAACTGCGCTTCCTATTACGGGGCGAATACGGATTATACGGTGGCTTTTACAGGTTCGGCAATTACAATGACCCCGACAAATACTTTTACACCGACGATAACCTACACGAACACATACACTCCGACGATGACCCCGACGCCGTTTCCGCCTGATATATACGAGGATGACGGATCGGCCGCAAAAGCCAGGCTTATGACGGTTAACGGGGCCCCGGAGACACACAATTCCAGCAGCGCCTGCGATTATGACTGGTATAAGTTCGCGGCATCGGCGGCGACCCAATACACGGTAAAGACAAGCGCAATGGGGACGAACTCAAGCGTGTATATAATCCTGTATGATACGGACGGATTCACCCAGCTTGCATCGGCTTACAGCTATACAAAGGGTACAGGAACAACACTAATATGGACCGCGCTGGCGGCCGGGGTTTATTACGCCAAAATATACCAGTATAACTGTTATTCACAGTACGGCGCAAATACCCAGTATACTGTTGCGTTTACGACCCCTTAGCGTAAAAACAAATTACTTTAAAACGAATATATGGGTTATAATGAAATTATGAAAAAAATAGACGCGCTCAAATTCGCCTGCTTTGTGCTTCTCCTGGTTTTTGCCGCATGGGCCGTAGAGCATTACCACCTTTACCACAGGCTCATTATGTTGAAGGGATGGATACGCATGAACGGGCCGGCGGGCATTGCGGTGTTTGTGGTTTTTTACGGCCTGGCATTCTCTTTCGGCGTGCCTGCAATCGCCCTTACGGTCTTCGCCGGAACGGTTTTCGGAGCAATGACGGGTTTTCTGGCCTCCAGCGCCGGGGCGACGATAAGCATAATGCTTACCTTTTTCCTCTCAAGGTTCCTGGCAAGGGACCTTATAAAAGACACGGTGGGAAAACACAGGACATTTATAAAAATCGACGAACTTACGGAAAGATACGGCTGGTACATAGTCGCCATAGTCAGGTTTCTGCCTTTTATACCCGCAGAGATAGCGAATTACGGTTTCGGCCTTACAAAGATAAAGTTCCTCCCTTATGTCCTGTGCTCCTGGCTGTGCATGCTGCCGTGGATATTTATTTATATCGCGGGTACGGGTGCCTACATCAACTATAAAAACGACCAGGTCATCCCATGGCTGCTTTTAATACCGTCGGCAATAATGCTGGGGCTTTTGATATTTGCAGGCATAAGGTTCATGAAACTGATTGAACCGTCATTGAAAAAAAAGGATAAAGATTAACAAATGACCGGCCGGTAAAATCTGTGATATAATATAGAAATGAAAAACAGAAAAAATAAACTGAGTTTTTTTATCAAAATTTACATTTACATAAGGGCGTTGTTGGACAAAAGGACGCCGTTAATTCCCAAAATAACAGGCATTGTAATAATCGCCTACATCATCCTTCCGTTTGATATTATTCCCGACGCCATACCCGTGTTTGGATGGCTGGACGACGCGGCTGTGACAGCCATCGGGTTGTTCATTATTTCCAGGATGATACCGGCTGAAATTCTGGCGGAATACCGGGAAAAGGTGAAAAAATGAAACTTAAAATAATGCTGATAAATCCGCCCAGGGTCGCGGGCATGGCCGTTGTCAGGGAGGAACGTTTTGAACACAAGGATATCGGGTCGGTTTATCCGCCGCTTTCACTGCTTTATATGGCGGCAGCACTGGAAAAAAATCCGTCTTTTGAGATAAGGCTTCTTGACGCCAACGGGTATGATTATTCGCTGAAGAAAGTCGAAGGGGAAATTCTGAAATTTATGCCGGACCTTGTCATTTCGCGCTGCGGTTTTGACACCCAGAGGCAGGACCTTGACGTGCTTAAACTGGCCGCTTCCGCCGGGGCCGTTACGGCGCTTCGGAACAGGATAATAGCGGATGTGCATGAGATTCGCGACGCCATATTGAAAGGCGGCTATGCCGATGTTTTTATAAATTCCGAACCCGAGGCGGTGGTTGAAAAACTCGCGCTGGAAATTATGAAACAAAAGGAATGCCTTTCCGTGCCGGGAGAAGCCCCCAATAAGGAACATGGTTTTCTTGTGAACGTACCCGGTATATCATTCTGCATAAAAGAGAGGGTTATAACCACGCTACCCGCAAATGAAATAACCGACATCAATTCGCTGCCGTATCCGGCATACCATATGCTGCCTGATTTGAAACCCTACCATACGGGCGTTATGCAGAGGCCGTTTGCGCTTGTCCAGACAACCAGGGGCTGCCCCTTTTCCTGCACATTCTGCGCGTTCGGCAGGACAAAGTGCAGGGAGAGAAGCGTGGAATCCGTCATAAGCGAGTTAAAATTTCTCAGGGATAAATTACGGATAAAGTCATTTTTGTTTTTTGACGACACCCTTTCCATAAAAAAAAGCAGGGTTATGGAATTGTGCGAAAGAATGGCGGAAGAGGGGCTTGATAAATTAAAATGGGCCGCCTGCACCAGGGCAAACCTTGTTGACTATGAACTTCTCAAAGCCATGAAAAAAGCGGGCATGAAGGAGCTGGCTATTGGGATAGAGTCGGGCTCCGAGACCATCCTTAAAAACATTAAAAAAGGGGTAACGCTGGATGATATAAGGCGTGCGGCAAAGTGGTGCCATGAACTCGGGATAATGTTCTACGGCCTGGCCATAATAGGGCTGCCCGGCGAGACCGAAGCCACCGTGAAAGAGACAATAGAATTCATAAAAGAGATAGACCCTTTTTACACGCAGTTCTGTTTTTCGACGCCTTTCCCGAATACCGAGATGTTCCAGTACTATGAGCAGAATGGATTTCTTCTCACAAAGGACTGGGAAAAATATTTTCCACTCTCCGACGAGCCCGTCATACGCACACAGGAACTCACGGCGGGGCGGCTGAAAAAACTGCGCGCAAAAGCCTATTCTGAAATATTATTAAGGCCGGGATACCTGCTCAGGCAGATAAGGCCATTTGACTGGAAATGGAACATTACGGGGCTTGCAAAGATACTGGACAGGATAATAAGGGTGATAACAGGAAAACCCGTAAGGTAAAATTAAAAATGCAAAACCAAAAAGTAAGGATAAGGGCGAAAGCCCGCAGAAGTTTATAAGTTACTTTCAGTTGTAATTTATTGGTTTATAATTCTAAATTTATAATTCCGCGAATTTATTAATTCGCGGAGAGGTAAATCATTTTTTTGCCGGACCAGTCAAGGTTATAGATATTTTCCTCGTTTATTTCCATTTTAATATCCCGCGGAAAGCTGTTTTTCAGGTCGCCGGTATAAGGGGCCCAGCCTTTGAGTTCATCTACGCTGACAACCTTTTTTAGTTCCTTTATTTTCATCTTAAAAAGCGCCACTTTTACCTTCATTAGCACGACCCCCTTTTTGGGTTCCTGTTGCTCACGGGCAAAACCCCTTTCAATATTATCGGTTGTTTCCTACTATATTAGACGGATAAAAAGGGAAATAGTTTCTGTTAAAACGGGAATATTTTAATTTTTGGAGATATAGGCCAAAAACGGGTCCAGTCCTTAAAATTCTCTTCTTTTAAAGGGGTTTCCCTGCCGGGATTGACCAATTGTATCTTTATGCGTATAAACAAGCCGCTGTGTTTATTATTGTAAAGGGTTTGTGCAAAAGTATATAATCCTAACTTTATACCATTATAATTCCGATATGGATATTTTACAAGATGAAATAGCGGGATACCGGCCTCTTTTTTTTATATTATATTGAAATTTCCCGTGATTTCCGTATAATATTCATATTTATTTGATATGGGCGCTTTTTTGCGTACCAATATAAAACGGAGGATATTCATGGATAAACTTTCCGAACTGCAGAAATTAAGGCTGGATTTCAAACCGGTGCTGCCATCTATTTTAAAGTCGCCGTTTTCTTCCATCAAACCCAAGGCGGGGAAACCCACATCGTCTATTTCCGACGCGGCCAAGCTCAAGGAAATATTCAAATACAATTTCGGCAAGCCTGTGGTAACTTTCGCGAAGGGAAAGAACCCGTCCCTGAACAAAAAAATCCTCAAGGTCGGGGTCGTGCTTTCCGGCGGGCAGGCTGCCGGCGGGCATAACGTTATAGCCGGGCTCTTTGACGGCCTGAAGAAAGCAAACAAGAATAATAAACTTATCGGATTTCTCGGCGGACCGTCGGGTATTATCGACGGAAAAATGGTCGAGATAACCGAAAAATTCATTGCCGGTTACAGGAACACGGGCGGATTCGACATTATTCAGTCGGGCAGGACAAAGATAGAAACGCCGGAGCAGTTTGAAAAATCGAAGCGCACCATTCTTTCAAATAAAATAGACGCGCTGGTGATAGTGGGCGGCGACGACTCCAACACCAACGGCGCCATGCTTGCGGAATATTTTGCCGCGCAAAAAGCCCCGGTTCAGGTCATCGGCGTGCCGAAGACGATAGACGGCGACTTAAAGAACGATATGGTGGAAACCAGCTTCGGGTTTGACACGGCCACAAAAATATATTCGGAGCTTGTTGGAAATATATGCAGGGACGTAAACTCGGCCAGAAAATACTGGCACTTTATAAGGCTCATGGGCAGGAGCGCTTCGCATATCACCCTTGAAGTGGCCTTCCAGACCCAGCCTAATATCGCCCTTATCGGCGAAGAGGTTCTCGAGAGAAAGATGACCCTCTCACAGGTGGTCGACACTATAGTTGAGACAATCCTTGAAAGGGCTGATGAAGGGAAAAACTTCGGGGTTTGCCTGGTGCCGGAAGGGTTGATAGAGTTCATCCCCGAAATCAAGGAACTCATAAAGAAATTAAACGACCTGCTGGCCACTCACGAGCAGCAGCTAAGGGCCATTGAACAGATACACGCGAAAAAGGATTATGTCTATAAGATACTTGAACCCAGGCTCGCGGAGCTTATGAAATCACTGCCGGCGGCCATTGAAAATCAGTTGATACTCGACAGGGACCCGCACGGCAACGTGATGGTGTCGCAGATCGAGACGGAAAAGCTTCTTGTTGAAATGGTCGAGAAGAAACTGCGCGACATGAAAAAGGAAGGGGCGTTCAAGGGAAAATTCGCGTCCATAACCCACTTTTTCGGATACGAGGGGCGTTGCGGCTTCCCGACAAATTTTGACGCGAATTACTGCTACGCACTCGGATACAACGCCGTGCTTCTCATAGCCAACGGCATGACGGGCTATATGTCCAGCGTACGCGGCCTTACAAAAGCGCCGGCACAGTGGATAGCCGGCGGCGTGCCCCTGACAATGATGATGAACATTGAACGCAGGAAGGGCGAGGACAAACCCGTAATACAAAAGGCGCTGGTGGAGCTTGACGGAAAGCCCTTTAAGGCATGGTCGGCCATGAGGAAGAAACTGGCCCTTGAAGACAATTATCTTTTCCCGGGGCCGATACAGTATTACGGCCCGGCTTCGGTTGTTGACGCGACAACAAAAACTTTGCGCTATGAAAGAACGGCAAAGGAATAAACACGAAACTGTCGAAAAACCAGTTGCACGGTTTATCCCGGGTATNNAATGTCATATACCCGGGATCAGGCAACGTTGGCCGGGTTTTACGGCAGTACGAACATACATAAAATATAAGGAGAGTTTATGGGGAAAAAGAGAGCACCTGCAAAATACACACTCGCGCAGAATGCGAAGAAAAACTGGGTATACATTTTATTTTCGGTAATCATGCTTGCCGCGGTTTTTATGCGGCTCTTCCAGCCGGACTGGTATAACGACAGGCAGTTCCATCCGGATGAACGCTGGATAGTCTCAAGCGCGGTCCCGAATATTAAGGGCTGGGGCGATATGCCGATAGGTCTCCAGTACGGCTCCCTTCCTTTATATATACTCTCCACATACAGGGGGGTGGTTGACAGCCTGCGTACGGGAATTTTTCACAATATGGACATGAACGCGGCTTATATAGGCGGGGCAAGGGCGATTTCCGGATTGATTGATTCGGGGACGATAGTCTTTGTATTTTTTACCTGCCTGCTTTTGTTCAGTCCGGGCATAGCCCTGTTCGCATCCGCCCTGCTCGCTTTTACGGTGCTCAACATCCATTCGTCCCATTTTTTTACCGTGGACACGTTTGTCACATTTTTTGTCTCGGGTATGATATATTTTTCGGCCCGGATATATAAAAAAGGGAAGATACTGGATTATATACTGGCGGGGGCATTTTACGGCATGGCCCTTGCCTCAAAGACGGCGGCAATACCTTTTGTGCTTGCCGCCATTGCCGCCCATTTCTTTAACTTTTATTCCATAACGGGCAAAACAAAGGGCGCTTCGGAAAAAAGAAGGGACGCGTGGATAAATCTTGCGTGGGCCACGCTTGCCGCATTCATTGTGTTTTTTATCTGCATGCCGCATGCCCTGCTTGATATCCAGAAATTCATGCAGGATCAGAACGAGCAGAAAAGGATACTCGTCACCGGCGAGGCGGACGTGCCGTATAACAGGCAGTACTTAAATACGGTTCCGTATTTATTTTATATCAAGAACCTGGTGCTGTACACAATGGGAATTCCGTACGGCGTTGCGGCATTCTCGGCGCTGGCGTTCTTTATTACCTCGTTTTTTGCGGGCATTGTTTTGTTTTTTAAAAAATTAAGGAAACAATTGATACCGGAAAAGGGAATCGCCGTGATACTGGCGGGTATGATACCATATTTTCTTGTGGTCGGGGCCTCTTTCGCGAAATTCAACAGGTACATGCTGTTATTCACCCCTTTCTTGGCCATACTGACCGCGAAATTCCTGTCATACCTTTACACGTTCTTTAAAAATAAAAAAATCGGAGGGGCAATCGCCGCGGTGGTCCTGCTTGGAGCGATGTTTTACGGCATAGCCTTCATGAACGTCTACAAAAATCCCCATTCATGGATAGACGCGTCAAAGTGGATGTTCGCCAATATTACCCCGAACCAGATATCACCCGACGGAAAGACATCCCACAGGACAAGGATATTGAACGAAATGTGGGGGGACGACCTTCCGGTCTGGGTTAACGGACACGGCGCCGGTGACTTTGAGGATCTGCACTGGGGGCTCCAGGAACCGGATTCCCCGAATAAAATCGAGGAACTCTCCGGCATGCTTGCCTACACCGATTATGTTATCATGGCCGACAAGAGGGCATACGGCACCTATCAGAGGCTGCCGAAAAGGTATCCGATAAATTATTATTATTACTCCACAATGCTTCATAATCCGGGGCAGTTCGGTTATGTGAAGGTTTATGACAGGGTCTTCTATCCCTCTTTCCTGGGAATAAACATAAAGGACGACCATGCGGATGAGTCATTCCAGTTATACGACCACCCCAGGGTTTATATTTTTAAAAATGACGGCCATTTCACAAAGGAGCAGTTGAAAGCGCTGCTGCTGTACGGCGAGTCTGAAACAACCGCGAAATTTGGCGGTTCACAGGCCGCAGCTTCAGCCGATACATCGTCGGCCGCAAGAAAAGACGCCAACAACGCAAATATCGGTCAGGCGCGGGACAAAACCTCGCCGGTTTTTCCGGCGGTTTCAATATTTATGTGGTATATACTAATCCAGCTGCTTTCTTTTATAGCCCTTCCATTGAATTTTAAGGTGCTTGGAAACATGCGCGACAAGGGCTATGGCATGGCCAAGGTCGCGGGGCTCTTCTTTTTCGCCTGGATTAACTGGGTGTTTGTCTCGCTTAACGCGTGGAGGTTCTATCAGATAAATCTTTTTATGCTTTTGATACTCTTGTCCGCGGTCAGCGCATTTTTTTGCTGGAAATACCGCAAAGTTTTCACCTCTTTCGCAAAGCAGAACAGGCGCCATATAATAATTATTGAGTCTGTTTTTCTCGCGGCTTACCTGATTTTTGTGGCTGTCAAGCTTTTCTGTCCGGATATACACAACATCGCGGGCCATGGATATAACGGCGGCGGCGAGCCCATGGGTATGGCGTATCTTTCAGCCATTTTTAACGACGTAAAATTTCCGCCGCACGACCCGTGGATGTCGGGCTATTCCCTGAATTATTATTACTGGGGGCAGTTGATGCTGGCGTCAGCGTCAAAACTGCTCGGGTACGCCCCGAAGATAACATACGATTTATCACTGGCCCTTCTCTTCGCACTTTGCTTTACAGCCGCGTTTTCGCTGGTGTATTCAATGACCGGAAAATACAAATACGCCGTGCTGGGCGGTTTTCTGCTGGCATGCGCCGGAAATTTCCACACGCTATCGTTTATATTTGA
Organism: candidate division FCPU426 bacterium; assembly: GCA_003159495.1. Taxonomy (GTDB): domain Bacteria; phylum Oederibacteriota; class PGYV01; order PGYV01; family Palsa-1178; genus Bog-1181. Next base: position 2,808 of record PLPI01000141.1, on the reverse strand, counting down.
CAAGATTGTAAATTTGCAGGGGCTGCAGAACATAATCAACGGGATATTCTCGTTCCAGTTCATATGGGACCCAACAAGGATATACCCCACGCCGGTTATAACTGAAATGCCGTTTTTCTCCTACCTTTACGGAGATTTGCACGCGCATAACATTGCCATCCCGGTTACGGTTCTGGCGATAGCCCTGGTATATAATTTTTTTGCCGCTGAAAATAAATCATTTAATATTTATGAAAGTTTTGGAAAGGACAGGGCCGGGGTTATATTAAGCGTGTCAGCGACGGCAATAGCGCTGGGCTCAATGCTTGCCATAAACACCTGGAACTTCCCTCCGCTGATAATTTTTTTGCTGGCGTCAATACTGGTGATGTCCTACATGATGTTCAGGGACAATAAAAACGCGGTTAAAAAGGTAAAACAGGCCGGCAGGGGGGCTTTTATGTCCCTTTCAGCCGGTAAAGCGGCTCTGGCGGCGGTTATTTTGTCCGTCGCGGCTTATATTGCCTTTATCCCGTTTCACCTCCATTTTCAGTCGCCTTACCGCGCGGCAATCGGCTGGGTAACAAGGCCGGAGCAGGTCGACCTTTATACCATGTTCGAATATTTCGGGGTATTCTTTTTTATAATCCTGGGATATACATATATGACAGTGCAGGCGGTCTCTGCGCCTTTCGTGGAAAAAAGCGGGCTGCTCAAGCTTAAAATGAGAAAATTCAATTTTGACAAAATTCTGGACCATGTGGACGGGGTTTTTGGGAAAATCGTACGGTCAAATTCGATGCTTTTACGTCTTATAGGGGCGGCCGCGTTTGTGCTGGTATTTATCGGACTGCTTTTTCTCCAGCCGACATTCGCGTTCATATTCGCGATGGCCGGGGCAGTGATTTTTTCGGTTATGGTATCAAAGGACAAACAGGAAGTATTCTCACTTCTGCTTGTTTTTACTTCGCTCGGGATAATTGCGGGGACCGAATTAGTCTATATCGCGGACGGCAGGATGAACACTGTTTTTAAATTTTACATGGTTGCGTGGACATTCCTGTCCTGTGGGGTGCCTTACCTGCTTTTCAAAATAGCCGGAAATTTCAGGAAAGTGCTTGTGATGAAAAAACATGACGGCTATTTTGCCGCAGGCATCGTGCTTGCCCTTCTCGCGCTTTTTCTGGTGCTTATGGCCATTGACGTAAAGACCGGAAAGAGCCTCTTTAAAGGATTTTATGTGGCGCTTGTCATAGCAGTCCCTGCCGCGTTCTTTATATTAAAGGACAGGATAGGAAAGCTGGCGGCCGTTTCATCAATAATATTTATTTTGCTGCCCGCGGCGCTTTATCCGGTTATAGGAGCCGCGGCAAAGGACATGATTTGTTCCATCAATCCGTCAAAGGGGCCGCACATAGACGGGACGATTTACATGCGCAGCATGACACAGCGTCCCGGGTCCGCCACGGATTTTGACGATGACGACTACGCTACGATAGAATGGATCAACTCAAATTTTAAATCGCTGGACACGGTGCTTGAGGCGCCTGGGGACAGGATGTATTCGGGGTTGTCACGGATATCAATTTTTACCGGTATGCCGACGCTGATTGGCTGGAGCTACCAGGTATCCCAGCAGAGCGGCAGGCCGGACGTATCAGGGCGCAGCAACATTGCAAATGATATATATTCCACAATGGACGCGGCTCAAGCGCAGTCATTGCTAAGGCAGTACGGTGTAAAGTATGTTTATGTAGGCGCGATTGAAAAGGCTTCATACAGCCCCCTCGCGCTTAACAAGTTCGCGGCTTTTTGCGATACGGTATTTACAAGCGGAAACGCGGTCCTTTACAGGGTAAGGTAATTAAAAAAAGTGGACGCGGGACGCATAAAAGAAACACTGGTTTTGCTGGATACCCGGCTTTTCAGCTTTATTAATATAAGGCTGCACAATGATTTTGTGGCCGCGCTTGCTTCCATGACGGCGGACGACCTGTTTCTGGCCGCGCTTGTATTCGCCGGAATCTTTATTTTTGCCGGCAGGATATGGAGGAAAAAAAAGGCGGTAATCGCGTTTACTTTATGGTCCATAATAGCCGTTAATATTATATCCGGTTTTTTAAAGCATTTATTTAAAAGGCCCAGGCCGTACCTGACTGTCGACGGGGCAATGCTGCTTGTAAAAATGCATAAAAACGGGTATGCTTTTCCATCCACGCATACCGCGATGGCGGCCGTAATATGCGCCATGTTCTGGAACGAATTTAAGGCGGCGCGGCCGTATCTTGCGGCGTTTGTGGTGCTTGTCGGATTTTTTTGTGTGTATACCGGAGGCCATTATCCCTCCGATGTAATAGCCGGGTTCGCCCTCGGGACAGCCGTGGCGGCCGCGGCCGGATATTTGAAAAATATTTATTTAAAAGGGAAAAAGGAGACAGACTAAAGTGAAGATGCTAAAAATCCTGGCAATTTGCGCGGCAATGATGCTGGCGGCGGCGGTTATTTACGGCGGTGAAAAAAATCCCGCTGACGGCGGCGCGCAGTACATGAACATCCTTTGTTATCATCAGTTCGTCAACGGCAGCGTCTTCGGAAAAAAAGACACGTACAAAATATCGCTTCCGGAATTTGAGAAGCAGCTGAAATTTTTGGGGGATAACGGCTACAATGTGATATCGATGGATGACTTTCTGCAGTTTTTGGACGGCAGGAAAAAACTGCCTGAAAAGGCCGTCATGATTACCATTGACGACGGCTATGAGAGCGTTTACACAGGGGCATATCCACTGCTTTTAAAATACAAGTATCCGGCCGCTATATTTGTTTATT
>PLPI01000023.1:260-57700 GCA_003159495.1 candidate division FCPU426 bacterium | reverse complement strand
TCTGGCCCGACTCGTCATACTGGTAGGTTTCCGTGAGCACGGGGCTGTTATCCGACGACGACCTCAGCCTGTTTTCCGAGTCCCATGTCAGGTTCCTTACAAATGTATCCAGCGTATATCCTGTCAGGTTCCCGTCATAATCATAACTGCAGTGGCGCGTCAAGCCGCTTATGCTGTTGGCAATGGAGCTTGGCGCGTGCGGCCCGCCGGGCGAAGCGTTATAAGTGTAAGTAAAGTTATACGTCAGCGGCGCGTTGGTGACATTGGTGTTGTTTATCACATTCTGGTTTTTTGTGGCCAGATTGTGTATGTTGTCGTATGTCATAGCATCCGAGTATGACGACGGTGTATATGTGTTGGGATCCGTGTCGTTCCACTGCTTCTGGGTGCCGTTTGATGTTATCAGCCTGTAGAACCCGTCATAAGCGAATGTCCTGTGCACTTTCTCGTCAACATAACCCTCCATATTGGAGTTCATGTTGTTGTCAAGCGCCGTAATATTGCCGACATTGTCATACGTATATATCAGGTCCTGTACGGTTTCAGCGGTTTCGCCGTCCCCGTCCCTCATGGCCGTGATCAGCTCGTGCAGTCTCTGGTTGTCCTCCTCATATATGTACCTTGTCCCTATGCCTTTATTGGCATTGCCGTCGAGCGCGCCGCTGCCCGTCAATATATCCATTCTTTTCCCGAACATATCATAGTAAATATGCTGTATATAATTTGTTGTCGCGGGCGTCAGCACTCCCGTGGCGCTTGTTAAAAGCCCGCCGCTGTCATAACCGTAAGTTAGCACTTCGCCGTCCGGATATGTCATTTTAAGCATGCGGTCAAGATTGTCCCATGTGTATTGCGTAATCTTGTCAACCGACCCGCCGCCGCTGAGGTTGATGACATGATGCTCGTAATTTACATTACCAAGCGCGTCATACCTGAATTCCTTTGTTCCCTGTGGATAGTTGATATTCGTAACCCTGCCGGCGCCGTTATACGTGGCTCCAGTCGCCGGCCCGTAAGTATAACTGACTGTTTCCGCGGCCACAAAGTTCACGGCGGGATAATTTACCGTTATCATCTGGTTGATATTATTATACGCGTATGTGATCTTTGTCGCCGGGCTTATATGCAATAAATTGTCGGTTTGTTTGCTTTTTACATTTGACGCGTCGTCATATTCCGTCGAAACAAGGCCCGTATCAGGATTATTTATGGACGTTCTCCTGCCCATCAAATCATAGCCGATAGAAGTTATCACGTTTTTACCGGTGCTGTCCTGGGCCACCTGGAGCATCTGCCCCACGGGATCATACGTATAATCCGTCGTTATTGTTTTAAGCAGTACAGTATTGTCCGTCTCCCTGACTTCCATGATCCTCTGCTCAGAATCTTTTAATGTTTCCTTGTAATTTAAATCAGCGTCGGTAATTCTTGTTTTGAGCCTGTTGCTGTCCAGGCTGTAGTCAAAAAGCGACGTTTTCGAGTCCGGATATGTCAGCACCAGGTTCCTGTCAAAGGCATCGTACGTATATGACGTTTTATAGCTGTTGTTTCCCGTATTAAACGGCACATTGCCGGAATCCCCGTCCGGCCCTTCGCTTCCGGCGGCAATATCGGTAACTTTTCCCTCCGTCATCGGATAATGCTCCTCGAGCAGCCTGCCTCCGGCGTCATAAACCAGTTCTCCTGACACAACCATCACATCCTGCGGCGTGACGCCGTCCGTGGATATTGCCGAGTCCTTTTTGGTCTGTATCACCCTTCCTGTTCCATCGGTATAAGTGATTATCTTTATCGGGTCGGTGTCGCCCCTTGCCATATCGCGGTTTTTGGTCACTGCATAAGGTATCTTATCCGACACACTGCCGTCGGGATGATATTCATAATGGGCGGCTATACCGCTGTTTTTTTCGTTTGGCCCGGCGACTCCGGCAAGCCTTCCGAACTGGTCGTACATAAAATACTCCGAATTTCCGTTTTCATCCGTGGTCATCGAAACCTTGCCGTAAGTGTAGTTATAATCCGCGGAAGAACTGTATCCCCCGTTATCCGTGATTCCGGTAATATACTGGTTTAATCCCGTTTCATAAGTGTATGTAAATGACTGACTGAACCCCGATACGTTTGCCGGCAATGTCATTGTTTTCAGGTTCCCGGTATATACAGGATCATAAGTCAGTGACGTTGTTACGCTGTGACCCGTTGCCGAGTTCTGGGTGACGCTTATGACATTGTCATTTGAGTCGTATGTAGCGCTCCTGTGCCTGTATGTTGTGCTTGCTCCGTCCGTCACGATTATATCCACGGGCAGATCAAGCCTTTTATTATCCGCCACTACGTCCGAACCCTGGAAATAACCCGGATCTGAAATGTATTTATACGATATGCCTGCATGCACATGCCTGCCTTCCGAATCGACCAGGTCATAACCGGTGACGTTTCCACAGCTGTCATAACCGTAGCTTTCCGTCCTGCTTATACTGGTGCTTCCCTCGTAAAATTGTTCAGTAGTGGATAACAGTTTTGGGAAATACGAATATGCATCGGGATATTTTAAAATCGTATATTCCACCGGACTGGAATATAAGGCAAACGGGTTTGATTCATAAGTGTAAGTCTTAACATAATGCGGATTTGAAAGCGCATTCCCGTCAAATACCATTTCCCTGGTCAGGAGGCCTTTGTAGGCATACTGTGTGTTGGGGCCGTAGCTGTCATTATTGCAGTATTCCCTGCTTGTCAGCCTTGTCTGCGTCCCGTTTAGCCTCACGGTTTCCGTCACACACGAATAACCGAGGAATTCACGGTCATATTTGTCATATTTACCGCCTGAATACGAATAGAAAATATTCCTGTCCGGCAGGGCCGCCGCTATCGCCTGCTGTGCCGCGGTATCGGCCGGGATTGCGGTAATGGTCACACTTGTAAGGTTCCATTTTGATTTTGGCTGGTCGTATGAATTGACCGACCTTGTATAATCCAGGGTAATCGTCGACCCCATAGGCCTTTTGACCGACTCTAACAGGCATGTCCTGCCCGTCTTATTGAACTCGACTTCAAGCCCTCCTGTTGCATTTGAAACCAGCCTGTCAGGGAATCCGTCGCCGTCGACATCCATTATCATTGATGTCTGTTTGCTGAGGCTCTGGCTGCTCGATTTATTGTATCCGCCGCCTATCATAATAACCCCTATCGGCCAAATAGGTATCCTGATATGCACCGAGAAACCGTAATTATATCCGGCATTTATGGAATAACTTTCACCATAGGTCCCGTCCAGCCCCGAGCCATACAGCCCCGTAAAGCCGCTGCCCGTATTGAACCTGACCTGACCGTTTCTCGCAACATAATCCGGCAGTCCGTCACCGTTTACATCCATAAGTGTTTCCAGCGACTGCGACCATGCGAGTCCGCCTGATATGCCGCCGCTGGCGCCAACACTCACCACGCCTGTTCCTATTTCTACGCCGGCGCCGACGCCGATTCCTCCGGCTTCCGTCTGGTTATTGCTTATGGCCGAATCGCTTGTATCAAAACTCCACGGTTCAGGCGGCCCAAAAACACCATAACCTTCATTTAAGCTGACCATTACCTGATGGTGATCTGTTGCTTTGAAAAAATCCTGAATACTGGTATATGCAGGCATATCAACCCTGTCAGGAAGCCCGTCCCCGTTCATATCCATATATTTTGTTATTATAATCGAACTGCCGTAACTTAACGAGCCGCTGAAAGAGAACCCACCCGACATTGTCATGCCTTTTGACTCGGAGCCGGCTGGTTTTTGTCCGTCACTCCCGAGCTCGCCTTCACCGTCGGGTTTTGCTATAACGGGATCTGTCGGGCTTCCAGCGCCGACATTTAATACCAGGCTGTTGCTCGGGGTAAGGTTTCCCGAAGTTGTATCGCCAAGCCCGCCTTCCGGCCTTGTATACTGTACTCCGAAATAATTCGAAACAAAATCCGGGAAGCCATCGCCGTTCATGTCAAAATAATCCGATATACATTCCGTTGTTCCCACGGAACCGAATGCCCCTATGCCGAATGCGGTGACCGACAAGCCGTATTGCGTGGAATCACTTAAGCGATTAATGCCCTGGGTATGGCAGTCCCCGCCCGGGGTGTTCCCCAGAATATCCGATATGCTCATCTTTTTAATATATTTGTCGCCTATTCTCGACGAACTCATATCGGTCGAGGAACAATAAATATCATCAGTTGCCTTCCACATATTCACGGTGTTGCCGGGATTATCGGGATCATACGGCGACGGCAGGAACGCGATCTGGTCCATATCAGTCACCGTATAAGTGACACTGCTTAAATACGACAACGAAAGCTTTGATTCGTCAATCGCGTAATTTGACGGCGAAGTAAGGATTGACGGCATGGTGAAATATGGCATATACGCAGAATCGTCCTGAAGCATAAGCACCTGGGCCAGCGTAAGCCCTCCCGGAGCAGGCGCATAATCAGGCCGCAAAATCTCGGGTATTTCCTTCATTCCGGCCACGGCCCATCCCCGGTAGCCCGAAGCGAACAAACCGACATCCTCGTCTGAAAACCTGTTTACTATACTGTTTACGCTGTCACCCGGATAAAAAGCCGGAAATACCCCGGGTACATAAATCGGCTCATTTATGGTAACGTGCGAGTAACTTGTGGATGTATCCGTAAATGCCTCAAAATATATATTTTCCCCGACTTTAATGTCACTGAGAGGGACGAGTTCTTCCACGGCCGGCCCAGCGGCAACATCAAACTGCCCCTTGCCAATCAATCCGACCTGCCGTTTTACAGTCATTGTAAAATGCGTTGAGACCGTATTTCCCGCGGTTTCCACTATGGATGGTTTTATGCTCATATTCCTGATCCATGTTTCGTTGTCGGTATTAAGGTCTGCTTCATAAGGCATCGGGGATTCAACAACCGGCCCCAGGTCCTGATATACATATTCAGGGCTCCAGGTCGAATATTTCATGGATGAATAGCGCAGTTTCGGATCCCACGATATGGCGCTCATATCCGCCTCTGTTCCGGTCTCTAATTTTATCCTGATATTTTTTAACGGCAAAAGGCTCCTTGTGACCGTTGAATTTGGCGTTAAAACAACAAAATTATCCGGCAATGCAAAACATGACCCGACAACATCCTTTGGTATTACGGCAATATTAATAGTCGTTCCCGTCCCCTCAATGATCGTTCCGTCAGCATTGGTGTCGCTGTTTATAACAAGCACTATGTTGACATCCTGCGATGTCGCGGTCACTTTTGTCATTTCTCCGCGCAGCCTCAATACCAGATTTTCCTGGCTGTCAATTGGAGGCAGGGCATATGGCTTGAGCAGGGGCTTTATGACGGTATAAGGGCTTGTCAGGTCTTGCTTTAAATTTATGGGATAAAATTTAATGTCGTAAGGCGTATAAATTTTTTCTATGTATTTGGTATATTCGTCTCTTGCGGTATATGTTATTGACGTATCAATCGCCGGCGGCACCGCTTCACCGTTTGTCGATTCTATATCGGTATAATATATAATGGGATGCCAGTTTAATTTGCCGATATCTATATTTGAGTCAATATCGGCCTTGAGCACGAGTTCGTCTCCCGCGGCAACAAAGGTTATTTCCCTGTAATAATTTGTGCCGCCGGGTTCGGGTCCGCTGCTGCCCATGCGAAGAAATCCGGTCTTGTTCCATGAAATCGTCTGGTCCGGATGCGTATCCGCCCGGTTGATATCCGTTTCGACATAATGGACAAAATACGGAGTGCCTGTCGGCGTAGCAGTGGGCGTCGGCAGTGGGTGTCTTAATATTATCCTTAATTTTACATCGTCCGATGTAACGCCGCTTTTTGTAATATCGCCGGATATCCTGACCGTTCCTTTATAACGCAGTGTGGTTGATATTTCACGCTGTCCCGCGAGTGTAAAATCATCCGGATACCTGAAAACGCTCTGGTTGAGGTTGTTGTCGTCGGCCAGCAGTGGATCCCTGCTTGTATAGGTTATTACCGGCTCCCATTGCACCTTGTCAAACATCCCGTCATAATATGACTGTAATCTGAAATAAATCCTGTCCCCGGCGCTCACGTTTATGCTGTTGACGCCTGTCGGAATGTGGTCCCCGAAATCGCCGCTTCCCTGTATCCTGTTCCTCCAAAGTTCCGAGCCGTTATGCTGTATGCTTGCGTAGATACCGTCTTTTGTGGTATAAGCGGTCATTTCATCTCCGCCGTTTCTAAGCGTTACATTGCCCTCAATTTTTATCGTTCCGGAATAAGGCGCTTCCCATCTCTTTATGACGCTGATAAGCGGCGAGGCTTCGATTTCCTGCAGATACTGATCACCAGCCACCTTTTCAATTCCTGAAAGGTCGGGAACTTTGGAAAGCCCCACTTCGACTTCGGTATCGCTTGATTTACAGCTGTATGTGATTACCGTATGCCCCTGGCTGTCAATCGACCTGTGCGCAAATTCTACAACCCCGTTATCGACAAGATCCGGCAAGCCGTCGCCATTCACATCTATCATATACCTGCTCTGTGTGGTCTTGACTGTAGTCTGGTTAACAGAAGCTCCCATACCGACCACGCTTGCCCCGCAGCCTATCATATTAGCTTTTGACGTATCGGTTGAAATAGCAGTCAATCCGTCCACACGGGATGAATATGAACTGAAATTTGTGCTTTTATTTATTAAACTCCACAGATTCGGACGCCAGTAATAATCCGTACCGGCCCCGTCATCATTGCCTGTGGGAGTAAATATTTCATCCGGAATGCCGTCGCCGTCAAGGTCTATCAGGCTGTATACGGTGTGGCCTGAAGTATTGGTATATCCCCAGTTCACATGGACTTCAAACCACGGATCAAGGCCGCCCTCTACGTTATAATTTTCTCCCCAGCTTTTTGATATGTTTGAACTCAGAGCGGACGGGCCATTCGGCAGATTTATACCAAGCAGGCTTATGTCCTCAGTATTCGAAGAATTTAACTGTGTGTTCCATGTGTCGTCTTTGGTCCCGTTAAAGACCTGTCCATGGGCAAGCATGTCGGTATAGTAAGTAAACTGATGTCCTGTTCCCGAGATTGGCGTAGTGCCGTCGGATCCGTATTGAATTATTTTTGCCAGGAGATCCCTGTGAAAAGGCCCCGGCTTATAGTCAAACTCATATTTCCTCACAAGAGACCCGTTTGCGTTTACTTCTATTGATATGAGTTTTTTTGCGATCCTTTTTATATAACCGCCCCTGCAGTCGGTTTTTACCCCGGGCCCCGTTCCACCCGTTACGTCATTTCTGTCTCCATAATCAAACTGTATGCTGTAATACCCTTCTTTGGATCCGGCAAGCCCTGCATAAGTTATGTGATCCAAAAGAATATTGTTATTAGTGCCGTCAACAATGTAATAATATTTAACATAGTTTCCGTTCCTGTCGGTTGATGACCGCAGGGCCCACATAAACGTTCCGCCGGCCGGCCCCATGGTAGTGTTTGAACCCGTGTCTCCTGATATCTCTCCGTAAATATTGACCGTACCGTCCTTTTCAGTTACCTGCCAGTAATATTTGTCGGCCCCCGGATTTACAAGGTCATTGCTTTTCCTGATTATCCTTTCAAATTTGCCCTCAATCCTTGAAAAAAATCTTTTATCGGCCGCGGTCCTTGTCGTAAAAACGGCTCCTCTTGCCGTGGGAACAAGTTCTTCCCCTTCCAGAAGATAAGATTCTGTTTCTGAACTGGCGTAAAATCTTGGCACTCCCCATCTGGTTTCGCACGACACGCTTTTGACCGGCATGTCCCAGCCATACCCGAGCAGTCCGTCGCCGCCGCCGGAATTATAACTTATATTTAAATTTGGCTGCATTCCATTCCTGCCTGGCGGAATTTCTATCTGGAAATTTAGTACTGCGTCGCCTTTATTATTGGCCTCCGGCGGATTTATCATGCTTATACCCGCGCCTGGCAAGGCTGCCTTAAGGTCTTTTATCATATTGGGATTATAATTCTGAACCTGTGGGTGTTCGGGGACAACTATTACCGCATTTATAAAATCCGTAAAATGGTCGGTCAAATTCACTGTTTCGCCGTTATTTTTATCGACTGATTCCTCTTCAACCGGCATCCAGCGGTTTATCCTGTCGTTAAAATAATAGGCCGTTATTTCATTCTCTGTTTTTCCTGGCGGCAATTTCTTTTTATCATACGGCAGGCGCAACCTTATCTTATTCTTAAATTTCGCGTGGTGCGGTAGGAACCTGAAGCCCTTGTGCTTTCCGGTCACGTTAACCATTCCTATATCCAGCGGCGGCAAATCCCTGTCTTCCAGCGACAGCACCTGTATGTCCTTTGTCTTGTCGTTATCCGTCGTATCGGCCTCTATTGATATCCCGTTTATGCTAAATTTTCTCGTGCCGCCGGGTTTTAATCCCACGCCGTACGCCTGTGCGGTGTTATTCAACCCCGACATGTCCACAGCGGCCAGCATGTTATTTAAATGCACGGTTTTTGTTATTTTTGTGCCGTCGGGATATATTGCTGTCACATCTACGCTCCAGGCCGAGGAATCCGCATCGCTTTCCAGCCCCACATCCTCTTTGCTTACAATCCCGGTAAATACACCGTTGTTCAGGCTGGCCTGATTCGGCCCCACCAGCACCTGCGCCGCTCCTGAGCCGTTATCCGGCACCGGCAAATAACCGCGTATGAAAGCCTCCCTGCCAAAGTACTGCCCGTTGTCGGGATAATTTATCACTATTCCCGGAGCTCTTGCCGCACCTACCCCGGACCCGCAGATTGCAGCTTCCGCTATGCCTCCGAATGTTCCCGCGGTTCCCGTCAAATTGATGCTGACGCTGTCAAATATACCTGCGGCGGATATGGCGTTCCATCCGTTTTGCAGTGAGGATATTTTTACCGAATTTACCACCGGCCCTGTTATCCCGCCATTACTCCCGCTTATTGAAATAATGCCTCCGGGGTTTATTCCGGTATATAACCCTATTGATTCGGCCTGTATGCTCCTGTACAAATCAAATGTCGCGGAAACGCCCAGCCCTGTTGGTTTCCATAAAGTTGTGATATCCCCGTCTGTCATATTCGCCTGGCTGGCGTCCCCGGGTTCAATCCCGCTTATCTGGTTGAACCCGTTGTCGGTCTCCACCACCAGCGCAAGGTTCCTAACCGAATACCCCACTGCCGAGCCTGCCGGCATGGTAAATTCAATGCTGTTGTTTCCATTTACCAGCAGGTCGGGGTCTATGGGCTCTACCTGGCTTTCCCAGTTGTCGGTTCCCGCTACAGGCCACGCAAGCACGGACCCCATACCGTTTATTGAATGACTTGCCCCAATCCAGCTTCCCAGCCCCTTCATGTCATATACCAGCCACGCCCTGTTAAAATCAGATGCCTGTCCGCTTACGTTTACATAAAATACAGCGTCGCTGATATTTGTATCATTACCGTCCCTTGATACGGCCACATCCGCGCTTGCCGGAGAGGCAATAAATTTCTTTCCGAATGAATTAAAGCCGTTTGCGTCTATTACCGCCGAGAGTGTCCCGCCGTCTTTAATGTTTAGATGCGTCCCGTCGGCCCAGAATTCCAGTTCCGCAACTCCGGCAACCGCAGCGCCCTGCACCGGCTCTAATTTTATCCTGTATAACGCCGCCGGCTGAACTGCCGAAGCCGGATATTTATTCCACGCCTGTCTTGCCCTGCTTGGATTGACGCGCGATAATCCCGTAACCTCGGACCAGCTTCCGTTTCCCGTGGATGTGTATATTGTAATATAATATGAAGCGGGCCCGTATACTTTTATATATTTCAAATTTATCGGCCCGCTGAAGGTTACATCTATGTTTGTTGACTGTGCCGGGGCGTATGCGGATGTTGTGTCACGGTTGAAAAGTTTTAATGCCTCGGCCTGTTCCTGAACGGCCGCTGCGCTGTTTGAAAATTGGGCGGCGTCAACCTGGATAATATCGGGGGTATATCGCACTGTATCCTGCGACGGCTGTGTCGAAAGATTTGCCAACAGTATGGCCCCGGAGATGGCCGCTAATGCGGATATTAATAAAAACAACAATCCCTTCGGGATGTTATTACCGGAAAAAATACTTTTAGCTTTAAAGTTCCCAGCTGAATCTTCCAACCCCGCCCCCACGCTGATTTTTTTAACCCCGTCCCGTTTAAATATATAAGACCCACTGTATTGACTGTATATGTCCCTTTGTATAAACCTTAAATCCAAAAAATTTATATCATTTTCAACAAATATTGTCAAGATTTATTTTGGCCGGCCTGAAATTATTTTATTTTTCTCATAAAAACCGATAATATTTTTTCACCCTTTCCAGCAGTTCCGGATTTGAGAGTATTTCATGGCATAACTCGCACATGAAGGAATACTGTTTTGTGACATCAAGCACTTCTTTGTCCCTATTAATAACATCCCTCAACCCTGCCGGGCCGTGGTCGGCCAGGATGGCGAATATTTTATCTTTTTTAACGCTCCCAATCACATCCTCAATGCTTTGTTTTGAGAGGTCCCCGACTACCAGATAGTCCGTAAACCCGTTGCCGTTGCACGAGCAGACCCTCACCTTCAGGTCCGGCTCCACCCAGAGATACGCCAGCCCCTGCGGGCCCAGGCAGTGGAGTGTTTTATCTATCGGCGCCATGTGCGCCTCATCATCGGCAACCGGCCTCCACGACGGCCTTGTCGGCCGCCATGTGCCATATTTCACCCTTTTGCCGTTTATATATATTGATTTTTTATCCGTATCTATTTCAGCGGTCATGCCTGATTTTGTAACCCCTTCAATGAATTTTTCATACAGCGGCTTAACCTCTTCGTAATCGCGGCAGCATGAGCCGATTGTCAGCGAATTCAGGGGAAAATAATCAGAATAAATATGGACAAATCCCACCACGCTTCCCAGCGGGATGTTTTTCTGGTGGTAATAATCAATGGATATCCTGAAGCCCTGCGTGAATCCGGATTTTTTCAGCTCAGAAAAAAACAGCCGCGCCTTTTCAGGATTTGCCCCTATGTAACAGTTCGTCGGCGGCCTGTTTATCCTCATGGCCAGTTTTCTTGCATGCGCAATTACCGGCGGCATGAATTCCGGGTAAAGTGTCAGTTCCCCGCCAGTAAGCTGAAGGGAATTCAACCCCAGCTTTTTTGCCTCGTTCAAAATTTCAATTGCCCTCTGCGGGTCCATTTTAATTGAAAGATCGTGGCGGGCAAAATCGTTGTTGCAGTGGCGGCACATGGCCGTGCAGTCGTAGGTGGGGACAAGGACAATTCCCTTGGGCGTGTAATTATTTGGCGCCATTTAAACCGGCTTTAAACCTTCTCATACGGGTCAAAGAGTTTTTTGTATTCCTCGAGGATGAACCTGTCTGTCATGCCGGCTATGTAGTCGCATATCACCCTTTTAAGGGAATCCCTGCCCAGCCTTTTTCTGGCTTCCGGCGGCAGTATCGACGAGGTGACGCCGCGTTTGTCGGTAACGTCGCCGCGCTTTTCATATATTTTAAAGAGGTCCTCTATTATCTTTTCGGCCTTGTACTCCATGCGGATGACCTTATAATGCTTGTAAAAATTGCGGTACAGGAAGCTTTTCAGGTCCCTGTGCTTTTTCTTCATCTCGTCGCCGAATTCCATTATGAGCTTTTTGCTTTTCCTGACATCGTCCACCGATTTTATTGATTTTGAGTTTATGTTTTCAACCGCGGTTTCGATTAGGTTGGTCACCTGCAGGTTTATCAGCGCCCTGCATATGTTGTATTTTTTCATCTCCAGCGGAAGGGAGTCGAATTTTTTCATGTCAATCGACTTTTTTATATCCTCCCATACCGCGGTTTCCTTAAGCATATCAACGCTTAATATTCCCGAGGTGATTCCGTCGTCAAGGTCGTGTGAGTTATAGGCTATCTCGTCGGCCACGTTGACTATCTGCGCCTCAAGCGTCGGTGAAAGCGAGGGGTCGTAATCTTTGCACGCCGGATTGTCGTAGTCGGTGGTGTGTTTTATTATTCCTTCCTTCGTTTCCCAGCACAGGTTGATGCCGTCGAAATCCGGGTATTTCTGTTCGAGTTCGTCGAGCACCCTCAGGCTCTGGGAGTTGTGCTCAAACCCGCCCTCTTCTTTCATGAGGCGGTTCAGGACAGTCTCGCCTGAATGGCCGAAAGGCGTGTGGCCGATATCATGCGCCAGCGCCACCGACTCGGTTAGTTCCTCGTTAAGGCGCAGGGTGCGGGCTATTGTGCGCGCAATCTGCGCTACTTCGTTTGTGTGGGTGAGCCTGGTGCGGAAATAATCCCCCTCGAGGTTCACAAAAACCTGGGTTTTGTATTCAAGGCGCCTGAATGCCGTGGAGTGTATTATCCTGTCCCTGTCGCGCTGGTAGACCGAGCGGAAAGGATGTTCGGCTTCCTTATATTTCCTGCCGCGCGTTTCACGGCTTTTCATGGCATAAGGCGCGAGCGTCGCCTCTTCGATTTCTTCCATCTTCTGCCTGCTTAAGATATAAGCGTCCTTTTCCATCCGGCCACCCTGCTTTATCATATTTTTATTGCCCTATTAAAGATACAACAAAGACGGCTTTTTTTCAAGAAACAATCCCGGCCGCCCTCTTCTTTTTCCTTATTATAAGCTCCGCACACAGCAGCGCTAAAAATATCAAAAATGACACGGCGGAAACAATCAGCCCCAGCCTGAACGACGCCGGTTTATAATCCATTTCAACAGCGTGCCTTCCGGCGCCTAATTTTACCGCTGAAAAAACATAATCCGCGTTCAAAATTTTTGCCGGCGCGCCGTCAACGCGCGCAATCCATCCCGGGTAATAGAGGCTCGATACCACCGCGTATCCTGCAGAAGGCGCTGTGAGTTCAAAACTGATATGGCCGCCTTCCCATTTTTCAATATTTACCGGGCATGAGGCCGTGCCGTAATTTTCCCCGCCGTTTCCGCGGGAACTTATTATGCATCTGTTTTTCATATCAAATGACGGGTCGTTTAATTTTTTAAGTATTTCATTATCGTCTTTCATTAAAACCGCCTGCGGGGCGAAATTCACAAGTCCCGGCGCGCCAGCCCGCTCATACAGCGTCAGGTTGCCGTAACTGCCCGCCTGCTTTAATCTTTTGATCCCGCTTATTGGATACGGGCTCAGTATGTATTTTACCGCGGCCGCGTCAAGAATGTTCCTGCCGTTTTCAATTATTTTATCATTATCATTGCCGCCGTTGAGCGCCGCGTTCTCAAAGGGAACGTAATAATCATAATATTTTTTGGTACAGACCGGGCTGTAGCCCATAAAGGAAAGCACGCCGTACGCCGTGTTCTGGTCCGGCCTCATAATCTCCCTGTTCATCAGGTGTTCTTCCAGGCCGCCGCGCGCCTCCCCTTTTTTAAATACAATGCTCTCGTTTTCATAATACCTCCACTGCATCATCCTGTGGCTTTTGTCCTTAACCAGCGCAGAGGCGCTTGACGGCATACCGGAATAAAACGCGTCCTTCTGCATTGGCTGGTAACCGTACATGTTGAAAAACAGCTCCGCGCATGTCAAAACGGCAAGTAGTGATAAAAAAATATTCTTTGAAATCCTGCCGGCGGAAAACCCGAGGAAAACAAGGCACAACAGTGTTATAAAAATCGCCTGTTTAACAATGCCGGCGGATATGAAAGAGGCCGTGTTTACCAGCTTATCCATATAATATTCAGCCGGATAATGGTGGTACAGGCTGTTAACAACGCTTTTATTTATGAAAGCAGAAGTTTTTGCGGAAAAAATACCGAGCAGCCGCCCTTTAAAGACAAAAACAGCAGCGGCCGCGGCCAGCCCCGCGCCCGCTGTTATTGTCAAAATTTTCATAACACGGGTTGATATATCCCCTTTTTCAACCATGGAGGCCGTCACCGCGCATAATGCCGCCGTGAAAAATACATAATATTCCAGCATCATCGCGGGATTCCTGAATTTGTTGAGCACGGGAATTTTTACAGCCAAATAATTCAGCGGAAAATTTGCCCCCATTGCAAAGAGCAGTGAAAAGACCATGAACGCCCCGAATAATATTAATACCGGCGCGTTTTTTGCCCTGCGCGCCGCGAAAAAATAAAAAAATACCGATACAGCGCCGGTATATATCATTATGTATGATATGAACCACGACCTGAAAATATATATTCCTATATATGTGTTGTTGTTGACGCTCCCGAAAAGGAACGGGAACAGTGTGTTGATGATATTAATCCACGTTATATTCTCGGATTTTAAGATGCTGTCCGCGGCCATTCCCCCGTTCCTGGCTGTCATGGATATTAGTTCATAGGTCGGTATTGCCTGCACCGCCGCCATTGCCAGACCGAAAACAAGGCTTGCGCCGAATAAAAGAATATCTGTCGAAATTATCTTTTTTTTCAGCATGCCAAGCCGCGCCGGATAGTAAACGCAACCGGCCGCGAACATATAAAGGGCGGTCTGGCCGTGTCCGATGAGAATGACTGCCGCCGCAACGGCCGCTGTTATAAAGAGCCATTTACGTTCTGATGTACGCGCGTACTTTTCCACGGCAAAAAAGAAAAGTGGTATATAAGCCATGGCCTGCAGTACCGGCAAATGGTCTATCCTGAATGAGAACATGCCGGAAAAAACCCATATTATCATTGAAAGAAAAATCGCGGCGCCGCTTTCCGTGAAACACGAGGCGTAAAGCATCATAAAAATACCTGACAGGAAAAAATGAGCCGCCGCGTTATAAGTAATGCCTTTATTTGCCGGAAAAATGGAGAACAATAGATTTAAGGGATAGGCAATGCCGGTGTTAGATTCCGCAAACATTGGAAATCCGCTGTATATGTCCGGGTTCCACAGGGGGAACTCCCCTTTTTCAAGGGTTTTATTGATAAATACTTTCATGGGTTGTGTATAATTTACCGTGTCTCCGCCGGAAAATGACCTCCCGAAAAAAAGCACCGGCGCGAAAAATGCCGCGGTCAGGGCCAGCAGTAATATTGAAAGCACCGCTTTTTTATTCACTACCCCTCCATCGTTTCAGAGCTTCACAAGCCCGGCAAATTTGCCTGATAAAACCTTTTTACCGTGTGTCTTAAACATCACTGTTATTTTCACGTCGTCGCCGTAAGGTTCGGCGTTTAATATCGTACCCGTCCCCATTTTTGTGTGCTTCACCTTCTGCCCGGGCATGAAAGAATTTTCCTGCGGTTCGTCGTTGTAAACCACGTCATTATCCGGCGCCGGGCATGCTTCTGACGGTTCCGCGTCGGGCCCGCTTCCGTAATATTTTTCCCTTACCTGGTTTGCCGGGAGCCTGCCCTTGTATTCCAGCAGTTCTTCGGGTATTTCCGTCACAAACCTGGATATGGATCCCATTTTTTTTGTCCCAAACTGCCTGCGCGAAAGCGCGCTGTATATGAAAAGCTTTTTCCTGGCGCGCGTTATGGCCACATAAGCAAGCCTGCGTTCCTCCTCTATGCCGCCCGGCTCCTCAATGCAGTTTTTATGGGGGAATATCCCCTCGTCCATTCCGGTCAGAAAAATTATGTCAAACTCAAGCCCCTTTGCGCTGTGGATCGTCATAAGCGTAACAGCTTCGGCGTTCTCGTCAAGCTTGTCAACCTCGGACATGAGCGCAACCTGGTTCAAAAAATCCTCGAGTTTCGCGCCGGGATTGGCCTCTTCGTATTCGGCCATGGCCGAGACGAGTTCCTTCACGTTCTCAACCCTTTCCTTTGCCTTCGGCGAAGGGTCGCTCTGCCAGTAATCAATATAACCTGTGCCGGTGAGTATCCTGGCCGTGATGTCCTTTAACGACATTGTAGCCGCGTTTTCGCTCATGAATTTTATGAACTCATAAAATACTTTCAGCGTATCCTTTGTCACGTCCCTTATCTCGGCTATTTCGGCCGCCCTTCCCAGAGAGTCGAGAAAAGGCAGGCTGTTCGCAAAGGCGAATTTTTCAAGCTTGTCCACGGTGCTTTCGCCTATGCCGCGCGGAGGGACGTTTATGACGCGCTTGAACGACATGATGTCGCGCGGGTTGGAGATGAGCCTCAGGTAGGAAAGCATGTCCTTTATTTCCATCCTGGCGTAAAAGGAGAGGCCCCCCACGAGTTTGTATTTTACCCCGGCCCTGCGGAACCTGTCCTCGACGACGCGCGACTGGGCGTTTGTCCTGTAAAAAACCGCCATGTCCTTCAGGTGCACGTCCTTTGTATTCAAAATCTTGTAAACCTCGGTTATTACGGACTCTGATTCCGCAACCTCGTCGTCGGTGTAATAAAAGGTTATCTTGTCCCCTTCCGGGTTCTCTGTCCAGAGTTCCTTGCCCTTCCTGTCCTGGTTGTTTTTAATTACGGAGTGCGCGGCGCGCAAAATGGTTTTGGTGGAGCGGTAATTCTGTTCGAGTCTTATGACCTTCGCGTTGGAATAATCCTTTTCAAAATCAAGAATGTTGGATATGTCGGCCCCGCGGAACCTGTAAATTGACTGGTCGTCGTCGCCTACGGCGCAGATGTTGCAGTATTTTTCCGCAAGCATCGATATCAGTGTGTACTGCGAATTGTTTATATCCTGGTATTCGTCAATGAGGATGTATTTGAATTTCTCCCTGTAAAAATCGAGTATATCAGGGTTGTTTTTCAGCAGTTCAATGGGTTTTGATATAAGGTCGTCAAAATCAACGGCATTGTTCCTTTTGAGCCTATCCTCGCTGAGCGAATATACACGCGATATGGCCTTTGACTCGTAATCCACGGCATAAAGGTCCTCGAACTGAGCCGGGGATAAAAGCTGGTTTTTCGCCGAAGATATGCGTTTTATTATTTCATAGGGCTTCATTTCCTTGTCCGAAACCTTCGCGTCGTGCATGCATTCCTTTATGAGCCTTTCCCGGTAGTCCTCGTCGTAAATGGAAAAGGCCTTTGTGTAGCCGAGCTTTTCCGGATAAGCCCGCAGTATCCTGCACCCCAGCGAATGGAAAGTGGACATTGTTATGGCGGAGGCGCCTTTGCCGACAACTTTTTTTATGCGGCGTTTCATTTCTTCGGCGGCCTTGTTTGTGAATGTTACGGCAAGAATGTTTTCAGGGGCCACTCCGTATTCGGATATAAGGTATGCTATGCGGTATGTTATGACCCTTGTCTTGCCGCTTCCCGCGCCCGCGAGTATTAGTATGGGGCCGTCTTTGTGTTTGACAGCCTCAAGCTGGCGGTCATTCATCATCTCGGTTATATTCAAGAAACGCTCCTTTTTAAATGCCGTAATATTCCCGGAAAAAAGCGGAAAGTTTCATTGATTATATAATCTAATGATTTTTTGTCAAGGAAAGGATTGACGGGCCCGATAAATTATTTTTTTGCCGTGTTTTTTATTTTCAGGGCGCCCGCGTTTACAAATCCCATTATGCGCGTGGATGTTACGCCGGTATCCTTCATGACATCCATGACAGAGGCCATGGGGTTCTTTTCAAGAAAAGCCTTTACCTTCTTAAAATCACTGACGTTGTCAGCGTCCAGAAAATTCCTTAATTTTTTGTCGTCGTCGGCCATTTTATATTCCTCTCAGTTTCAGTCAAGATTAACCGTTTAATTATATATCGGATATATTCATTTTTTCTTTAACAAAATATCTGCTAATTTGCCAGTTTTACAGTCTTGCTGAGCTCTCCAAGGTCGTTCGTATTCAGCGACCTTTTTCCGCTGTCGCGTTTGCGGGACATCCTGGACAAAAACGTGCCGGCCCCTATTTCTATGAAGGTATTAACGCCGTTTTTTAACATAGTCTCCAGGCAGAGGTCTATTCTAGCCGGTTTATAAAGATAGTCAACAAATTTTTCCCTTATTTCCTGCACATTTTCGTAGTATCCGCCCGTCGTCTGGCACAATACCCTGTGCAACGGTTTATCCATGGGTATCTTAAGGAATTCAGCCTTGAGCCTGTCGCTTATGGGTTTTAAAAAGGAAAACCCCGCAAACTCCTCATGAGGCAGGTCTATGACCGCGCCGTTTAGTTTTTTAAAAAGTTCCGCCATTTTTTCCTTTATCCTTACTTCGCATATTATTATGCAGGAATCTTTTCCATTATAGGATGTTATCTCGGCTTTTACCGAACTCTTCAGCTCCTCAATGACTTTTTCAACCTGCGCGACGGCCACGGAATTTATGAGCAGGCAGCTGAAAAAATCCCTGCCAGGTTCCTGCGCCACCATTGTCTTTTTTTTAAAAAGAAAATCCACTGCGTCTTCAAAACTTATGGCCTGGCTCGATGCCAGCGCCATTATCTCGCCGGATTTATACCCGAAAAGCTGTTCGGGGTTCACTTTGTATTCCTTTAATATGTCATATATGCCCCTCTGGTACACCCCGTTTATTATTATGCCGTTTTCTTCCTTTAAAAGCTCCTCTTCCGGCCCTATAAACGAAAGCTTGTTTATCTTAAAATCCGGGTATTTTTTTTCCACCATATCATAATACTGCCTCATGGCCCACGCGGAATCGTATGCTTTTTTCCCCAGGTTTACATACTGATACCCGGCAGCTGTGAACATGTATCCTATTACCGCCATATTTCACGCCTTTTCAGGGATTGTTAACCCCGGGTTTTTTTGTGATAACCGCCATGCCGAAATCCCCGACCGGAATATTCATATTTTCAAAAACAGTATCCGCCCATGGCATCATGAACCCGAGCTTTATAGGCAGGTAAAGCGTGTAAAATATCTTCAGCGAATATCCGCCCGCCGGAAGGTTCATCGCCGCTATGACCTCGATGTCCTTTCCCGAAAGCGGCGTCGCGTCGTAATAGACCGAAGCGCGTTCCTTGACCTTAAAAAGGGTTGTAATGGAGTTCCTGTTCAAAAAACCCACGGCTATTTTTTTTGAGGCAATACGGTAGGCTTCCTTCAGGGCCGCGCCCTTGTCGCCAGCAAAGGCAAACGTATTAATGAATATGACATTTTCGAAAGAACCGTCAGCAACCGGTATTTTTTCATAAGGTGCCTTAATAACCTGCTCCGGCGTCAGTGTTGATTTCAGCATGGCCCGCTTTACAAGCTCATCCACGGGCTCGACTCCGGCCGCAATCAGGCCGATGTCCCCAAGGTATTCAAGGTACCTGCCGGACCCGCAGCCGATTTCCAGGACACGCTCGTCCCTTTTAAACCGCACGGAATTAATGAGCAGTTCTTTTTCCTTGTCGTCCACGTACATGCCCGCGGGCGTCAAAAACCAGCTTTCATAGAGCGCTGTCGTTCCTTTTTCTACGGCCATTTATTCCCCTTTGTAAAGTTCCTTTGCCCAGTCTATAACGTCCTGCAGCCCCTTTTCAAACTTCATTTTGGGCGCCCATTTAAGCATTTTTTTCGCCTTTGAAATATCCGCCTGCATGTGGCGCTGGTCGCCCGGCCTTGCAGGAAAATATTTTACGTCGTACTTTTTAATATCCTTTCCGAAACTCCTGAGGGTTATGGCCACAAGCCCGTTGACGGAAACCCTTATCCCGGAACCAAGATTAAAAACCTCTCCGAATGAACCCGGATTATCAATTGCGCCGGCCCATGCATCAGCCACGTCGCTTATATGGACGTAATCCCTGGACTGCTCCCCGTCTCCGAATATTTTTATACCCTCGCCGCGCGCCGCATTGCCTATGAATATGGATACAACCCCCTGGTAGGGATTGGTAAGCGACTGGCGCCTCCCGTATACGTTGAACATGCGGAAAGCCGTGGTGTTCATCTTAAACCCGAGGTCCTCCCTTAACCCCGTCGCCATTATGTAACGCTCCCCTGCGTATTTTGTTATTCCGTAATAAGCGATTGGCCTTGTAGGGAAATCCTCTTTCACCGGTATTTTTTCAGGTACGCCGTATGCGGTCATTGATGAGGCGTACAGTATCCTGCCCACTTTGTGTTTCACAGCTGCATTTATGATATTTATTGTCCCTAGCACGTTGGTGTTCAAATCAGCCGCCGGGTCGTCAAAAGATTTTATGGTGGAGGCGCATCCGGCTATGTGTAATATCGCGTCAACTTTTTTTCCGAAACATTTCCCGATGTCGCCCGGTTTTCTTACGTCGCCTTTGATAAATTTTGCCGCCGGATTGATGTTTTTCTTTTCGCCCGTTACCAGGCTGTCAATGATGACGACTTCATTTCCCCTGCGGATTAGCTCGTCCGCTATGTTGGACCCTATAAATCCGGCCCCTCCGGTGACTATTATTCTTTTTGCCATATTTCCTCCCTGTGTTTTATTTTATCATTCCAAGTTTTAATTTCCACACAACCGCCGCGGCCTCCAGCATCACTTTCCTCGACATTTTGGACGACCCGGCGTGGCGGTCCACAAATATTATGGGAAGCTCCTTTATCTTAAAACCGCTCTTCCATGCCTTGTAATGCATCTCTATCTGGAAAGCATATCCGTCCGAATGTATCCTGTCAAGGTCAAGCGCTTCCAGCACGGCGCGTTTATAGCATTTAAAACCGCTGGTGCAGTCTGTCAGCGGCATCCCCGTTATGGCCCTTGCGTACATGTTGGCGAATTTGGAAAGCACAAGCCTGCGTATGGGCCAGTTGACAACCGATATGCCGTTCAAATACCTGGACCCTATGGCAAGGTCGCAGTCCTCCATGGCCGCCATAAAATCCGGCAGGTATTCAGGGTTATGGGAAAGATCCGCGTCCATTTCAAAAATATAATCGTACTTTTTTTTCAGGGCATATTTAAACCCCTCGACATAAGCCTTGCCAAGCCCTGATTTTCCGGGGCGCTCTATCAATGCGACATTCTTATCGCGCCTGCCGATGCTTTTGACGGCCGCTCCCGTGCCGTCCGGAGAGTTGTCGTCGACAACGAGCACATGCGCGCCCTTGAGCGATTTTTTTATCGCGGGTATTATTTTTATAATATTTTCCCTTTCATTATAAGTGGGTATCACAATGAGAGTTTTCATAACCCTCCCTTTTTGCGTCTTTCAATGAAAAATATTGTAAAATATCCGGCCAGCCCCAGGAGCGTCAGCAAAAGCCCGGCGTAAAAACCGCCCATGCTGTAATAAATATCCACGTCGTGCGTCCCGGCAGTAAGCGGTATACCCATGAAACAGTAGTCGACATTATAGATTTTCCCGGCCTTATTATCAACTTTTACTTTCCAGTCCGGATACCAGCTGTTTTTTACCACAAGCATCCCGTCTTTCGAACATTCCACCCTCATTTTTATCCTGTTCGGCGAATAGATTGAAAGGCCTATTTTATACGAAAGCGGTACGGCGGAATACGGCAGTTCAATGTCGTCCTTTATCAGCACGGACTTGAAATCAAAATTGCCCGACTTTATCAGGTTGTATATCCCGGCGGCGTCCGGCAGTTTTGTGAGCCTGTCCGTAAAATCAAAACGCGGCGCATAGGACGGGTCCATATAAACCTTCCTGCCGTCGTCGAATACCTTTTCAAATCCTTTCACATTGATATCCTGCTTTGTTACGTAATATTTGACGTTGAAATACCTGTCGTTGTTCAGAAAATTAAATACGCCGTCGTTCCTCATTTTCACAAATTTTTCCGGTATTAGCCCGTGAATCCCGTTCAACCCCTCTATATCATAATAAATGTTTTTGTTGGGCGAGCCCCAGTCGAATGAAAAGTCGGTCATCCTGAATAAGCCGTTATCCTTTTTTATCACGGAGGCGATCGGATCCACGGCAGGCACTATGGAGTTGTAATCCGCAAAATTGATGAATTTTGAGTCTATCCTTTGAATGTCAATAAAGTTAAAAGCCGTTAGCACCAACGCCGCGGCTAAAAAGTTTTTCAGCCCCCCCTTTAATAAAAGCACTGTAACGGCGCAAAGCAGAGCAAACCCCGCTGAAAAAAATGCCGCGTCCCGGATAATAGCCGGCGCGACAATGCTTATTACACCTGCCGGCGCGGGCCCGTTTTTGAAAACACGGTAAATAAATGAAACAACGCCGTCTGAATCAGACAGGACAATTATTACAAATATCAGCGATATTAACCCCCCTATTGCGGCGGTGATTTTAAAATAAGGCGCAATATCTTTTCCCTTCCGCTCCTGTGCGGCTGTAAAAATATTATCCAGTCCTATTGCGGATAATACGCAGATAAAAAAAGTTGCCATGCACATGAACCGGGACGGCGTTCTGAACTGTTTGAATACCGGAATGTGGTAAAAAATACAGTAAACGGGAGTAAATCCGCCCCATGACAGCACAAGAAATACCAGTGCCGACGCGGCCGAAAATATCGCAAAATTTCTGTGCCTGCCCGGCAAAAATGCCGGTATTGCCAAAAACATTGTAATGGCTCCGAAATAATAGCCCGTCATATTAAAAGGCATGGCCCCGTAATAAGTGCCGTTGATAAATCCGAATAAATGGGGGAGAATCAGCGTAAGGCTTTCGGCCGGATGCAGGGACCACGAAATAAATGAATCATAACTGAAATTGCCCCTCCATGAAAAATCAGTATATGGAATGGACGGGGCAAGCTGAAGCGATGAAAAAAGCAGGGTAAAAATAATTGCCAGAGCAAAATACATTGCAACATTGATTTTCCCCCGCGCTTCTTTTTCCATAAAAAACCTGTATGCAATAAGGCACATCACACCCATCATGGTGTATGCCATTATCTGCATTCCCGTTGCCAGTATCTGCAGTGCCATGAATATGGCGGCATTTAAAAAAGGAACCAATTTTTTTTTATTCAGCCCCCGTTGTATAAAATAAAAGACAAAAGGAATAAGCGCTCCGGCTTTTATATTATTCCAGTGGCCCACATATATATAAGAAACAATATAGCCGCTTATCATTATCGTAAAGGCGGAAAAAAACGACGCTTCTTTCCTGATTCCTGTTTCCCTTAAAAAAAGGAACATTCCCGCAAATGCCGCCAGCATGTGCAGTACAATGTCAAATGTCCCCATATACTGCGGCGGAAGGTTCAGCAGCATGAATATGAAATCGGTTGGATAATAATATATAAGGCTTGATGACGCAATCAACGGAAATCCAAAAAAAAGATGCGGCATCCACAAAGGCAGCTGGTGATAATAGTGGAACATATTTCCGGCAAATATGCTGAACGGCAGGTAAATATTAATAAAATCGGAGCCAAACAGGATGCTCCCCGGATTTAGCGCGCCGTTAAATAAAATGAACAATGCCGCCGCAAGAAAAAAACCGCCAACGGCTATAAATATTCTGTTATTTGCTTTTTTCAAACCATTCAATTGTTTTTTCCAGCCCTTCCTTAAGTTTTACCGACGGGATCCATCCTAACAGTTTTTTTGCCTTTGATATGTCAGGCTTTCTGCGCGCAGGGTCGTCCTTGGGCAGAGGTTTATAAATTATCCCCGAACTAGAACCGGTCATCTGCTTTATCATATCCGCCGCCTGTTTCACCGTGAACTCGCCGGGATTTCCTATGTTTATCACTTCTCCCGCAAGCCCCGGTTTCATCATTGCCGCCATGAGCCCTCCCACCTGGTCGGAGACATAGCAAAAACTCCTTGTCTGGCTGCCGTCGCCGTAAATCGTAATGGGGTCGTTGTGTATCGCCTGCCAGATAAAATTTGAAATTACCCTGCCGTCGTCCTTTTGCAGGCGCGGGCCGTATGTGTTGAAAATCCTTATTATGCGCGCGTCAAGTTTGTGTTTCCTGAAAAATTCCATGGTCAGAGCCTCGGCAAACCTTTTTGCCTCGTCATAACAGCTGCGGATGCCCACCGGATTTACATTTCCCCAGTAAGTCTCCTTCTGCGGGTGTTCCTTCGGGTCGCCGTATGTCTCCGATGTGGATGTTATTAGATAACGCGCTTTTTTTTCAACGGCAAGTTCCAGCAGGTTAAATGTGCCAAGGGAGTTTGTCATAAGAGTTTCTATGGATTTTGCCTGGTAATATGGCGGGGACGCGTATGAAGCCAGGTGAAAAATATAATCAATGCCCCCTTTTATATTTATTTTTTTCCTGATATCCGCTTTTATAAAAGTAAAGTTTTTATTGCCTTTAAGGGCCTTGAGATTTTCCATTTTGCCCGTTCCAAGGTTATCAACGCATATAACGCGCATTCCCCGTCCTATAAGCGCCTCGCACAAATGCGAACCTATAAATCCCGCTCCCCCCGCCACAAGCGCAGTTTTTTTCATTTTTTCTCCTTGTTGTCCGTTTTCACCGGAACAAATACATTCTATTATAAATCTTATTCAAAGTCAAAATTGTCTTTGTGTTACCGGCCCTTTTTCGGGACACAAACATACATCCTGGCGGATGCGAAAATATTTGTCAGGGGCAAAAAAAGCGCCAGTATGTTCCCGGGCTTTTCCTTTACAATATCAAAATTTTCCCCGAGTATCTTCCTGAACTGTCCCTGGGTCCAGCAATGAACGTGTGAAGGATCCGTTAAAAGCATTCCCGGATGTATAAGCCCGGAAAGCAATTGTGCCGGATGGTACATGGAATCGTAAACAACATAAAGTTTTCCGCCGTCGGCCAGTATTTTTGGAACGGCTTCGAACCATTCCCTTCTCTGCCCGTCTTCGAGATGTTCAATAACATTAACGCATGTAATAGCGGAATATTTTTTTCCTTCCGACAGTTCTTTTACCGTTTTAACCATAAATTTTGTACCGGGAAAAAAATCACGGGCCGCCGCAACGGCTTTTATATTTATATCCACTCCCTCGGCGCCCAAATAATTCGTTATATAACCCAGGCCGCTGCCGAAGTCAAGGATTCCTTCCGGCGCGTCCCCTATCTCCTTTTTCAGGTTGGAATAAATGCCCAGCCGGTTAAGGTCCAATTTTCTGACATGTGAATATTGTGAATAATAATTGTCGCTTTCGTGGATAAAATTAAACAATTTCCTGAAATTCCGCATCACACCCATTTTTTCCCCTATCGTTTATGATTTATTAACATTGCAAAGGCGGCTCCCAGCCTGTTTGGAAAGTACCTGTATGTTTCCGGATTTAAAAGCTGCCTTAAAATATAATCCGGAC
Source organism: candidate division FCPU426 bacterium (assembly GCA_003159495.1). Taxonomy (GTDB): domain Bacteria; phylum Oederibacteriota; class PGYV01; order PGYV01; family Palsa-1178; genus Bog-1181. Next base: position 32,648 of record PLPI01000023.1, on the reverse strand, counting down.
TTAAATAGAAATTTCTTCTCGCTTTTTGTTCCATTAAAGCAAGCAGTCCGGGCGTTACTTCGCCGCATTCGAATGATGCCGTGCCGTCATACACCCCGTATTGATCCCAATCCTTCATGAATATTCTGCCTTTTTTTGATATTTCATCATAAAGCCCGGATCCCGGATAAGGCATTGCAATAAGAAACTGGGCGTAATCAACCCTTATTTTCTTTGCGAAACTTATGGTAGCTTCCATGCTTTCCCTTGTTTCTCCAATGTTGCCGAGCATAAAAAATCCCATTGTCCTGATACCGGCCCGCCTGCAGTTCTTAACGGTTTCCTCAATCCTCTCAAGTGTTATGTTTTTTCCTATGCTGTCAAGTATTCTCTGTGAACCCGATTCAATGCCGAGCGCAACCCTGTAACAGCCGGATTTTTTCATTTTTGCGAGCATTTCATAATCGCCGAGATCCACCCTTATGCCGTTGGGGCAGGTCCATCTTGTCTTTATCCCTCTTTTTATAATCCCGTCGCATATTGCATGCACCCTATTAATGTCTGTTGTAAAAGAATCGTCAACAATTGCAACTTCCTTTACATGATACTTTTTTTCAAGCATTTCCCATTCGTCAAGGACGCTTTCCGCGGAACGCGCCCTGAAACGGTTTCCGAATACAGCCTTAAAACAAAATTTGCAGCTGAACGGGCATCCCCGCGATGTGATGATGCTTCCCGCGGGATTTGCGCTTCCCAGAGCCTCCTGTCCCCTGTATGATTTAACCGGCGGAAATAAATGCCTTGCCGGATAAGGAAGCATGTCCAGATTTTGTATTAATGGCCTTACTGCTGTTTTCATCACTTTGCCGTCGCTGCGATAAAGAATTGATTTTACATTTCCCGGTTTGTCAATGTTCGCCAGCAGGTCAACAATGGTTTCTTCGCCTTCACCATACACCACATAATCCATATTATTATTAAGGCTCTCTTCGGGCAGCGCCGTTGCGTGCGGCCCGCCTATAATGGTTATTATTTCCCCGTCATATTTTTTAACAATCGCTGCCAGTTTAAAAGCGCTGTTTACGGTTGGAGTAACCGCGGTAAAACCGACAACCTGAGGCAAGAAATCTTTTATAACAGCTAAAATTTCTTCATCGCTTTTTTTTTCGATTAGAAGGTCCAGAACCTTTACCCGGTATCCTTCCTTTTCAAGAACCGCCGCAATATATCCAATCCCCAGCGGCATAAATGTAACGTCACCGAAATGTTTTTCTTTCGGCGCCGGCCTTACAAGAAGCACCCTGTGGATCCCGGGATTTTTCATTTTGCCCCCGCTTCCTATTTTTTTCTTATTATCGCGCCTTTAAGGTAAAAAGTCTCGGGTATGGCGGTGTTGTATGGATGGTCCTTCGCCTGAAATAGCTGCCCCAGTATTTCAATGCGCATCTTCAGGTTCCTGGCCGCGTCCTTTGCGGATTTTATCAGCTCCGCCATCGAGATGTTGTTCGAGCATGAAAAGGTGAAGAGCACCCCATTGTCCTTTAGCACCTTGAATGCCTTGCGGTGGAGGTCCTTGTAACCCTTTATGCCGCCCGCTTTTTCCGCGCCGGACTTTGAGAAGGGCGGAGGGTCTAATATTATAAGGCCGTATTTTTCGCCGGCGGCCGCGGCTCTTTTTAGTTCATCAAAAACATCGGATTTTATCAGGCAGTAATTTTCAAGGGAATTCAATTCCATGTTTTTCCCCGCGGCCATAATGGCGGCATCGGAAGAATCGACGCCTCTTGCGGATTTTGCGCCGAATTTCAGGGCAAACGCCGAAAAGCTTCCCGTGTAGCAGAAAAGGTCGAATACATCCTCGCCGGCGCAGAAATCCTTCAGCCTTTCCCTGCTGTCGCGCTGGTCAAGGTAAAAACCGGTCTTTGAACCCGATATTGGATTGACCTCGAACTTAAGGCCGTTTTCCTCTATTATAACAGGGCCCGCCTCCCCTTTTATATTGCCCTCAAATCGTTTTAAACCCTCTTTTTCCCTCGCGCCGGAGAGTGATTTTTCATATATTACCCGCGGGTTCAGCGATTTTTCAAGTATTGGAATAATTATTTTTTTAAGGTTTTCCATGCCGAGCGTGTTTATCTGCACCACCATGGTGTCTGCGTACATGTCCACAATGAGCCCCGGCAGAAAATCGGATTCGGAAAATATCATCCTTATCGCGTTTGTTCCTTTTATCTTTTCCCGCCTTTTTATTGCCACCATTACCTTTGCCCCGAGAAGGTCCGCGATGGAATCCGGGCCGGCATAAATTTCCGCTGGTTCTTTCAGCGTGTCGAGCATCCTCACGGTTATCTTTGAATTTGTATTGGCGTAACCCATACCGGCAAAAAAACCGCCGGATGTTTTCACAAACGCGAGCGAACCGTTGTTGAACGACTCTGGGAACGAGGCTATCTCGTTGTCAAATATCCACGGATGGCCCGACAATATACGCTGTTCTTCTCCGGGTTTAAGGACTATTTCAGGAAGGCTTTTCATCTATTCACTCTCCGCTCCGCTTTAAGCGGATTATTCAACTGTGACGCTCTTTGCCAGGTTCCTCGGCTTGTCCACGTCTATTCCCTTTTTTACGCCTATGTAATAGGCCAGCAGCTGCATCGGGATGGCCGCAAGCAGCGGATAAAAATCCTCCTCGATATCCGGAATATAAAAAATATCATCCGCGAACTTTTTCATGGTTGTATTCGACCTGTTGGTGATGGCGATTATTGTCCCCGAGCGCGCCTTTATTTCCTGTATGTTGCTGATTATTTTTTCATAGAGCGCGTTTTCCGGCGCTATAAAAACATTCGGCGTTTTGTCGTCCACCAGCGCTATGGGGCCGTGCTTCATCTCTCCGGCCGCGTAGCCTTCCGCGTGAATGTAGGAAATTTCCTTTAATTTCAGCGCCCCCTCAAGGGCCATCGGATAATTCACGTTCCTGCCGTAATAAAGGAAATCCCTGAAGCCACAGTATTTTGCCGCTATATTTTCAAGTTTCTGTTTGTCCTTTAAAATAGTTTTTATGAATCCCGGCACCATACGCAGGTTTTTTATGCCGTCTTTCATGAACTTTTCCCCGGCTTCGCCTTTGACGCGCGCCATGTACAGCGCGAACATATACAGCACGGCCAGTTGGGTTATGAATGTCTTTGTCGAGGCCACGCCTATCTCGGGCCCGGCGTGGGTATAGATAACTCCGTCAAGCATCCTGCTCAAAGTCGATCCGACAACATTCACGACCGCTATGGAATACCCGGCCTTTTTCTGTATGCTTTTAAAAGCCTCGATTGTGTCAATCGTCTCGCCGGACTGCGATACGGCAATAAGCAGTGTTTTTTTATCAATAACCGGGCTGCTGTAGCGCATCTCCGATGCCACCTCCACAACGGTGTTCACCCTTGCGTATTTTTCAATGATATATTTGGCCGTATATGCCGCGTGATAGGATGTGCCGCAGGCGATTATCCTTACGCTGTTTATCCCCTTTAATTTTTCCGGGTCTATGTTCTCAAATTTTATCGAGCTGTCGGATATCCTGTCGATTATGGTGTCCTCAAACGCCTGGGGCTGTTCGGAAATTTCCTTGAGCATAAAGTGCGGGAACCCCGATTTTTCGGCCTGCTGGGCGCTCCATTTTATCTCCTTCACCCCGCGTTTTACTTTTTTTCCGGAATTAAATATATCCACTTTTTCCCTGGTTATTACCGCGACATCGCCGTCCTCCAGAAACATCGCTTTTTTTGTATACTTTAAAAATGACGGCACGTCTGATGCCACATAATTTTCACCCCTGCCGAGCCCTATAACCAGCGGCGAGCCCTTCCTGGCCGCAATGATTTTGTCCGGCTCGCCTGAATAAAGTATCACCATCGCGTACATGCCGCGTATGCGTTTGAGCGCAGCGAATGCCGCCTTTACAAAACCCTTTGATATATTTTCCTCTATAAGATGCGCGAATATCTCGGTGTCGGTTTCCGACGCGAATTTGTGTTTTTTCTTTATAAGCTCTTCCTTGAGCTCGAAATAATTTTCTATTATGCCGTTGTGTATGATGGTGATTTCGCCCGTGCAGTCAGTGTGCGGATGCGCGTTTTCCTCGGAGGGTTTTCCGTGGGTCGCCCAGCGGGTATGGCCTATGCCTATGGTTCCGCCCGTCTTTTTCCCCTTTATCTTTGCCTCTAGATTTTCAAGCCTGCCCTGCGCGCGGAAACGCACCAGAGCGCCGCCGTCAATGACTGCTATGCCGGCGGAATCATAACCCCTGTACTCGAGTTTATGAAGCCCGTAAATTATCCTGTCCGTGGCGTTCTCTTCGCCTATATAACCTATTATTCCGCACATTTTTTTCCTCCGCGATATTTCAAAAACTTCCGTCCGGTTTATTTTTTTTGTGAGACTCATTATACAATACGCCGGATAGTTTTGCAAAAGCTAATAAGGGCACATCCTCTGCCCTGGCTTTTTCATCGATGCCGGCCGCTCCAAAAGCGGCTTTAACCTCATCCGCTTCCAGCCCCAGTATCCTTTTGACATTATTGGCCAGCATCTTCCTGCGCTGGTTAAATCCTGCCCTTGTTATTTTAAAAAACAATTCCTCGTCCGGCACGTTAAGTTCCGGGGCCTTTTCAAAATCCATCATTACAAAAGCCGAATCCACGTCCGGCTCGGGAAAAAATGAGCTCCTGTCGATTTTAAGGAGCATTTTTACTAAAGCGTGGTACTGGCAGAATATTGAAAGCGAGCCGTATGTCTTTGAGCCTTCACGGGCGGCCATACGGTCGCCCACTTCCCTCTGCACGGTCAAAAAGGCCCTGCTTATCAATTTTTTATTGTTGATTAGCTTTTCTATTATAGGGGTCGTTATATAATAAGGAATGTTGCCGACAATTTTTATCCTGGGGGAACCCACGGGTATTATGGAGGCCAAATCAAGCTCCATAAAATCAGCGTTTATCACCTGCAGATTATCCGGGGCGCCTATTTTATCCTTTAGTTTTGATATGGCCTCGTTGTCAATTTCAATTGCAATGACCCTGCCCGCCGCCGGAAGGAGCCTCTGAGTCAGCGCGCCTGCGCCCGGCCCTATCTCAATTATCGGCTCGCCCTTCTGCGGGTCAATCAGCGACGCCATCTGTCCGAGCTTTGAGGTGTTATGTAAAAAGTTCTGGCCGAGTCCTTTTTTATAGTAAAATTTTTTATCCGTCATTTGTTCCTGTTTTTTGCCATTAACAGCGCCGTCTTAACGGCCTCAAATAGCGAAACATCAGACGCCGCGCCCGTGGCTGCAATGTCATAAGCCGTCCCATGGTCCGGCGATGTCCTTATAATGGGAAGCCCGAGCGTCACGTTCACCCCCGTGTCGAAGGATAGCAGTTTCAACGGTATGAGCCCCTGGTCGTGGTACATGGCCAGCACGGCGTCGTGGCTTTTGTTATTCACAACCCTGTGAAATATGGTATCGGCTGGAAAAGGGCCCTCCGCCTTAACCCCCGCTTTTACAACATTTTTTATCCCCGGGGTTATTATGCGTGATTCCTCGTCCCCGAACGCGCCGTTTTCACCGGCATGCGGGTTGAGCCCGCAAACGGCTATTGACGGGGTTTTAATCCCGAAATCTTTTTTTAATGAACTGTCTATTAGTTTAAGAAGCGCGGTTATTTTTTTTGAGCTTAGCTTTCCCGGCACGCCCGCAACCGGCATATGGATTGTCGCAAGGACCACTTTAAGTTTGTCGCTCATAAGCATCATGGCGTAATTTTTTGTCTTTGTAAATTTTGCCAGAATCTCCGTATGGCCGGGATAATTAAGGCCCGCCATGTGCAGGGAGTGTTTGTTTATCGGCGCAGTCACAACCGCGTCGATACTTTTATCAAGCGCGAGGTCAATTGCTTTTCTCAAATATATAAACGAGGCTTTTCCGGATTTTGCGCCGGCTTCCCCGATGGTATAATCCCCTTCATGAAGAACTCTTGCGTCAAGCAGGGGTATGATATTCTTTCCGTATGTTAATTTTCCTGCCGAATCCACCGGCCTGATTGAAAGTTTTTTCGATATCCTGCGCTGGGCTGAAAGCATCGGGAAAAGGTCCCCTATGACAAAAATATCAGCGGCATCATTTATGCCCGGACGTAAAAACATCTTCGCGATAATTTCCGGCCCGACCCCGGCCGCGTCTCCCATTGTAACAGCAATTTTAAAACGCTTCATGGCCGTCCTTTTATATAAGCCGCGATTCCGGCAGCCTCTATCTCTTTCTGGCTCCCGTCGGCCATGTTCTTAACGGAATATTTCCCGGTATTTACCTCGGTCTCGCCGATGATCACGGCAAACCCCGCCTTTTTCGATTCCGCTTCCCTGAACTGCGATTTAAAACTGCGCTCCTGGTATCCCATGGCGCATCTTATCCCCGAATTTCTCAGCGAATTTACCAGCTCAAAACCGCGGTCTATAAATTCCTTATCCACTATTATAAAAGCCTCGGGCCCGGCTTCCGTTATCGTGCCTTCCTGCGCCTTTAAAACCTCAAAGAGCCTTTCTATTCCCATGGCAAACCCCGTTGCCGGAGTTTTTTTTCCGCCGAGTTCCTCAACAAGATTGTCATACCTTCCGCCGGCAAGGATTGTGTTCTGCTGCGGCCCGAGTTTGTCCGTGGTGAATTCAAATACCACTGCTGTATAATAATCCAGCCCCCTTACCATGGCCGGATTCACCGTAAAAGAAATTCCAGCCGCTGTCAGCAGGGATTTTATCTTTGAAAAACTGGCGCCCGCCCCGGGGGTTAAATGTTCCGTAATAAGCGGGGCCCCGGCAACAGCCTGTCTGCATCCCTCATTTTTGCAGTCAAGCACCCGTATCGGCGCGCGGGAAAGCTTGTTTTTGCAGTCCCCGCACAAACCGGATTTTTTTTCTTCCAGGAAATTTTTCAGCTTTTCATAATAACCGGCATCCGCTGCAAGACAGTTTATGTTCAGCACGGCGTCTTTAATACCAGCGGCTTTTAAAATCGCCGACGCCAGTATTATCACTTCAGCGTCCTTGTACGGCGTCGCGTCGCCGAATGATTCCACGCCTATCTGGTAAAATTCCCTGTAGCGCCCGGTCTGCGGCCTCTCATACCTGAACATCTGCCCTATGTAATACATGTCGCTTTTTTCCGGCAGGGAATTTTCGATATATGCCCTGACCACCGAAGCAGTCCCCTCCGGCCTTAAAACTATGTGCCTTCCCTTTTTGTCGTTGAAATCGTACATTTCCTTCATTACTATATCGGATGCCTCTCCGATGCCGCGGGAAAAAAGGGATATTTCCTCAATGGTCGGGGTGATTATCAGCGAATAGTTATAGGTTTTAAAAACTGAAACTGCCGCGGCTATTATGCTTTCCCATACCGAATTATCCGGCGAAAAAACATCCTTAACGCCCCTTAACCTCTGGTATTTCATAATTCGCCGGGTATCTTTTTCAGGAATTTTGCGCCGTCAAGCCCCATCTGCATTATGTAATAATCCTTCACTGAATCGCCGTCATTGTCAAAAGAAAACATACCCGTGGCGCCGTTATAATTGCGGATAAGGGCCAGAATGGACCTGAAGCTTTCCCTCGTTACCGCGCCTTTGTCAAGAACCGAACACGCCATGTTCATGGCGTCATATGAAGATGCCGCGATAACATCCGGTGTTGCCGCGTATTTGTCCCTGTAACTTTTCACGAACTCCTGCACCGCCGGGTCCGGATCCTCCGGATAAAATTCAACCGGATAAATTACCCCTTCCACATTTTCCCTGAAAGGCGCCAGATAACCTGAAGACATTGCCGAACACCCGAAGACAGGCAGGTCAAAATCGTAAAATTTCAGCTGGTCCTTTATTAGAATCATTTTCCTGTCCGTGGCGGGTATGTAAATAGCATCTATTGTTATCGGGTTTTTCCGCGGATCCTTCACCTTTTTGTAATCAAAACCCGCCTCGCTTATGGGCGTTTCGTTTGCAACCGAAATCGCGTATATTGTCACTTTGAACTTGAAATAGTCGTCGTCGGTAAAATTATAAACCACGTTTGTGACGCCCTTTGAATCCACTACCTGATCCGGCATAAAGTTAGCCGTCGGCGTATCTGTTTTTTCCTCGGTAATTTTTCCCCATACGACCACATCCGCGTTAAGCTTGGACCCGATGTTCAGCGCTATGTCCCTGTCCATATCCCCGGGCGCCACGCCGAAACCGCTCATGGCGTCATCCACGGCTTTTTGCTTGATAACAGATGCCGCGCTTGATTTGGCCATGGTATAGCTCAGCTTTTTCGTCATATCGTCGTCGATGTTGAACCGCGCCGCATCATCCCCGAGCGCAGACATATGTATTATGCATATGGAAGCCTTTTTCATGTTCGGGTCGGGTGTGGGTTTCGGCACCGCCGTGTCATCAGGCGGTGTTATCGCCATAAAATCAAAAATTTTGGAGAGTATCTTTTTACCGGCATCTTCCGTGGCGTCGTCAAGCTTCGTCTTCTCGGTCCCGCGCTTGTCCTTTAGCAGGATTGTATTTATCCCTCCCAGGAGCACCATTTGTTCCTGAAAATCATTGGTGCCAGGGTCGTAGGAAACCTGCCTTACCACGGTGCCGCCGAGGGCCTTGAATTTTCCGGAAAAATTATCGTCCAGTATTTTTCCGTAAGCATTATCGGAGTAAATGGTCGCGATGTTCCTGAACGCCGTGTTTTCATAAATATATTTTGCCGTGGCATATGCCTGTCCGCGGGCAGTGGCGCAGTCCCTGAAAAAATAAGGCGACTTTCCCGTCAGGTCGGGCTGGGCCGCGGTAGATGAAAACAATACCGTGGTATATTTGTCCATGACCGGCTGGAGTGTTTTTACAGTTTTTGAATAAAGAGGCCCGATGAATGCAATCACTCCCTCTTTTTCTATGGCATTTACTACGTTTGCAACCAGATTCGGATTTTCCTCGTCAAGATATATAAGGGTAGTTTTCAGATTTTCGGCCCTGCCGGTGTTGTAATTTTCAAGGGCGAGTTCCACTCCGCTTTTTACATCCGAGCCGATATCCATCGACTTGCCGGTTAAGGGCATTATTACCCCTATTTTTGAAGCGCTTACGACCCTGTACTGGATGTTTTCCTTATAGAGCGCGTTTATCTCCGCGTAAAACAGGCTATCCCTGAAATCAGCGATAAATGCACCCGCATGGGAATAAAAGACCGGATAATCTTTCGACGCAAGGTCAAGTTTGCAGATATAATAAAGGGCGTATTCGTCCGCGAGCTTGTGCGCATGGGACGCGTAAAGCGCCTTTAACTGCCCCATGTCCATTTTTGACGTGTATGAATTGAGCCTGTCTATTGCCGTGCTCTCGAACTGCGAGAACTGGTGGCGTTTTTCAAGGAGTGTTTTGAGTTCCGCAGCCGCCCTGGCGCTGTCCTGCTTTTCCACGCTGATGTCAAATATGCGCATTGTGGAAAGATAGCCCCAGTCCGTGTCCGGGTAATATTTTTCGTCGAACTCGAAATATTTCAAGGCGTCGGTGTAGTTTTTCTTCAGGTAGTGGTACTGGCCGCTCCAGAAAGCCCCCTCGCTTCTTTCCTGGGCGTTCTTTCCGTCCCTGGCGAGTTTTTTCCAGTATTCGAATTCATCGTCGCTTATGGCCGTGATTTTACTATTAATGGCCGTCCCTGAATTCCGCTCGATCCCCGGGGTTGCGCATCCCGAGGCGATATACGCGGCAATAACCGCCGCAAGCAGGCATACAATCACACTGGATTTCTTCATTTTAAATGTTCCCTTTCTGTTCCGGTCCGATGCCGAACAAATATAAAATTAATTTCCCGCCGCAGACTCGTTGACCGTGACCTTATATTTCTTTTTCAGCGCGGATATCACGCTGTCAAAGGCCTGCTGCTGCTTTTTCTCTTTTATCATCTGGACTATCTTGTCCCTTGAATCGTCAAAGTTATATTTTTTCCTGCTTAGAACCTTTATGATATGCCAGCCGTAAATGGACTTTACCGGCCGGGATACTTCTCCGTCGTCGAGGGCGAAAGCAGCGTCCTCAAATTCCTGGACCATCGTGCCCCTGCCGAATTCTCCCAGGTCCCCGCCCTTTGCCTTAGTGGTGTCATCCTCGGAATATTTTTTCGCAATGTCCGCGAAATCCTCGCCGTCCTTTATCCTGTTGTACAGCGAGTCCGCGAGCTGTTTGCTTTTTACAAGTATATGATAGGCCTTTATCTGGACAAAATCCCCGGTGTGAGCCGTGTAATATGCCTTTGCCTCGGCATCGGTCACGTTGGACTTTTTATCAATATTGTCCGCGTAATATGCGTGTGAGAGTATGTCGTCAAAATCCCATTCGTACTTCATTTTTATATCCGGCCTGTCCGCGTACCCCTTGCTCCTGGCGTCCATTGCCATGAGCTTTTTATTTACTATGAACTGTATGAATTCCTTTTCCTGTTCCGGATTGAGCTTGTAATCATATTTCTGCCCCATGTAATCGGTTATTGCCCTGAATTTATCCCTTGTAAGCACATAATCGCCGACAATGGCCACAATGCCCTTGTCCAGTTTTTTGGTGTCAAAATTTTCGTTTTCCTGGGAAGGCATGCCCGCGTCCGCGGAAACTGCCGCGTTCCCGGAGTCCGCCTGCTGTGAAGTTGAAGCCGGGGAAGAAGACGGCGGCGTCAGTATTGTATCGTCGTGTTTGACTTCCTGTGTTGTGGTGTCGCATGCCGTGTAAATAAATACGGCGGTTACCGCGGAAATTAAAAGAATCAACTTTTTCATAATTCACCTCTTGTGATGTTTAAAACCTATGCCTTGTAATACTTTATATAGTACTGGAGAGGGTTCGGTTTTGTGTTGCATTCCGAGCCTATGTCTATTTTCGCTATCCTATCCTCGGCCCTTGCTTCCTGCAACCTTGTGATGACCTTATCCCTGAGGTCGTACGGGCTCATGGGATTTATATATATTTTTGTGCCGCCCTCAAAACCGGCCGGCGTGTTGACCCTTAATTTGATGAGCAAATGGAGCGGTATGACGTCGATGGAATCCTTCGGCGCGTAATACCACTCTTCGTTTGTGGCTATCTGGCTGGTGAGCGCGTGGTGTATTGCCTGCACCATGTCGGAGAAACCGCGCACTTCCTTGTCGGTCATTTCATACGGATATACAGCAGAACTCTTTGAAAAGATGCAGATTGTGGGATACCTGTGGCCTATGTCGGAAAAAGCAATGGCATAATCGTTCTCCGCCACCACCAGGTTGAAATAAACGGCCAGGTTGGCCCCCATCTCGTTGTATATGTTCGGGTTCTTTCTGATAAGGTTGATTTCCCTCTCAATGGAAACGCCCCATTCGTCAATGGCGACAAGCTGTTTGTGCAGGTGGTCAAAGGACGCGCCCGCAGGTTTCAGCCAGTTCTGGAAAACAGAAACATAGCGTACGTGCTTGTTGTTGTCGTAAATATCCTTCATGCCCTTTATGGTAAATTTTATATACTGATAATGTTCCTCGGGGGTGAGTTCGCCGGAGTTGCACAACTGCGTGTCAAACTCCGCGTCTTTAACGTAATGATTTTTGCCGACGATAAGTTCGTGACCGCCCGCAAAAAATGCGTCCGACATCTCTATTTTTTCCTGTTCTGAAACCGCGGCCGGATCCCTGCCAAGGAGCTTTAATTTCATGTCTATGATGTGCATGACGTGTTCGTATCCGGCCTTGTCAGCGAGGTAATCTTCCTTGCGTTTCCTGATGTCCTCGGGGAACTGGTAGCCGAAGTTTTTCTTCCAGTAATCCATTGTGACTATCTCAAAAAGGTTCGGGACCCTGCGGAACTCGGCCGTTGTCTGGCTGAGAATTCCCGGCTTCAAATCCTTCATGGAGACATATTTGCCGGCCACCTTCACGAGCCGTTCCTTTTCAGGCGGGGTATTGGGATATTTTGCCTCACAAAAATTACAGTAATCCTCTTTTTTCTTTTTTTCATCGAGTTTTTTGGCCGTTGCGGGTACGCCGTTGGTGATAGGTTTGCTGGCCCGGCCAGGCACGGTCCAGACTTCGGTCCCGGTGAAAGGATTTATCTGTTTTATGGTACCATCCTGCATTCGTATAAAATATTGGTTATAATTTGACATATAAGCACCTCTTCCCGTTGATTTTGGGATTGTTAAAAGGCAAAACCAATGGGAATTATATATGATTTTCAGGGCAAATACAATGAAAATTAGGAAATACGTAAAATACGTCAAACCTTGCTTTGAACTTTGACATATTTCAATCTTATTGCATTTGATTCATTTATTTTTCCATGCCCGCACTCTTCCGCTATTTTTTATATCTCCTGCCTACATTTGCCCGCCTTATCCCTCCATCCATTCTCCCGGTTTCCGCAAATGTCAGTCCGGCACCGCCAACCAGCGGGTATATTAGCAATTAAAACAAATCTTCCGGGTTCGTTTTTAGAAATTCATCAAAAGAGATGCCGCCTGTTCCGGCGAGATATTTTCTGTTGACTTTAAACTCTTTTGAAAATAATTCCATTCCCGGCAGTTTTTGTTTCTTTGCGCCGCTTTTTACCTCAATGGCTATTATTTTGTCTTTACGCGTCAGGACAAAATCAACTTCACGGTCGGCTGCTGACCAGTAAAAAACTTCTATCCCGGTTCCTTTAGTTTTATTTACCAGATGCGCTCCAATACACGATTCAGAAAGCCTTCCCCACATCTCCCTGTCCGCTTTTGCCGTACTGAAATCCACCGACGACTGCGCGCTGATAAGAGCGGTATTTAGTACCTGAAATTTTGGGCTTGATCCTTTTTGCCTGACCTTTTGCCCCGCGTATTTTTGCAGGCCGCAGAGCATTCCCGCGCCGCTTAACAAATCAAGATAATGTGCCAGCGTGGTGGTATTCCCCGCGTCCTGCAGCTGCCCGAGTATTTTCTGAAATGACAAAATTTGTCCCGAATACACGCATCCAAGTTGAAACAGGCGTTTCAGCAAAGCCGGTTTGTCAACCCTTGTCATTTGCAGTATATCTTTTGAAACCGTAGACTCCACAAGCGAATTTATAATATAACTGACCCAGCGGCTGCCGTCTTTTATCAAACCCGCTCCGCCAGGATAACCGCCAAAATATATATACTCTTCAAGCCCAAACTGAAAAGCCTGCTGCATTTCCCCAAACGACCAGTGGGTTATATTAATTGCTTCATACCTTCCGGCAAGACTCTCACCGAGCCCTTTTCCCACAAGCAATTGTGAAGAACCGAGCAGCATTACGTATACATTTCTTTTTGCGGCTGTGTCCTCATCCCACAGCCTTTTTACAGTCTCCGACCACCCCTCAATTTTCTGCACTTCATCAATAATAAGAAGCGACTTACCGCTGTTCTTCCCGGCCATAAATCTTGCCGCTTCCCATTCCTCGTCTATCCATGAGCGGCTTTTTAAATCCGGCTCATCAGCCACTACATAGCGGCAGGAAATTTTTATTGCTTCTTTGACCTGCGACGCAAGGGTTGTTTTACCTACCTGCCGGGGACCGTGAAGTACCTGTATAAACCTCCTGGGTTCATCAAATCTTTTTATAATGTCGGCAAAAATGCTTCTTTTAAACATCAAATTTTCTCCTTAAATTACTCAATGTCTTGAGTAATTTTACTCAATACATTGAGTAAAGTCAAGGTGTTTGTTCAATTCCCTTCCTGCCCTTTTTGTGATATGTTTCCCAATCTAAATTATTAATCAGTGCCGCCTGCTACACCGCAGAATTAATTGAGTCTATCTCCGCTTTTATCCTTACATTGTCTTCCCATGAATAGTCATTGTTGATTGTAAGAAAATAATACTCATTCTGCAAAAGGGGTTCGTTGTTAAGCGCGGCCTTAATGTCCGGTTTTATCCTCATAAAATCCACGGTGCCGGGTATGGGTGAATATATTGCCGGCTTTATCTTTATCCCCAGTTTTGCGACAAAACGCACATCGTTTAAAACCGATTCGGCGGTCTGGCCGGGCAGCCCGGCAAGTATATAAACCCCGATCTCGCTCCCCTTAAAACCGGCCTTTTTAAGGTTCTCCACGGCTCTTTTAAAAATTTCATTATCCACCTTGCCGCCCGTGGATTTTTGCATGGAATAATCCGTGGTTTCGAGGGAGACGCGGATGTCTGTAAACCCGGCCTGTTTCATAAGGGCCGCGGCCTCTTCGTCAATATACGCGGCATGAAGTCCGTTGGAAGGCTGGAAAACAAAATTGTATCCGCGTTTAATAACTTCTTTAAGTATCCCTTTTATATAATGGTTCTTATAAAGCAGGGCGTCGTCATAAAATGCTATGTTCTTGATCCCGCGTTTATGGTATGAATCAAGCTCGTTAAGGACATTTAGCGCGTTGCGCTGATAAAAACCTTCGTAAAGGGATTTGGACGCGCAGTATGTGCACGAAAAGGGGCAGCCGTTAGTGAACCTTACAGCAACGGAGTTGAGTTCTTTATAGAGCGAATAGTCCGGCACAAGCTCGTTAAATTCCGCCTCCTGTTTTGGATCAATACGGGTGCGCGCGAGTTTTCCGGCAAGCGCAAGAAAAACGTTGTTTACCGCCCCCTGCCAGACGTGGTCCGCGCCGGAATGTTTCCGCGCATGCTCCGTGCACAGCGTGGCATATATGCCCCCGAGAACAATTGGAACCTGGAATTTGTCCTTTAATATGTCCGCGGCAAGTCGGACGCCGTCATATGTATAGGTGACGCCGGAGGTGACAAGAATGATGTCGGGCCGTTTCATGTTTTCAAGTTCTTTTTTGAAATTTTCAACCGGAATGCCGTAGCGCTTATATTTGCGCGGCACCCTTTTATACTGCTGGGGCTTTTCAACTTCCTCGCAGTAATACGCCCCTTTGCCGTAAGAATCCGATTTTTTGAATTCTTCCGGCGAATACGCGGCGAGCCTGTCCAGGCAGTCGATAAAATCAATCTCAAACCCGGCCGATTTCAGCAGGGTGGATATTTTCAGCAGGCCGTAGGGTTTCACCCAGAAATCATGGAACTTAAAATCATAAACCCATGGATTAACAAGCATTGCCCGGGGCAAGGTAGTCTCCTTATCTGATGGAACAAGTTTTTAAATACTTAATGATGGATTTTACCATATTCTTATATGGTTACGAAATGGAATCTTTAACCGGATCTTTTTTTTATTATTGCAGGCTGGAAAAAATCCCTAATTTTCAATGATTTTTTTAAATTCTTCCTTGCTCATTTCCGCCTGGCGCAGGATGCTCCGTAAAGTGCCTTCCGGAATTTTTCGCTTTGCCATCGGAACAATGACTATGTGCCCGGATGCATTGGTGAATTTGGCATGGGAGCCTTTCTGTGATATTTGATGAAAACCTTTCCTGCCCAGGGCGTATGAAATTTCTTTTGAAGAAAACAGTTTAGACATTAATTCTTTCTTTACCGAGATAAACATTGTCTACAGGAGGAAGTTTTGTACCCTTGGTTTCAAGATATAATTCGACCGCTTCTTTTATATTTTTAGAGGCTTCTTCAACGTTTTTTCCAAAAGAGGAAACATCAACATTCAGGCATTGCGCGACAAAATGTCTTCCCTCTTTCCATATAACATAACTTATATCCTTCATTTTGTTTTCTCCAATATTTATGTTCTTTGTAAAATATAGCAAAATAAACGGCATAAATCAAATACCATTTTGCCTTTAAAAACCGCTTCTTGATTTCAACATATTATCCTATAATATACACATGAATGACAGGAAGATAATTCACATAGACATGGACGCATTTTACGCCTCCGTGGAACAGCGCGACAACCCGGAACTTCGCGGCAAACCCGTTATAGTCGGCGGCACGCCGCAACAGCGCGGCGTTGTGGCCGCATGCTCGTATGAGGCGCGCAAATTTGGGATTCACTCCGCCATGGCCTCGGCCACGGCTTTACGCCTGTGCCAGCAGGCTGTGCTTGTAACTCCGGATTTTTCAAAATATAAAAAGGCTTCCGGCCAGATACACGAAATATTCCATGAATATACCAATATGATAGAGCCCCTTTCGCTGGACGAGGCGTATCTCGACGTCACCGAAAATAATGCCGGCATAAAATCAGCAACGCAGATAGCAAAGGAAATAAAGGAAAAAATATACGAAAAAACGCGGCTCACAGCCTCGGCCGGAGTTTCCTACTGCAAATTCCTGGCAAAAATAGCCTCGGGTTACAAAAAACCCGACGGCCTCACCGTGGTCACACCGGAAAAAGCCCTGCGTTTTATTGAAAACCTCCCCATCGGCTCGTTCCACGGTGTAGGAAAAGTTACCGAAAAAAAGATGTTCTCGCTCGGTATAAAAAACGGCCTGGAGCTGCGCATAAAATCCCTGGATTTTTTAGAGGAACATTTTGGAAAATCCGGCGCGTGGTTTTACGATCTGGCGCGCGGCGTTGATGATTCGCCTGTCATCTCGATCCAGGACAGGAAATCAATGGGGCGCGAAGAAACCTATCCCGAGGATATTCTGGAGATGGATAAAATAAAAAATTACCTTGAACAGCTCTGCTTTGACGTTGAAAAGGACTTAAGAAGCGAGGGCTTAAAGGGCAGGACAATTACGTTAAAGATAAAATACCTGGATTTCAAACAGATAACCCGCAGTATAACCATTGAAAAGGCGGTGCAGTCCGGCGCCACAATATACGGCCGCATATTAAAACTTCTGGACAACACCCTGGCAGGCAAAAAAAAGATACGCCTTCTCGGCGTGTCCGTGCATAATTTTGGCGACGCTCCGGATAAAAAAGGACAGCTTGACCTGCCTCTAAAATAACCTTAAAACCATTTATCCTTGAACTTTGACGGTTTGTATCTTTTTATATACCTGACCGCGGCCCTGCCGTTTTTTGCCACATGGAACATATTACAGAGTTCTTTTTTGATAAACTTCTCTTTTTCCATTTTTTCAAAAAATTTGAACAGTGTTGAATAATAATTAGCCGTATTCACGAAAACAAGCGGCTTATTGTGATAGTGTAACTGCTTTAACGTGAGTATTTCCATGGCCTCCTCAAGCGTGCCCACGCCTCCCGGCAAAAAAATAAAGGCGTCTGATTTTCTTTCCATGACGCTTTTGCGTTCACGCATGTTGTCCGTCACGATTAGCTTATCGAGCCCTTCCATGGCAATCCCGTATTTTTTCAGGGCTTTGGGGATAACCCCGATTACGCCGCCGCCCGCTGATTTCACAGAATCGGCCACGGCTCCCATAAGGCCGCGTTTTGCCCCGCCGTACACGAGATTAAACCCGGCTTTTACCATTTCAACGCCGAGCTTTTTTGCCGAATCAAAATATTTTTTTGAAACTGCGTCAGATGAGGAACAAAACACACAGATGTTCATAACGCCCTCCTTTTGATGCCTGCTTAAAATTTCAATATTTTAAATTATTTTTCACTTTTTTTATAGTATAATTATATGTTATTTATTTAATCTGCGGGAGCGTCAAATGAAAATAGGTATGCAGGTCTGGGGCTCGGACGGCGATATACGTCCTATGATAGCCCTGGGCGCGGGTTTAAAGCTATCGGGGCACCAGGTCACAATTTCCATAGCCAGCGTGGACAACAAATCATATGCCGGACTGTGCGCCATGGCGGGAATAACAATGCTTAAAAAACCCGAGAAGATCGAGGCAGTCCTTGACGGCATGGCCGGCAAAAACGGCAGGATAGCCAGAACTCCCGCCATTATGCTCAACCTTCTCGAGCAGACGCTGCATCCTTACATAAAGGAACTTTACGAAGGGGCCAATTACCTTTGCGAACGCAATAACATGGTCATCGGCCATTTCTCGTGCTACTACCTCAAAATAGCCGCAATCAAACATAATAAACCGTACGCGGCCATCCATTACTGGCCGGGATTTATCCCGTCCGACATTGAACCCCCCATAGGCTCTCTTAATATCGCTTCCGGAGTTTCAAAGGTTCTATGGTCGGCATATATGGGGTCAATGGATGTCATGCTCAAAAAAAAGATAGGACAGCTTTTCCTTGATGAGGGGCTTCCTGCAATAGACCACATTATGACCGGCGCGTGGATGTCTGATAAACTTAACCTTGTGGCGTGCAGCAGGGTGTTTTTCACCGAACCGAAAGATTGGGTTTTAACCGGGAAAACAATGATCACCGGATATATGAACGTTCCCGAAGCCGCGGAATTCTGCGAATTCACCCGCGAGCTTAAGGAATTCCTCACCCGGCGCGGCGAGCATCCTGTATTTATAACACTCGGTTCATCAATCCAGATGGACCCCGAACGCGGCATGGAAATGCTTGTCGAGTCTGCGAAACTTTACAAGAAAAAAGTAATAATCCAGACAGCTTCAAAAAAATACCCGGAAAACACATTCCTTCACAATATTTACTTTTCGGCAAGGATGCCGCATAAGGAGATAATGCCTTTTTGCCTGGCCGCCGTGCACCATTGCGGCGCGGGAACCTCGCAGACGGCCACGCGCCTGGGCATACCGTCCGTACCGCTTTATTTTACGGATGAACAAAAATCATGGGCGGAAAGGCTTTATAAACTGGGCATTGCCTCAAAGCCCCTTGATTACGGAAAATTTACCCCGCAGCAGCTTGCCGACAACATGAAAGAGGTAATTAACAGCGTAAAAATCAAAGACAGGGCCATGGAACTATCGGCTAAAATGAAAAAAGAGGACGGCGTGGCTGAAACCATAAAAGCACTGGAGGAATTTTACCGGATAAGTATGGTTTCATAATGGGCTTTAAAACGCGCCCCGTTTCTGATACAATATCTGAAAATATAAAAAGGAGACATACAATGCATTATATCGACTGGATGGAGATAATATACTGGAGCCTGTTTGTTCTGCTTATAATAGGAGAGATACTTGTTGTTTTTGTATTCAAGCTTGATAAAAAAAATGTGGTGCGCGACTGGGTTGAGCCCGCCTTTGAGGCGATGATAATCGCAACCATACTCAGGATATTTGTCATTCAGGCATTCGCGATTCCCACTCCTTCCATGGAGGATACTCTTCTTGTCGGCGACCATCCAATGGCGATAAAATTCGCTTACGGCCTTTACAATCCTCTTGACCAGAAGATGTATTTTGATTTCAACAAGCCAAAACGCGGCCAGGTGGTTATTTTCAGGGACCCGACCGGCAAAACCAACGCCATGTGGATAAAAAGATGTATGGGGCTTCCGGGCGATGTTATGTCAATGAAGGATAAGGTACTTTATATAAACGGCATACAGCAGATAGAGCCGTATGTAACACATAAGGATATGAATATTTATCCGGCATGGCGCACCAACAGGGATAATTTTCCACCGACAGTGGTCCCTCCCGGGACAATGTTCATGATGGGTGACAACAGGGACGAGTCTTATGACAGCAGGTTTTTCGGATTCCTGCCGTATAATAAGGTTAGAGGCGAGGCCGTAATAGTTTACTGGCCGCTGAACAGGATAAAAATAATCAAGCAAGTAAAAATAAACGCCGGTACGCCTCCATCAACCCCGGCAATGCCGGCTCCGGTAACGGCGACGGCTAAATAGAAAATATAATTTAAAAGTAAAAAGGCAAAACCAGGTTGGTTTTGCCTTTTTACTTTTACCGTTTTTTCCTGGCCGTTATCTCCATCTGCCACGAGTGTTTTACAAAACCTATATTCTGGTATATTTTTATTGCCGGCGCATTGTCGGACCTCACGTTTAACCCTATTGTTTTGACATCGTGCCACAGGTCAGCGCACAGGCTTGCCGTAACGGATGTGGCATATCCTTTTTCCCTCTCGTCCGGCATTGTGGCAACATTGCCTATAGCCGCCACTGAATATTCCTTTGAATAAAGATGGACGCCTGCGGTTGCCAGAAGCGAGGCGTTTTTTCTTATACAGAAATACTTCCCTGTTTTCAGCATTCCCTCATTAAAAAACGCGGCTGGATTTATTCCCCTTAAAAATTCACCCACGGCTTCGGCGTCGTTGGAATTAATCCTGTATGTGTATTCAGGATACTTAATATTGCGCCCGATAAATATGTCCCCGGTAAGCTTCATTTTATCGTAGGAAACCGGCTTTTCGAAGGAATACTTTTCGGATATCACATCCATAAGATACGGCGACAACAGGCAGTAAATTTTTCCCGGGAGTTTTCCGGAAATACCGGCAAGCAGTTCTTTCGCGGCCTCATGAGCGGAGTCTTCAAGAAGGTAAAATACATTAATTTCTTTTGCCGTGTATAAAAGAGCCGCGGCGGTAATCTCTCCCCTGTCAGTTATAACGAACCACCGCGCATTCGGGAAAAGCTTGTCCTGCAGGTCACCAAGCTCATAAAAATGGAGATATGGGTCCTTCCTTAAAAAAACTTCAAGCCCGGCCCTGTCCCTTGTTTCAAGTATTTCCATAGTCCGCCTGCTTTCCTATTTGAAATAAAATTTTGCCCTGCTCGCGTCCCTGGCACCGCCCACTTTTAAGACATTACACGATATTTCAAGCCCTTCTCTTTTTCCAACGCCGGTTTTAACCACATCGCCCGCCCTTGTCTCGTCTATAAAATTTATAACAGCCTTTTCAACCGTATGTTTTTCAAGAAATTCCATGCCGGCGGCGTCAAACATCCATTTTATATACTTTACGTTATTTACATGGCGGTTGACGTCCATGTCGCTGTATTGAACGGTATATTCAGCACCGTATTCCGGGTTGACTGGCGCGTCTAATTTATCGGCGTTGCGGTTCAGCGATGATGCATCCGAGCGCGACGGCCATTTTTGCGCAAGCTCAGTGAGCCTTGATATTTTTTTATTGACTGTATCAAGCACCACCCATGTGGTTGTGCCTTTCGCAACCGGTTGTCCGTCGGACCCGGTTACTATAAAATCCCTGTATGCGTAAAATTTTTCGATGCCCCTTGACCATGTTTCCACTTCGATGACATCCTGCCATGCCGGCAGCTTCAATATTTCAACTTCCAGCCTTGTCATTAGCCAGAACTGTCCCGGCGCAAGCAGGTTTCCGAGTGCTTTTTCAACGTAATTATAGTGCCTCCATGCCATGTCCTGGAAATAATCGCACATAGCGGGAAAGGAGAGCCTCCCGATGGCGTCTGATTCATAAACCTTTATTTCATATTTTTGTTTCCAGAAAGCGGGCGCTTCCATTTTATTTATCTCCTTTTCCTTTATCTTCACCGGTTTCTTTTTCCCCGAAAACTTCCGCTTCAAATACATATATTTCGGTTTTCGGGTCCTTATACGCGTCAGGCTTAAGCCCGGCTTTTCCAGCGCACAGATTGCGCATAAATTCCTCTTTTGACCATCCTGTCTCCAGTGCCACCTGCGGCAAAAAGACGCCGCCTGAGAGGCCGTTTTTTACTATTACGCCGTGTCTTCCCAGGTCAATCTCATCTATTGATTTCACCCGTTTTTTGGGCGACAGCACGGATATTTCAATATCAATGCTTTTTAGTTCTTCGATCATTACCGGTTCAAATCTCGGGTCGCCGGATGACGCCTCTATGGCCATCTCTATTATGGTTTCATAAAGCGGCTGGATGCCTTCTATCATGCCGATACAGCCCCTTAGCTTTCCGTTATTATGTATGGTAACAAAGGCGCCGAACTTTTCAGAGAGAACCGGGTCCGACGGGTTATATTTATGTATGATTGATTCCTTTGCGTATGTTTCAATCGTCACCCTGGCAAGGCCGAGAAGTTCCTTTTTTTGCTTTTCATTGAGCATGACGCGCCTCCATTAACTCTTTTTAAAATTTATATTTCTCTTGACAAATCCACCATTAAAAATATAATTGATATCTGCCTTATGCGCGGGCCCTTAGCTCAGTCGGTTAGAGCAGCAGACTCATAATCTGTTGGTCGAAGGTTCGAGTCCTTCAGGGCCCACCAAATTTTCAGCTTTGCTGGAAATTTGAGAAAGGAGAGAGTAGATAGTAGATAATACAAAAAATAAGAATTTACATTATTCCTTGTTTTCCGCCTTCAATATCACAAACCTCACCTTTGACTTTAAAAGCACCGGTATAATTTGCTTCGGGTCGCCTACTATCGTGCCGTAATGGCCCGGGATGGCAACTTGCGGTTTTATCATCTCCGCGCACTTTACGCATTCTTCCGCGTCCATTGTGTAGGTCCCGCCGCACGGCAGTATGGCGACGGTTATATCCTTTAACTTTTTCATCTCTGGTATTATATCGGTATCGCCCGCATTATATATCCTTATGCCGCCGCCTTCTATAATAAATCCCGTATAATTTGCGGCTTTCGGGTGATACGGCTTATTAATATTATACATGGCAACAGCCTCAAAAGACAGCTTTCCTATAATTTTTTTATCGCCGGGTTTGAAAACTATCGTACTGTAACCGCGCAGTTTGTCCGCCGCTATTTGGGGGCACAGGATAACGGTTGAGGGTTTTTTCAGCCTGTCAATATCCTTTATTGAAAAATGGTCGTAATGGTCGTGCGTGATAAGTATAAAATCCGCGGGCGGGTATGGTTTTTTTACGTTCCACGGGTCTATGTAAATAACCTTTTCCTCAAGGGTTACCCTGAAAGAGGCGTGCTCAATCCATGTAATATCCTTCAGGGCCCTGTCAAGATGGCTTGCGGCATGCAACACGGTAAAACCCAAAATCAAGCAAAACGAAAAAAGAAGTATTTTTCCCATATATCCCCCCATGTCAGTTAAAAAAATTATTCAGCAGCTGTTTTGCCCTGTTCTCGATGGTCTTTACTCCTTCTTTCTCAAGTTTTTTTCCGAGGTTCCTTTTTATGTTTGCTATCATCCTTGGCTGGCTAAGGTCGTATTTCTGGTTTTTAACCGTGTTATATATTCTCGCGTCAAGCGGCAGCCACCCGTCACTGTCGCACGCGTACCCGGAGTCATTTATCTTAAAAAGCCGTAGCATGGACGTTCCTATGCTTTTAGCCACACGCGGGTTGAAATCCATCTGCAGTTTAAAATCAACGCCGTTATCCACCGTTGTGTATCCGGCGCCCGCGAGCCTGATGTCGCCGGATTTACCGTCCGGCCCGCTTGACATTTTCAGGTCGTCAGTCGATATCTTTCCGCTTGACATTTTAAAATCCGCGGATAAAATATCAAAAACAATGTCGTTTTTTAGGGAGTCCACCTGCAAAGCTGTCCCGAGGTTTTTCGCAATATCAAGTGATTCCATTTTCCCGTTCATTACGGCAAAATATCCCGTCCCTTTTATAGTATGTGGAATATCATTAAATGTCGTTCCCGAGAATGAGGCGTTCATATCCAGCGTCCCGTAAACCTTATCCTTTATTTCATCAAGAATATTTTTATCGTCAGGATTTTTGCGCGGCATGAAAGCAATGATATCCCCGGTAAAACCGTGCAGGTTGACTTTTTTAACGGCTGCCTTTATTCCGTATTTTTTATTGTTAATATCCGCGTTAAAGTCCACTCCCACGGTTCCGCCGTACAATTTCATTTTTGTTCCGCCGGCCAATTTCCCGTTTGCAAATTCCATTGTTGCCCTGATATTTTCAGGTATTTCCCCGCTGCCGGAAACCGCGGCTCCCCTTATGATGTCAAGAGTATCCGTAAATTTCAGCTCATTGGCGGTAAAAGTAAAATTATTCTCATTTACGGCGGTCATGTTTATTTTTGTTTTTTTAAAGGTTGCCGCCGTGGATCCGGGCAGGACATCCATTACTTTTTTAAAATCGACAGCCGTGGTTATATCGCCTTTTACATCGCCCGCTCCGGCAATGTTAATCTTTCCTTTTGAATCGGTTCCTGCCGCGCTTAAACTTTCTATTTCTATTTCCGCCGTCATTAACGGCAGATCTGATTTTACCGTTGCCCTCATCGAAACCGGTATCCTGTATTCCCCGGACACAAGCAAAAAGTCCATATCCATTTTAACCGGCTTTATCGCGCTCAATATTATGTCCTCTATAGATAAATTAAAATTTTCTATTGTCATCCCCGATGGTTTTGTTTTTGTATAGTCCGCATAGGCGAATTTTCCGTTTTTTACATATATGCCGGTAACCACTATGTTTTTTAGAAATAAAGGGGCTGTTTTTGCCGTTGATGCGGCTGTAACAGGCTCCGGTTTTATTTTACTGCCGCGCTCCAGTCCCTCTCCGGATTTTTTAACTCCGCCATTTTTCAGCATGTCTGAAAAATTAAACTTTCCGTCCTTTTCTTTTATAATCTCGCAGTAAGGCGAATCAAGCTCCACCCTGTTTATCACAAGCCTTCCCGTTAACAGCGCGAAGAGGTTGTATTTAAGCTCCACGCTGTCGTCTTTTATAAAGACCCTTTTATTATAGCGCGCCGGTTCCATTATTGAGAGTCCCGTAATCATGATCCCCCTGAAAATATCGTATTTCATGGCGCCTATACTTATCTCCCTGCCTGTTTCAGCCGACAGCTTTTCCACTATCATACCCTTTAATTTGTCAGCCGGCATCCAGATGGGAACTGATGCTATCAGCCCGATAACCGCGGAAATTATTACAACAACAATTACGGATGTGATTATAATGAATCTTTTCATAACAACCTCCGGTTAAATATTTCATAAAACCGCAACTGTTACATTTTATACCAAAGCGCGCATAAAAGCAAAAAAAAAGGCCGGCTTTTTAAGCCGGCCTTTTTTCGGGGTAAACCTATTTTTTCTTCGCGCCTTTTTTTGCCGTTTCCTTTATCTCTTCTTTTACAATTTCCTTGACCGGCTCCGCTGTTTCAACCACAGCCTCGTCTTCCTCCGGCATTTCGCCCGGATCATCCGGTTCATCGGCGGGTTTCACCGCTCCCGATTCCTTGATAAAATAATTTTCCCTTGTTTTCTTGTCAATCTCCATGGCAATAATGTGGTTTTCCGTAAGATAAGTTATCGCCGATTCCCTGCCCTGCCCTATTTTTATTCCGTTATACATGTACCAAGTCCCTGATTTTTCAATGACGCCGTTATCAACCGCCACATCAAGCATGGCAGTCTCAGCCACTATGCCCTTTCCGAATATTATCTCGAATATAGCCTCCCTGAAAGGCGGCGCTACCTTGTTTTTCACTATCTTGCCCCTTACCCTGTTTCCCACTACCACTTCGCCCTTTTTAATGGCCTCGACCCTGCGGATGTCTATCCTGACCGAGGAATAAAATTTCAACGCCCTGCCGCCCGGCGTGGTTTCCGGGCTTCCGAACATGACTCCTATTTTTTCCCTTATCTGGTTTATGAATATTACCACGGTCTTTGACTTGCTGATTATAGCCGTCAGTTTCCTCATGGCCTGCGACATGAGCCTTGCCTGGAGCCCCATGTGTGAGTCTCCCATATCCCCCTCTATTTCAGCCTTGGGAACCAGCGCCGCGACCGAATCGACAACAATAACGTCTACCGCGCCCGAGCGCACCAGTGTCTCGACTATATCAAGGGCCTGTTCGCCGGTGTCCGGCTGTGATATCAAAAGATTATCAACGTCAATGCCCACTTTTTTGGAATATTCCACATCCATGGCGTTCTCTGCATCCACATAAGCCGCGTTGCCGCCGTTCTGCTGGCATTTCGCCACTATGGACATGGCAAGGGTGGATTTGCCGGATGATTCCGGCCCGAATATCTCGATTATCCTGCCGCGCGGGATGCCGCCTCCGAGGGCAAGGTCAAGTGAAAGCGCTCCCGTGGTTATGGTTTCCACTTTTGTGGCTGTGGATTTTCCCAGCTTCATTATGGACCCCTTCCCGAACTGTTTTTCTATCTGTGATATTGCAAGTTCAAGTGCCTTTTTCCTGTCATCGCTCATTTAACTTCCCCTTTCGAATTTCCGGATATCCGGATATTTTTACGTTGGAATGACGGATGTGACTACTCCCTGTATGATAAGCCCGTTGTTTACGATTATCGGCCTGTGCCTTGTGTTGGATGAATGCGGTCTTAAAACGACCGCGCCTCCTGCTTTCCTGAATTCCTTTACTGTCGCCTCGTCATTAATAAGGGCCACAACAATATCGCCTTCGCTGGCGGTATTCTGCTGCCTTATTAATAGGAGGTTGCCTTCCTTGATGCCCTTTTTGTCCATCGAATCCCCGCGGGCCTGCAGGAAAAAATACCTGTACGGCTCCTTTACGAGGCTGACGTCCACGGGTATGCGGTCAATGATGTTTTCCTCGGCAAACATCGGTGTTCCGCATGCCACCATGCCTACGAGCGGTATGTCTACCGTTTCCACCCTGCTTTCATCACCCTCGAAATTGGCCGTAAGTTTTATCTCCCCTTTGTTGTCGCGTTTTAACGCCCCTTTCTTTGTTAACTTTTCGAGGAGGACCGAAATCGACCGCGGTGATTTGTACCCCATGGCCTTTGTAAGGTCGCGTACAGAAGGTGCGTACCCCTTTTCCATGAGGAAATTCCTGATGTTCCTGAGCACTTCTGTTTCTCTTGCGTCGAGTGTATGTTTTTTCATGACCTCATTATACACTTTGTATATTGAATGTCAACAATAATTTTTATTTTTTTATTTTAATGGATTTTTAAAAAAAAGGATACCGCCCGGCGGAGGTTTTTTCTGACTTTTCTCCGCCATGGATATTTTTGAAAAAGGTGTTATTTTTCCCTTACAAGCCTGCCGTTCGCGTTAAAAACCCTGACAACGTTCCTTCTTTCCTTCATCTGTTCCCCCACAAAACTTTTAAACCCCGCCTTGAGGACAAATTTTATAAGCTCTTCCTCGCATGAAAATTCACGCATGATAAAAGCGCTTCCGGGCCTTCTGATGGCCCTTATCCTTGGGAAAGCATCGCTGCGAGGGTCGAACATCTCCATTCCGTATTTTGCCAGTTTGAATTCCATCTTCATCCGGCGCTTCATGCCCTTAAACTCGCTGTTATTCATCAGCCCCTTTTCAAAATCAACGCTAATATTTTCACTCTCCACAAGCCCGCTGGTATTATAAAGGGTTTCCATCATCTTCACATTATTTTTATAATATATTTCCGCTTCCCTGACGCCGTCCATATAATATTTCCTGACATAGCCGGTGAGTTTTCCTCCGACAAAAGATGAGGACCTTTTTATTGTATTCATTGTGTCGGTATAATACTCGACACAAAGGCCGTCCTTCAGGGAGTTCTTGTATTCCACCCTTTTCATTATGGCCCCGCAGGCATAATATTGTTTCAGCCTGCCTAACGGCATGCCGTCTGAAAGCCATGCTGTTTTATTCAGAGCCCCGCTGTGATAGTAAGAGTTGTATTTCCCGTTATAAACCCCGTCCTTGTCGATTTCATATGTGATGTACCTTGCCCCGTTGGGCCTCAGCCAGATTATTTCGTTGTCCGCAAATTCATTGTTTACAATTTTTATATATGTTTTTGCGCGGCCGGCGCCGCCAAAATAATAATAACTCCGTATATTGCCTTCCATTACCCTGCCTTCCCTTGATATGACCCTGCCGGTGTTGTCCCGGCGCCAGAACGCCGCGCTTTTGCCGTTGTCAAAAAATTCAACGGTTGTCCCGCTGAATGCCGCGTAAACACCCGGGGAATATCCAAGCGGGGAAAATTCGCCGCTGCCATTCATGTCCCCCGGCTCTTCTCCCGGGGATTTTTGATGTGTTTCCGTTGAAAAAAACCAGACCAGTTCCTTTGAAAAAAAGTACAATACGGCCACAATAATAATTGATAAAAATGGTTGGCGTGTAAAAAACGATGCGAAAAAAAGGATTATAAATATCAGAGGCGCAAAAACATTGAATAGTTTTTTCATCTCTTACACCTCCTTTTATATTATCAATATAGCCGCATAAACTCTTTAATGCAAGCTCTGGAGGCTGATTGGTTTCAGGAAAGGCGTTATGGTTTCGGAAAACGTGGTTTAAATGTTTAACCGCTATCAAATAACAGTGCTGTTGTTTTATGCATAATTGCTGTAATATCTGACGCGATTGATGTTTTTTGCAGCCGCCCCGGTCGGGGAATGGCTTTACCTCAGTATTATAATTTTGCCTATACTGCTGCGGCCTTTTTTTCCTTCACTTTTTGCCTCTATAAAATAATAATATGTTCCGTTGGAAAATTCTTTAAGGTATTCGGCCGGAACCTGCATTACCGCGCTTCCTTTGATAAATGCTCCTTCATTAAACTTCAATATACGCCTGAAAGATTCTGTATATAGCATCAAAACAGTATCGCTGCTGACGCGGTTCGTATTGAAACGGATATACAGCGGAGACTTCATATTATATGGATTAGGATAATTTACCGCATCTGTGATAACGAAAGTCCCGGCTGTTGCGGCGGGAGTAAATGTCCCGGTCGGTGTGCCAGCCGGCGTAAATGAAGGTGTTATATTTTCAGTGGCTGATAGTGACGGCGTGGTTGTCACTGTCGCTGTTGCGGCAGGAACTTCCGTACTCGTCAGTGTTTTGGAGGGTATTGCTGTTAACGTACATGTCTGTGTTACACTCGGATATGTTGTGCTTGTTTGTGTTTGGGAGGGTATTGCTGTTAATGTACATGTCTGTGTTACGCTCGGATATGCCGTGCTTGTTTGTGTCTGGGAAGGTATTGCTGTTAATGTACATGTCTGTGTTACGCTTGGATATGCCGTGCTTGTTTGTGTCTGCTCCGGCTCTGAAGTTGATGTCTGTGTCGCATTTGGAACCTCTGTGGTTGTCTGCGTTTCAACCGCCGCTGATGTTAATGTCTGCGTTGCGCTCGGATATACGGTAATTGTCTGTGTCTGTACAGGCATCACCGCTGAAGTACATGTCTGCGTAACGCTTGGCAGGACAGAACTTGTTTGTGTTTCAACAGGCGTCGGAGTTGTTGTGCCGGTAGATGTCATCACCGCAGTCAGTGTTGCCGTAATTGAAGGTGTCGCAGTCCGTGTCTGCGTTATTGTTATTGTCTGTGTTTTTGTTCCCGTACATGTATTTGTCACTGTATTGACCGGAGACGGTGTAATTGTTCCGGTCATAACAGGCGCGACACAGTTTTCCGCAAACGCGTTCATGGCTAATGTCGGCTTGCCTGTGTTATCAAATGCCCCTTTGCCATAACCCTGCCATCCGTTATAACACTCCGGCTCCCAGTAAAACACTCCAAGGCCGTTATTATTCGGCACTGACTTTACCTTATTTATCAGGTCAACCCCGAAATCATGCGCTGTCTGCGGCTGGGTGACGTCATATCCGAATTCGGATATCATCACCTGTTTGCCCGGATATCTGCTTACCATATCGTTCATGTTCGTCAGGCACTCGGGGTCATACGTAGTATATGGATCAGCGGCGTCCGGATAGAGCGACATGCCCATAATGTCCCATTTCCCGCCGTTATTTTTCAAGCCGTCGAAGATCCACTCGAACAGTCCGTTGTCATACCCGTTGGATATATGTACGATAACTTTTATCGAACTGTTTACGGCTTTTACCGCGTTGTATCCGCTTGCCTCAAGCTGCGCGTAGTTGCTCATACTGTCAGTCGCCCTGCCGCTTATTGCCGCATTTGTATCCCACAACATGCCGTTATTGGTTTCATTTCCGACCTGCACCCACTCCGGCGTCACGCCGTTTGCCGCCAGTGTACTTAAGACGTCATATGTGTGGTTATATACATCCTGAACAAGCTGTGGAAATGTGTCTGCTGCCCACGCAGCGGGTTTTGTCTGATTTGCCGGGTCTGCCCATGTATCGCTGTAATGGAAATCTATCATTATACGAAAGCCCATGTTATGAGCGCGCACTGCCATGGCTACCACGTCCGCCTTTCCGCAATACCCGTTTGCCGGATTTACCCATACACGCAGGCGTATGGAATTTATACAGAGGTCCTTTAATATCTGCAGGCAGTCCTGCTGGACCCCGGCGCTGTTATAAAATTTTTTACCGGAAGCTTCCATTTGTGAGAGCCAGCCCACATCCGCGCCGTTAGCGAAAACGGCAGTTGTGGTAACAGTATTAATAAACGTTGGAGTTCTTGACGGTGTGAAGGTCGCCGTAATTACAGGAGTTGATGTTGTTGTTCTTGATGGCGTGAAGGTCGCCGTTCTTGCAGGTGTAAATGTTCCAGTACTTGATGGAGAATATGCAGGGGTAGATGCCGGAGCGCAATTCGACGGGGTAATTGCCGCCAGCCAGTTTTTAACCTGGGTTCCGTGGCACGCCGTCGGTGTAAAACCGCTCCAGCTCGAGAGCAGGCACGGCCCTGCCTCTGTGCTGAAATTCCACGCCATTGCATTATAGGTATAATTTGCGGTATTGTTCCCGTTTATCCATGAAAGCAGGTCTGTTTCAAAGGGCGTGCATCCGCCGGCATCCTGGCCGCTCCCCGGCCCGAATTCCCCTATCATCACGCAAAAGCCCGCGGTAACCGCCGCGGTCACGTTCGTGTTCCACAAACCGATTTTTTGCGTCTCGTTGGAACCGCCTTTGTTGTCATATATGTGCGCTTCGTACATTATGCCGTAGCCTGTCATTGTATTTCCCGTATTTGTATCTGCAAGTTTGTTTGCGGATATTCCGGTTAAATCCCATGAATACCCGAGCCCGCCGGCTGATATGATATTTTTTGCGCCAGTGTCCCTTATTGTATTAATCAGCTTCTGGAAACCCGGAGTATGAAAAGTTGTTGTTGCCTCTTTCGTGGTGGTAGTTCCGCCGTTTTTCCAGATATCCCAGGAAACGTCCCTTGGTTCATTATAAAGGTCAAAAATAACCCCCGGATTATTCGCGTATCTTGTCGCCACATCCTGCCAGAAATTCACACTGTTGTCGTCCGGCATATCCTGGAGCCCTGTAGCCGTTCCCCAGGAACCCGTACCCGACCACTGCAGGTCCAGTTCTATATAGCAGTTAAGCCCCGCCGCTGTCGATATGGCGCTGTCAACAATATTTCTGTAAGTTGTCTGGTTTGCCCCGCCGTAACCGAACCAGTAATCCTGGCTCAATGGAATCCTTATGCAGTTGGCATTCCAAGTATTTACGGCGGCTGTGATGGACTGCTTTATGTCGCCGCCGTATCCGGAGGGAGGGCCGAATCCGCCCGGTGAATATTCCATTCCGGATGTATTTACCCCGTAGAGCCGGAAATTGCACCCGCTCATTGTCTGTGTATGAGTTCCGGAAATCTGAAGCTGCTGCGGTACCGCGAGGAGATGAACAGATATCAATAGAATAATGATGACAAACAAATTATTCTTAATATTGAACATAAATTATCTCCCCTTTTTACAGTAATCATTCACACCGTTGCTGGTTTAACGTGTTAATAAGAAGCTATTACAAAATTACGGTTTTTGGTTCATTATTTTTTGAGCCCCGGTTTTCTTCGAAAACGCTTTCTTAAACACAATAATAGTAAATTAATCAGGTAAAGTCAAGTTTTTAAATCGTTTATCTTATCAATTGTTCAAAAAAGCAATAAGCAAGGTCCGGCACGTAATTTTGCACGTAATTTTTCCAGTCCGGATTTTGCCGGGCCGTGCGGAATTTCAGGCAAATTTAACAATCAACTTTTTACCCAACCCCTGTGCCACTTTCAACAGGGTTTTTATTTCAACGTTTTCCGACCCGTTTAATACCCCTGCCACAACCTGATGCCGTAACCCTGCTTTTTTTGCTATTGCATAATAGGTAATATGCTGTTTAGCCATTTCTTTTTTCAATGATTCAATCAGGTGAAACATAAATTTTTCATCCTGATAGGCTTTTTGTGTTTCTTCGTTCTTCATAAATTCATGGAAAATTTTATCATTGATAGCGCTGTCAATTCCTGCCTTTACGCCCCTGCATTTGCCTTTTATTTTTTTCATTTTAAAGCCTCCTGTTTTGGTAATTTGTTTTTTCTTTCATTTGCCCTGTCATAATGCCTTTGCGTTTTCTTTCCCTCGCTTTTCTCAATAAAACCTTCAAGAAAAACCGGCTGACTTTTATACCATGTGAAAATAATCCTGATTTCCGTATTCCAAAAATGCGGCCTTAATTCCCACAAATCTGAATAGCCCTTTAACTTCTCTACCTGCGGACGAGTCAACATTGGGCCCCGTTCCTCTAAAAGTTCTCCATACGTCTTGACTTTGCCTCGCTGTTCCGGCGTCAATTCGTTTGTTAAAAAATCTACGACCGGATAATACTTACCTTCGTGATAGTGGGCTATTGGATATTTTTTCATTAAATCTCCTTTCAAATTATGCCTTTATAACTGCATAATGTCAAGCGTTTATTCTTCCGTTGTTTACTGGGTACTGTCGAAAAACCCCGCAACGTTGCTCGATCCCGGGTATATGACATTTTTATTGGCCTTGCGCCGC
>PLPI01000023.1:0-234 GCA_003159495.1 candidate division FCPU426 bacterium | reverse complement strand
ATAAACCGTGCAACTGGTTTTTCAACAGTATTGACTGTTCTGCTTTGATGTTCCTGTTAAGGATATATTAAAATGATATGGAAACAAAAACTAATTTAACAGGTTTAAGGTTTTTTAATATGACGGGGGTATGCTTTTTTTTGACTTTTTTCCATTATAAAATTTTCTTCGGCGTTTTCCATCGGGTGGATATTGGGAAATTATAATAAGGCTTACTCGACTTTGGCAAATTTA
>PLPI01000025.1 GCA_003159495.1 candidate division FCPU426 bacterium | reverse complement strand
AGCTCGAGGGGCGCATTATACATTTCGGGGGCAGGGACGCAATGGACATTGAAGGAATGGGGCCGGCCATTGTGGAACAGCTGCTCAGGAATAAAATGATAAAAGACTACGGCGATATTTACTCGCTTACCATATTTGACGTGGCTAATATGGACAGGATGGGGCAGAAATCCGCGGACAACCTTCTTGAGGGAATAGAAAAAAGCAAAAAACAGGACCTTGAAAACCTGGTTTTTGCGCTCGGTATCAGGAACGTCGGCGCGCAGACAGCGGCCGTTCTGTCGGAAAATTATGATTCGCTTGACGCGCTTGCCTCGGCGCCGCTTGAGGAACTGACGAAAACAGACGGCGTGGGGGCGGTTGTGGCCGGCGATATAACCGATTTTTTCAGAAGGAAAGAAAATAAGGAAGTGGTGGAAAAGCTGCGTAAAGCGGGCGTAAACATGAAAAGGCTGAAAAAAAATTCCGGAAAAAACATACTCGCCGGAAAAATATTCGTTTTTACCGGGGAGATGTCAAAATACTCGCGCGGCGAAGCGGGCAATATAGTCAAATCGCTCGGGGGAAGGGTAACATCAACAGTCGGCAGGGATGTCAGTTATGTTGTCGTGGGGAACGAACCGGGCTCAAAGTACTATAAGGCGGTAAAGCGGGGCATTAAGACAATAAATGAAAAGGAATTTCTTGATATTATTGAAGGCAAAAGCAGTTAAGCCACGTATTCATCTGCGGTTTTTTTAGTCACTACCGCGGTGCTGTCGGAAAACCTTTTGCGGGTTTATCCGTGGTATATGACATNNATACCACGGATCAGGTTATGTTTCCGGGGTTTTCCGACAGTAATACCGTAATAATTTGATCGGAGGCATTTTAAATGGCGCATTATTATACAGGTTATATACTGGGAATTCTGGCGCAGGGATTCTGGATATGGATGCTAATAGACTGTATTATGAATGACCCGGACAGATTTATCTGGATATGGGTGATTTTGTTCCTTAATTTTCCCGGCGCTCTTATATATTTCTTTGCGCGAAAGCCGATAAGCATGAAAGGCATGACGCCCTCTTTTATATCGGGTTTAATGCGCTCGCGGGAGACTGCCGAGGCGGAAAACGCCGTGCGAAACGTTGAAAATCCATACAACCTGGCAAAACTGGGGGATATCTATTTTGATACTGGAAGAATTTCCAAAGCCGCCGGCGCCTATGACAGGGCATTGAAGATTGACCCGGGCGAGATAAGGGCGCTGTGGGGGTCGGCGAGAGTGAATATGATAAATAAGGAAACGTCATCAGCGAAGGTAAAACTTGAAAAGCTTCTTAAAAAAGATCCGGGCTACAGCTACGGGGACCCGTCGCTGGCATACGGCAGGATATTATTCAATGAACGAGATAAAGGGGCCCTGGCGTTTTTTGAGCATCATATAACAAAATGGGGTCAGCCCGAGGCGCAATACATGCTCGGCGTTTTGTTAGTAGAAAACAATGAGGCTGAAAAGGCGAAAAAACTCCTTGAGGGAGCCGTTCTGGACATAAAAGGAGCGCCGGGGTATTATTACAGCGCCAACAGGAAATGGATAAGCAAAATGAAAGCGGCCCTCGCCGAAATGAAAATTATGTAGGGGCCGCCCCATGCGGCGGCCCGAACCAGCTCCTGACCGTATTGTATTAACCCGCCCGCCCAGTTCTTCCTTTCACCTTAAAAAAGATGCTGTTAAAACCTCCCGACATATATTATAATTAGCTGTCTTAAATAAAAAAATAACGAGGGCCAAAATGAACGAGCCGCTTTATATAACGTTTACATGGCACATGCACCAGCCTTATTATAAAAATATTGAGAATAATAAATTCATTCTTCCATGGGTGCGCCTGCACGCTGTAAAGGATTATTACGACATGGCCGCGATACTTGACAATTACCCCAGGATAAAACAGAATTTCAACCTGGTGCCGTCGCTTCTTCTGCAGATCGAGGAATACATCTCCGGCGTGAAGGATATTTTTCAGGAAATGTCGGAGAAGAATGTCACGGCCCTAAACGACGACGAACGTGTGTTCATACTTTATAATTTTTTTATGGCGAACTGGGACACCATGATACTTCCTTATCCCAGGTATTCGTTTCTTTTGAAAAAACGCGGTGAAAATACCGATCCCGACGAGATAAGAAAAAAGCATACGCTTTTTACGAACGAGGAAATGAGGGACCTGCAGGTATGGTTCAACCTGACGTGGATAGACCCGACATTTCTGGTAATTTACCCGAAGCTCGGCGCGTTAAAGGAAAAGGGCGAGAACTTTACCGAGGATGAAAAAAAGTACGTGCTTGACATGCACCTGGAAATAATGAAGCTTATAATACCCAAATACAGGGAACTGCAGGAAAAGGGGGCAATTGAGATATCAACGACGCCGTTTTACCATCCCATACTGCCACTGATATTTGATAC
Organism: candidate division FCPU426 bacterium; assembly: GCA_003159495.1. Lineage (GTDB taxonomy): Bacteria > Oederibacteriota > PGYV01 > PGYV01 > Palsa-1178 > Bog-1181. The sequence continues at coordinate 9,669 of PLPI01000025.1, read as the reverse complement.
CGACGTTGCAAAACAGTGCATGCCGTTGATGCCGGCGCTTGATTTTAATTTTTCACACCCGGAGGACGCGGCGGCGCAGGTCAAAAAGGCTGTGGATTATTACAGGGAAAAATTCGGCAGGCTGCCTTCTGGCATGTGGCCCTCGGAGGGTTCGGTGAGCGCCGATGTGCTTGACATACTTGCGGCGAATAAAATAAAATGGGCCGAGACCGACGAGGAAATACTGAGGGAATCGCTGAAGCTTGCCGGAGAAAAACCGGGCGGGGATGACATTTATAAAACCTACAGGTTTTCCACCCCCCACGGCGACATCAATATGTTCTTCAGGAACCATTATCTTTCGGACCTTATAGGCTTTTCATACCAGAGCTGGAAACCCAAAGAGGCCGCCGGCCATTTTATGAAGGAACTGCGCCATATAAAAGAACATCTTGGCGGAGGTGCCCACGCGGTTAATGTGATACTTGACGGGGAAAACTGCTGGGAATATTACGCAAACGACGGCAGGGACTTTCTTGACGCGCTCTATACCGAAATATCCGATGACCCGGAATTTGAGTCAATAACTGTTTCCGGCGCGCTTGATAAAATAGGCGGCAGCGAGGCGGTATTAAGCAGGATTTACCCGGGATCGTGGATAAACCACGATTTTTACATATGGATAGGCCATGAGGACGACAGGCGTTCATGGAAACTCCTGAAAAAAGTCAGGGACGATCTTGTTAAATGGCAGTCGTCAAATCAGGGCGAAAAGGAAAAACTTGCGAAAGCGTGGGAGTCCATTTATATAGCCGAGGGAAGCGACTGGAACTGGTGGTACGGCGACGACCATTCATCAAAGAACGACTCGGAGTTTGACAACCTTTACAGGCTCCACCTGATGAACGTTTACCGCGTGATCGGAGAGAAGGTACCGGATGAACTATTTGTCCCCATCTCCAAGGGCGATTCGTCATTCGAGATACAGCCAACCATGCTGATAACCCCGTACATTGACGGCGTGAACACCCATTTTTATGAATGGAAGGGGGCCGGTACGATAGATCTTTCCCGTGAAGGCGGGGCCATGCACAAGACCGCCAGGATAATCAAAAAACTTTTTTACGGATTTGACACGGACAACCTTTATATGAGGCTCGACACTGACGGCACCGCGGCTGATTTTAAGGCTTTAAGCCTTGAAGCGAGATTTTCAGGGGTCGAGGGCGCGGCTTCAATAAAATTCACCGCGGAGGGAAGGTCGATAAAAGCGGTCAACTGCAACCTTACTGGAGTGGAATTTGCACTGCACGATATAATCGAGATAAAGGTGCCGTTTGAGTCGTTAAAGAACATACTGCCTTCAGAGGGGTTTAATATGCTGGTTTTTGTTTATATGGACGGCGAGGAAAAAGAAAAGGTGCCGGAAAAGGGCGTCATAAAAGTCACTATGCCGGACAGGTTTTTCGCGCTGTATAACTGGAAGGCTTAAAATAACCGGAGGTTTTGTAAAATGGATATACTCGTAATAGGTTCCGGCGGCCGCGAGCACGCCATAACATGGAGCGCGGCCTTGTCAAAAAAGGCCGGAAAAATATTCTGCGCGCCGGGCAATCCCGGTACGGCACAGCTGGCGGAAAATGTGGATATAAAGGCGGATGACCTTGAAGGGCTGTTGAAATTCGCCCTGGATAAAAAAATAGGCCTTACAATAGTGGGCCCCGAAGTGCCGCTGGTAATGGGCATTGTGGACCTTTTCACCGAGAATGGGCTTAAAGCTTTCGGCCCGGGCGAGGACGGGGCGCAGATGGAGGGCAGCAAGGTATTTACAAAGAACCTCTTCAAAAAATACAATATTCCGACCGCGGATTTCGGGGAATTTGACGAAAGCGCCGCAGCCATTAAGTACATAAAGGCTAATAAAAAATATCCCCTGGTGGTAAAAGCCGACGGCCTTGCCGCGGGCAAGGGGGTCATAATAGCCAAGAACGAGCTCGAGGCCGTAGCGGCAGTGGCCGACATCATGTCGCGGAAAATTTTTGGAGCCGCGGGCGACCGCGTCGTCATCGAGGAATTCCTTGAGGGTGAAGAGGCGTCGATACTTGCTATAACCGACGGCGAAACCATACTAACGCTTCCGGCGGCGCAGGACCATAAAAGGATATTTGACGGCGATATGGGGCCCAATACCGGAGGCATGGGAGCATACGCGCCTGCGCCTGCTGTTACCGGAGCGGTTCTAAAGGTTATAACTGATACAATACTCTATCCGACAATAAAGGCCCTCAGAAGCGAGGGGATAATTTATAAAGGGGTGCTTTACGCCGGCATTATGCTGACTCCGTCCGGCCCCAAAGTGCTTGAATACAACGTGCGTTTCGGCGACCCGGAGACGCAGGCCGTATTGCCGCTGTTAAAAACGGACATTATAGACATCTGCATGGCGGCCATTGACGGCACGCTGAAAAATATCAGGCTTGAAGTGAAGGATATGGCGGCTATAAATGTGGTGCTGGCATCGCGCGGGTATCCCGGGGAATATGAAAAGGGAAAGCAGGTAACCGGGCTGGACGCTTTTAAGGGTATGGATGATATGATAATTTTTCACGCAGGGACGGCTATAAAGGATGGCAAAACAGTCACATCCGGCGGCAGGGTATTGAATATAACGGCCATCGGCAAAGATATAAAGTCGGCGGTTGAAAAGGTTTACAAATATGTGGACAGGGTTAGATTTGACGGGGTATACTACAGGAAAGATATTGGGAAAAGGGCTTTGTGATACTGCCGAAAAAAACGGTGCCGGGTTTATCCGGGGTATATNNGCGGCGCAAGGCCGATAAAAATGTCATATACCCCGGCTCAGGTTATGTATGTATGATGGGTTTTCAGACAGTATCTAAATAGCATTGCATTTAAGGAGGCTAATATGAGAGTGGCGATTGTGATGGGTTCTGACAGCGACCTGGCTATAATGAAAGAAACGGTCGATACGCTTGAAAAATTTAATGTTTCGTCTTTTGTGTCGATAACCTCGGCGCACAGGACGCCCGATAAGGTTAAGACATTCCTTGATGAGGTTTCAAAAAATAACTGCGAGGTCATAATAGCCGCGGCGGGAATGGCGGCGCATCTGGGCGGGGTTATAGCGGCTCAGACGACTCTGCCGGTAATCGGCGTTCCGATGCAGGGCGGCGGCCTTGACGGTATTGACGCGCTTTATTCGATAGTACAGATGCCCGGAGGCGTACCGGTGGCTGCAATGGCAATTGGAAAGGCCGGGGCAATTAATGCCGCGGTTTTTGCGGTGGAGATACTCGCTGTCAAATACCCGGAGCTCAAATCAAAGCTTGAGGCATATAAAAAGGAACTGGCCGCGGGCGTCGAGAAAAAGGACATGGAACTTCAGCAAAAGGGCATAAAGAAATACACCGATGATCACAGGAAATAGCGGGCTTTTATTATGAAGGACCCGGATATTGAAAAAATTGCGGCCATATTAAAAAAAGGCGGAATAGCCCTTCTCCCGGCCGGGACGGTTTACGGGCTCTTCTGCTCGGCGCTATCAAAAAAAGGCGCCGCGAAGATATATTCGTTAAAGGGGCGCTCTTACGACAAACCCCTCCAGGTATTTTTAAATGACAGGGCGGATATAAAACAATACGCTTCGGTTTCCCCGGAAAAAGCAAAAAAAATTGCCTCATACCTTCCCGGGCCGTATACTATAATCTTGAAACTTAAAAAAAGCCGCCTGCGCACATTTTCTTTTCTAAAGACTGGAACCGCCGGGTTCAGGGTGGTGAATATCGCCATGATTAATGATATTATTTTCGCCCTGGGCTCGCCGCTGGCCTCGACTTCGGCAAATATATCGGGGGATGCAACTCCGGTAAAATACGCCGATATAACGGATAAAATATTAAAAGGGTCCGATATTAAGGTAAAAAACGACATTCTGGCGGCAGGAAGGGCCTCGAGCGTGATTGATATGACGGGCAGGGCCGACAAAGTGTTGAGGAAATAATTTAAATGCAAAAAAAATCTTGAAATAGGCGAAAAAATATTATATAGTCAATTGCTGATAAAATTGCTTTTAAATAATCCGAAGGAGGAAGTAATTAACATGGCCAATAAAGGCAACAAAGTTGCGGAAAATGTTCCCGGCAAGTTTTACGTGGATGACCAGTGCATAGCATGCGGGGTTTGCGAAGGATCGGCCCCTGAAAATTTTAAAATGAACGATGACGGTTCGCACGCGTATGTTTACAAACAGCCGGCGAATGACGGCGAGACGGCCGCGTCAAAAGACGCGATGTCCTCATGCCCGACGAACTCGATAGGCGATGACGGAGAATAAGATTTAACGTGCCATAGGGCCCCTTGAGGCGAAAACCTTAAGGGGCTTTTTTTATTTTGAAGAAAAAAACAGACATTATGATGCTGGCGGGTAAATATCCTGAAGCTTGCCGCGGAATATTTAAAAATAAAACAAGCGCCGCCTCTATTTCCCCAGATCCGTTATCAAATCCCTTATCTTGCTGATTTGAATATCAATTTCCGTGGCAAGGCCGCTTTTGTGGGGGAGCTGGTATAATATCGCCTTTAACGACGTTTCCAGCGCCCGGCAAATAACCAGTAATTGTTCTTTTCCCATTTTTATCACCTCCTTAATATTATTCTATCAAATGAAAATATGTTTTTCAATACCCGCATAATTAATTGTTGGTTTGTTTTTGGTGAAGGCGGTTCCGCTGCAATACACGGTGGCCGCCGTTTTATTTGCTTTTTTGAAAAACATTTATGCTGGTGGAAAAAGGTCAACAATTAAGAGAAAACAAATATTTCATAATAATCTTTAATCGTGTATTCTTTTGGCAATATAAGGGGCGCGTTTTAAACGCGTAAAAAAAGTGAGGGGTGTTTATGAAAATCACAGAGGTAAAGATTTTTCAGAGAAAACCTGAAGAGGCTGCCGACCAGAAACTGAAAGCCTATGCGAGCATTGTATTTGATGATTCGTTTCTTGTAAGGGGATTAAAGGTAATCGACGGTAAGAAGGGGCTTTTTGTGGTGATGCCCAGCAGGAAACTATCCGACGGCACCTATAAGGACATCGCCCATCCGCTCGATACGGAGACGCGCCACAAGATAGAAAATCTTGTCCTGTCAAAATTTCACGAAACAGCCAACGGTGAAAACGCGGACAATAATTAGATCAAATTTAAAATTAAAAATGCAAAACCAAAAATTACAACCGTAAAACCGCAAAATTAAAAGCAAAAGGCTGGAAAATGCGCCCTGCTTTTACTTGTCAGATTGTCAGGTTGTAATTTTTGGTTTTGATTTTTGACTTTTTAATTACAAAGCCTTCCACGAAGCCTTCTGTTTGAAAAACATTTTGACACGGTGTTAATGCCGTGATAACATTATTACATACGAATTTGTTCAGGGGAAGTGCCTGTGAGAATCAGGCCGCTGTCGCGCAACGGTAATGCGGAAAAAAGATTCCGCGAGCCCGGTCCACTGATATAATCCAGATGCACCTTCGCGTAAAAGGTAAATATAATTAACCATATTATAGACCCGGCGAAGGCCGGGTTTTTTTATTTTTTTTAAGAGGCATAACCCAGGAGGATTTCTTGTACATTTATCTTGTAAGACATGGAGAAACGGACTGGAACACCGGATTTTTGTTCCAGGGGCAGACGGACATACCCCTGAATAAGACCGGTATTTCGCAGGCAAAACACATAGCTTCGGAATTAAAAGACAAAGAAATTGATGTCATAATCTCCAGCGACCTTCTTCGCGCCAGGCGCACCGCCGAAGAGATACGCAAGGCGTGCCCGGGGAAATGGCCTGTCAAAACATTCCGCGGACTGCGCGAGAGGGATTACGGCAATTTTGAGGGAAAAAGATACGACCAGCTTGCCGTGGGCGGACGCGGGTTTACAGGGGAGAAGGATAAAAAGTTTTTTGCCAGGATAAACAGGGCCTTTGACGGGATAATGAATCAATATTCCGGTAAAAATATCGTCATCGTAACCCATGGAGGCGTGGTCAGGCAGATTGTATCGCATGTGCTCGGTTTAAAAGATTATAAGCGGCTGCGGATTTATAACGCCTCGCTCTCCGAGATATATTATGACACTGAAAAGAAGGCTTTTTTCCTTTTGCTTTTGAACAGCATATCGCATCTGCCCGCAAAAGAGCGCAATACGATTCAGTATCACATCAAAGGGGTATGAGATTGAAGGCTAAAACAATAAATTCTTCAGGCGCGATTATTCAGCTTTATACCGGCGATGGAAAGGGCAAGACAACGGCCGCGATAGGGCAGGCCGTACGCGCCGCTGGCGCGGGAAAAAAAGTCGCTTTTTTCCAGTTTTTAAAAGGGGGCAAATTCCCGGTGTCGGAGGAAAAGATATTAATCGCGCAGGATAATATCGATTATACAAGGTTCAACGAGACGACAAAGTTTTTTGATAAAAATCTGGATTCCACCGCAATGGCCGCCAGGATACGGCTGGATTTAAATATTGTAAAAAAAGCCGCGTTTACCGGAAAATACAGCATGATAATACTCGACGAAATAACCCATGTCATAAATGGCGGATACTGCGATGAAAAGAGTGTAATAAATATGATGAAAAAATCGCCGGTTGGAACCGGTTTTGTGCTGACCGGAAGGGGCGCGCCAGCCGGACTGGTAAAGACGGCCGACCTTGTGACGGAAATGAAAGCGATAAAACATCCGTACAACAGGGGCGTAAAGGCCGCCAGAGGGGTTGAGTTTTGATGAAAACAAAAAGCAGCACCGTTGTACTGTCGGAAAGCCAGTTGTTAATTTTATCCCGGGTATATGACATTNNGGCGCAAGGCCAATAAAAATGTCATATACCCGGGATCAGGCAATGTTTACGGGGTTCTCCGACAGTACCTATGTGATACTGCCGGAAAACCCGTTGCGGGTTTTTAAAATTTTTTTTAACGGCGCTGTTTTTATTTCATTTATTTTTTTTGCTTTTATTTTGCGCGCGGAGATTATTACGGACGACATGGGGCGCAGGGTCGAGGTAAATACTCCAGTTGAAAGTATTGTGAGCCTCTCTCCTGCCGATACCGAGATAATCTACTGGCTCGGGCTGGAATCACACTTAACCGCCGTGTCATTAAACTGCGATTATCCGCTCGCCGTCCGCGGCCTTGACAGGGTCGGTTCGTTTTTAAATCCGGACATAGAAAAAATAGCGGCATATAAACCCGATGTGGTAATATCGGGCGGGGGAATACAGAAAAAAATCATGAAAAAGCTGGAGAAATTTAAGATTCCGGTGCTCGTCCTTTACCCGCGTGACATTGACAAGGGCATGGTAAAGGATATGACGATAATCGGCGGGCTTGCCGGGGATTTTTCAAATGTAAAAAGCAGGATAAAAGAATATATCAGGTATTTAAAGGACGCTTCCGCCGCGCCGGATGCAAGACAATTTCGGGTATATATGGAAATATGGGGCCAGCCGGTAATGGCGGTCGGGGGAAAATCATTCATAAATGATGAGTTAAAACTTGCCGGCGGGAAGAATATCTTTGCCGGTTCAAAAATTGAATATCCGAAAATATCGCCGGAAGAGGTTGTGAAATTAAATCCGGATGTCATAATACTTTTATACAAGCCCGAAAAAAATTTTAAAGACAGGCCCTATTTCAAACTGACAAAGGCCGGAGAGAACAATAATATTTATGTTGTGGAGGACCCGGACAGCGTATTAAGGGCCGGCCCCAGGATACCGGCCGGCGTAAAGCAACTGCGGGACATACTCGACAGGGCGGCGGATAAATGACGCGCAGGATAATTTTCTATTCAGCCTCGCTTTTGCTTATACTCGCTGTGTGCCTGGTTTTTTCACTTTGTATCGGAAGCGTCCCCATACCGCCGGGTGATGTTATTAAGGCCCTGACAGGCGGGGGAAACGCCAGGATGGCCGGGATAATAAATGAAATAAGGCTGCCGCGCGCCCTTTTTGCAATTCTTGTAGGAGGCATGCTTTCGTTAAGCGGGGCGATTCTCCAGGCCCTTTTGAAAAACCCGCTGGTCGATCCTTTTATAACAGGCATATCCTCCGGCGCGGCTTTCGGCGCTACATGCGCCATAATGGCCGGTGCATCGGGATTGGTTGCGCCTTCAATGGCCGGAGCGGCGCTGGCAATGTTCATCGTTTACAGGATATCGATATCTTCAAAAACCCTGAATGTCACCAGGCTTCTGCTGGGCGGGGTCATGATGGGCTCGTTTTTTTCATCGCTTATAATGCTTTTGAACGCGCTCTTTTCAAAGGATCTGGTAAAGGTGGTTTTCTGGCTGATGGGAGACCTGTCAAATATAGACGCGGGGCTTTTGCCATACGGCGTTGCGGCCTCTCTCGCGGCTATAATAGCGGCGGTTTATTTCGCCAATGACCTGAATATCATGACAACGGGCGAGGATGAGGCTAAAAGCATGGGCGTTAAAGTCGAATTTATAAAGGCGCTGTATTTTATAATCGCGGGAGTTCTTACGGCCATATCGGTGGCTTTAAGCGGCGTAATAGGCTTCGTGGGACTGATTGTGCCGCATGTGGTGCGCGCCGTGACAGGGCCGGACATGCGCATAATGGTGCCGTGCTCATTTCTGGCCGGGGCATTATTTTTACTTGCATCGGATACAATTGCCAGGACTGTTTTTCTGCCTTCGGAAATACCGGTCGGGGTCATAACCGGTCTCATCGGCGTGCCGGTATTTATCTATTTTATGATGAAGGGCAGGGCATAAATGAATTATTTTGAGGCTAAAAATGTGGGTTTTTCATACGGCCGGGGCGGATTTTCCATAAAAAATATTAATTTTGCGATGGAACCCGGAGAAACCATCGCCGTAATAGGCCCCAACGGCGCCGGCAAATCCACTCTCATGAAAATACTGGCCAGGCTCACTCCGGGATACAGCGGGGAAATTTTTGCGGAAGGGAAAAATATCAAGGCCATGGACTCAGCCGCGCTTGCGCGCGTTATTTCATACATCCCGCAGTCGTCAGAGCATGGTTTTGATTTCACGGTGGAGGAGATTGTTTCCATGGGCAGGAGGCCGTATACCGGACCGGACGGGAAGCTGAAACCCGTGGACATTGCGGCGGTAAAAGGGGCAATTGAAGAGATAGGCATTTATGAAAAAAGGAAGGCGAAATACAACGAGTTAAGCGGCGGGGAAAAAAGGATGGTATTGATAGCGCGCGCCATGGCGCAGGCCACGCCGGTAATATTCATGGACGAGCCCATGACATACCTTGACATACACCATCAGTCGATGCTCATGGAGGCGATAGTAAAAATGAACAATTCCGGCAAGTCGGTGCTTTTGATATCACACGGCATTAATCTTGCATCTGAATACTCCTCGCGGGTGGCGGTGATGAAAGGCGGGGAATTTGCGGCGTTCGGGACCGCAAAAGAATGCGTAACGGAAAATATCATAAGGGACGTTTATGGGTTTGAAAATTTTGACATTGCGGACAACCCGCGCACGGGCAAGCCGAATGTCTTTATCGGCCCGGGAAACAATCCGGAGTCAGCCGCGCCGAAAATAGCGGAGCTTTGAGAAGAACGCCGACAATGTACTGCCGGAAAACCTGTTGCGGGTTTTATCCGTGGTAT
>PLPI01000027.1:54399-66241 GCA_003159495.1 candidate division FCPU426 bacterium | reverse complement strand
CTGCATCACCTGCTCCTGATAAACGGCTATGCCGTAGGTCTCTTTCAGCACGCTCTCAAGAACGGGTAAATCATACACAATGGGTTTTAATCCTTTTTTGCATTTTATATAATCGTCGATATTTTTCATGGGGCCCGGCCTGAAGAGCGCAATAATTGCGATTATCTCCTCGAACTGCGTGGGTTTCATCTTGACCAGGATATCGCGCATCCCGTCGCTTTCGAGCTGAAAAACCCCCAGAGAGTTGCCCGCGCAGAGCTGGGCGTATACTTCCGGGTCGGAAAAATCGTCCTCTTTGAGGATTATATCCTCGCCGCGTGTCCTTTTAACCATGTCTATTGTACGCCTGATTACCTGGAGGTTCCTCAAACCGAGTATGTCGAATTTTATGAGCCCGATTTTTTCAAGGGATTCCATCTGGTACTGCGTCATGTAATTTAATTCCGCGGAGGGCTTGCCTTCATCGTCTTTTGGAGTTGCAAGAGGCACAAAATCGGTGAGTTTGGACGGCGCTATGACGACGCCCGCCGCATGTGTTGAATCCTGCCTGAGCATTCCCTCAATCTTCAGGGCATAATTCATAACCTCGTCCGTCCACGGTTCCGATGACGCGAAGGACCTGAACGCATCATCCTTTAACACCTCTTTAAAGCTGACCTTGGGGCCGTCAGGCACCATTTTGGATAGGGTATTAACCTTTGCCAGCGGTATGTCGAGCACGCGGCCCACATCCTTGATGGCCTGCTTCGGCTTTAACTGCTGGAAAGTGACTATCTGGGCAACCCTGTCATTGCCGAATTTATTCATTATGAATTTTACAATCTCATCCCTGCCTTCATCGGAAAAATCCATGTCGATATCGGGCGGAGAAACACGCTCGGGGTTTAGAAAACGCTCAAAAAGCAGGCCGTATTTTATTGGATTGATGGAAGTGATGCCCAGCACGTAGGAAACCAGCGAGCCTGCGGCGCTCCCCCTGCCCGGGCCGACGGGTATATTTACCTCCCTGGCATGGTCAACAATGTCTTTTACTATAAGAAAATATCCGGCATAGCCGAGTTTTATTATAGTGGATATCTCGTGATCCAGCCTCTGTGTGTACTCGGCCGAAGGCTCCGGGAATTTATCCGTAAACGCCTTCCTTGTCACCCGTTCAAAATATTCATTGTGCCCCTCGGCGCCTTCGATATGATATGAGGGCATGTGCGTTTTGCCGTTTATTTTTAGCTCAAATTTGCAGCGCGAGGCTATCTCGCTGGTGAGCGAAACCGCGTCCGCGTCGTCGGGAAAAAGTTTCAGCATCTCTTCAAGATTTTTAAAATAAGATTCGCTTGTCTTGAACGAGAGCCTGTCCGCGTCGTTGAGCTTCTTGCCTGTTTTTATGGCCAGCAGAATGTCCTGCGCCCGGGCGTCGTCCTTTGTCATATAATGAACGTCGTTCGTGGCCACGAGCGGTATGGACATTTTCGCGCTTATCTCCTTCAACCCGCGGTTCATCACTATCTCTTCGGAGAGGCCGTGATTTTGTATTTCAAGGTAATAATTACCCTCGCCGAAAATAGAGAGGTATTCGCCCGCGCTGATGGCGGCGCCTTCGGGATTGTTATTGACCAGTTTGTTTGAAACTTCGCCCTGCAGGCATGAACTCAGCGCGATAATCCCCTTTGAATGCCCGGCAAGGAACTTTTTATCAACAGTAGGCTTGTAATAAAAACCCTCGGTGGCGGCAAAAGAAGCTATTTTTAAAAGGTTGCCGTATCCCTCATCATCCTTTACAAGAAGTATCAGGTGGTATTTTTCACGGGATTTATGGGTTATGTCGTCGACAACGTAAGTTTCCAGCCCTATTATAGGTTTTAAACCGGCGGCGGCAAGGCCGGAATAAAACTCAACCACGCCGTACATATAGCCGTGGTCGGTAATGGCGCAGGAGTGCATTGAATTTGCCCGGCATGCATCTATTATGTCCTCTATCTTGCACATACCGTCAAGCATAGAGTACTTTGTGTGCAGGTGAAGATGAATAAAATCGTGCTTCATGATCCTCCGGTTTTGTCCTGAATAATAGCAGGGACGTTATACAGCCGCTTTAATGATGACAGGCGCATTTAAATAATAACACATACTCCGTTTTTGTTAAACTTTAAAGATTTGTGCCGATGCCGGAGGCGAAAATACAATGGCTCGTTCCTTACCGGATGTATCATTAAAAGACGAACGCGTTTTCCAACCGGCGCCCGTAAAAATTTCTTTTACGCGCGGCCCCATTTTGTCCCCGATTTCAACGGCGATAAAACCCTCTTTTTTTAATAAATCAGCGGATAACGATGCGAATTTCCTGTAAAAAGTATAGCCGTCGGCGCCGTCGGAGAGAGCGCTTACCGGGTCGTATAAAACCTCTTTCTGCAGCCCTTTCAGAGCGCTGTTTTTGATATAAGGCGGGTTTGATACAATAAGGCTGAATTTAAGGCTTAAACGGGCAGCAAGACGGAAAAAATCGCCTTTTAAAAGCTCCATCCGGTCCGAAACACCGTAAAGCGCGCCGTTTTCCCCGCAAAGTTTTATCGCCCGGCTGCTTGTGTCAAAACAATAAAATTTTGAAAAAATGTCAGTTTCCTTTAAAAGGGTGACCGGTAAAATGCCGCTTCCCGCGCCGCAGTCCGCGGCGTTTGAATTGGCCGGGATTAAGGCTCTTAAAGAAATCACGGCATCTATTAATGCCTCCGAATCCTGGCGCGGTATAAGGACCCCTTTTGCGGTTTTAAAATCCCTTCCGTAAAATGAGGCGCGGCCGGTAAGAAGCTGAAAAGGAACACGGAGTTTTCTTTTACCGATTAGAGCGGTAAACTTTTTCATTGTCCGCACCGGCACCGGGCCGGCCAGCGACATATACAGTTTCTCCCTCGTCAAACCCGATGCGTGAACCATCAGTGATTCGGATTCAAGGCGCGAAACCGCCTTTGAACGGGTTATTTTAAGGAGGATTTTTGCTCCATGCGCGATGGCTCCGGCAAAATTTTTCATTTAATGAATTTTCCGGCTATTTTTTTCAGATGTATAAAAAAATTCCTGAACAGCCTGCTTTTTCCGCCCGGTAAAAGCAGCCTGATTCCGGGGTTCTTCGAGATATCGTAAACTGACTGCCCCGAATTGTTTACCCTTGTAAGGTCAGCTCCGGACAATATCAATTCATTGACAATGTCTATATGTCCCATAGCGGCGGCTTCCATTAAAGCGGTATTACCGCCCGCATTCACGTTTTCCATCGATGCGCCGGATTCAAGAAGCGTTTTAATTACAGGAAATTTTCCGAACCATGCGGCTTCTATCAAAGGCGAAAATCCGGTCGAATCGGACAAATTAATATCCGCCCCGTTTTTTATCAATTCTTCAATTACCGGAAGTTCACCGGCGCGCACGGCCAGTATTAGTGCGGTGAATTTGTTCGGGGAGGATTTATCCCTTGCGTTGATATCGGCTCCGGCCGCTATTGCGGCGTTCATTTTAATTATATCTCCGGATACTACGGCTGACAGGAGCGCTTCGTCCGGTGCGGGCATACATTTCCCCTTAAGGCATTATTTAATCTATTTTTGTTGAAGCAGCCTTGCGTTGTTTTCTTCGCCCAATTTTTCTATAAATTCGTCTATTTCACCCTGTATGACGTGGTCAAGGTTGTATACGGTAAAGCCGATCCTGTGGTCGGTTATGCGGTTCTGGGGAAAGTTATAGGTCCTTACCTTTTCGCTTCTGTCACCGGAGCCTATCTGCGCGCGCCTTGTGGAATCGAGTTTTGCCTTTTCCTCGCCCTCAAGCCTGTCTTTAACGCGGGCGCGCAGTACTTTCATGGCCTTTTCCCTGTTTTTCATCTGGGAACGTTCGTCCTGGCACTGCACTTCGAGGCCGGTTGGAAGATGGACGATTCTTACCGCCGATTCCGTCCTGTTAACGTGCTGTCCGCCGGCGCCCGACGCCCTGCATACCTCTATTTTAAGGTCTTCGGGTTTTATCTCAAAATCAAATTCTTCCTGCTCCGGCAAAACGGCCACGGTGGCCGCGGATGTGTGTATCCTGCCCTGCGTTTCCGTATCGGGCACGCGCTGAACCCTGTGCCCTCCGCTTTCAAATTTAAGCTTCCCATACGCATTCGGGCCGATTATCATAAAAACTATTTCCTTGAATCCGCCCAGTTCCGTCGGCGATGAATTCATGACATCGACCTTATAATGGTGAATCTCGGCCCATCTGGTGTACATTTTATAGAGGTCGGCCGCGAATAGCCCCGCCTCGTCGCCGCCGGTGCCGGCGCGTATTTCAAGTATGGCGTTTTTGACGTCGTTGGGGTCCTTCGGGATAAGCAGTATTTCGAGTTCTTTTTCAAGTTTTGCAAGGTGCACGGCGCTGTTTTCCATCTCCTGTTTTGCCATTTCCTGCATTTCGGCGTCTGCCTCGTTTTTTAAAATCTCCTCGGAATCCCTCATGTCGGTCTGCACCCGTAAATACTCGTCATATTTGTCTATAACCGGGCGCATTTCCGAATATTGCTTCATTTTTTTTGAGTATAGTTCCCTGTTTGATATTATGGAGGTATCAGAAAGTTCGTGGTTAAGTTTATCAAATTCTTCCTTGAGTTTGTCAAGCTTTCCCGAAAATATCATTTTTTTGAGGCCTTTTTTGCCTTTGCCTGTTTTGATATCCAAGCCATTTCCAGCTTCACGGCCGTTTGAAGCGATGTCACTGCCACTTCAACCATTTTCGCGTCAGGCTCTTTTGTTGTAAGGCGCTGGAAAGCCAGCCCCGGGGCAATCAAAAGTTTTATGAAAGGATTATCGCGGAATTTATCGGATAATTTCAAAAGTTCGTATGAGATGGATACTATCGGGATAAGCAGCGGCAGCTCAAAAAGTATGCGCTGCAGGGGGTTCAGCTGCGCCGGCAGCACAAGCACGAATATAAACAGGCTAATTATAAGCGTGACTATTATGAAAGCGGTGCCGCACCTGGGGTGCCTTGTGGAATACGGGGCTATATTTTTATAGTCCAGTTTTTTTCCGTCCTCAAAGGCGTATATGGATTTATGCTCGGAGCCGTGGTACATAAAGAGCCTTTTTACATCATCAAAAAATGATATGCCCCAGACGTAAAAAAAGAATATAACGAGCTTGAAAAAGACCATGCCCGTGTTGAACAGGTACCTGTTTGTCCCTATCTCGTGGAATTTCCTGGCAAGAAGTTTGTTGAGCCCGTAAGGAAGGAGAATAAAAAGCCCTATGGCGAGCACTATGGCAAACGCAAACGACAACGTTACGTCAAGCGCCTCATTCCCTTTTTTTTCGGCTTTAACGGCCCTTTTTCCTTTTTTGGCCGGCGCTTCCGTCCCTTTTTCAAATATTGCGGCGGAATATGAAAGGGCCTTAAAGCCAAGGGACATTGATTCATACATGGATATCAATCCGCGCAGAAACGGCCATTTTAAAAAGGGATATTTTTCCGCGGCTGAATTGACGCGTTCCGACATTGTGACTATTTTACCGGCCGGGTTGCGCACGGCAACCGCGTAGAAATGGGGCGATCTCATCATAACGCCCTCAATTACGGCCTCCCCTCCCACATTAAAAGGGGGCTTTTTTAACTCTTTTTTCGGGCTCACAAGGTTATTCTTTAGCCTTGTTGGCTGCTGCTGTTTTGGAGGCCCTTTTCCTGAATTTTTCAACCCTTCCGTCGGTATCCATAAATTTCTGGACGCCGGAGAAGAAAGGATGGCAGGAGGAGCACACTTCAACCTTGAGGTCGCCGATTGTGGATTTCGTCTCAAAACTATTCCCGCACGCGCACGTTACCAGGGCTTTCTTGTAATCCGGATGAATTCCTTTTTTCATTTCCAATCTCCTTTAATTGTGTTTGACCACTTTTTAGTTTTGCCATAAAAGGTTCTTTTATTCTTTTTCTTCAATTTTTGGTTTTGCATTCTAACTTTTAAATTTTCCAACTAGTCCATATTCATTGCTTCGAGGAATACCTTGTTCGTCTTGCGCTTGTTCATCTCCTCGTTGAGAAACTCTATTATATCAGTTGGCTTCATTTTACTCAATAGCGCTTTTCTTAAAACCCATACTTTTTTAAGGGTATCCTTGTCCAGCAGGAGTTCTTCTTTTCTGGTGCCGGATTTGGAAATGTCAATGGACGGGAAAAGCCTTTTGTCGGCGAGTTCGCGCGAAAGGACGATTTCGCTGTTGCCCGTTCCCTTGAACTCCTCGAATATGACATCGTCCATTTTTGAGCCTGTCTCAACGAGCGCGGTGGCTATAATGGTAAGCGAACCGCCCTCCTCAATGGCGCGCGCCGCTCCGAAGAACCTTTTGGGTTTCTGCAGGGCGTTGGAATCTATACCGCCGGTCAAAACCTTTCCCGAAGAAGGAGCAACAGCGTTATACGCGCGCGCAAGCCTGGTAATCGAGTCAAGAAGGATGACGACGTCTTTTTTATGTTCAACGAGCCTTTTTGCCTTTTCAATGACCATTTCGGCCACCTGAAGATGCCGTGTCGGCGGTTCGTCAAATGTGGACGATACAACCTCGCCTTTTACAGTGCGTTCCATATCAGTTACTTCCTCGGGCCTTTCATCTATCAGCAGTACTATGAGGAATATCTCGGGATGGTTCTCCGTGATTGAATTTGCGATTTTCTGTAGCAGGACGGTCTTTCCGGTTCTGGGCGGGGCGACGATAAGGCCCCTCTGTCCCTTTCCAAGCGGCGTCAACAGGTCCATGACCCTCATTGAAACGTCCTTGTCCTTATTTTCAAGGATGATGTGCTGTTCCGGATAAAGAGGCGTGAGATTGTCAAAGAAAGTCTTGTCCTTCATTTTTTCCGGGTCGTCGCTGTTTATTGTCTCGACCTTTAAAAGGGCAAAATATTTTTCCCCTTCCTTCGGCGGCCTCACCTGTCCGGCTATCATGTCGCCGGTGCGAAGGTCGAATTTTCTTATCTGGGAAGGCGAAACATAAATATCGTCCGGCCCCGGCAGATAGTTGTAATTGGGCGAACGCAGAAATCCGAATCCATCCGGAAGAATCTCGAGAACTCCCTCGCCGAATATAAGGCCGTTGTTTTTTGTGTCTGCTTCGAGGATTTTAAAGATGATGTCCTGCTTTTTCATGGTGGAGATTCCTTCGAGTTTCAAATCTTTTCCGATTTTCTGCAGTTCCGAAAGTTTTTTCAGTTTTAAATCCGTAAGGTTCATTAACTTATTACCTCCTGGGGTAATTGGGATATTGTTATACAAGGCTGGCAAAACAAGCGGATTATCCGAAAAACTGTTTAAGGGATTCCAACCTGACGGCCTTTGATTACAGATACACTATAACTGTTTTTATTTGTTTTGTCAATTAAAATAAGTTTTAAGAACAGTTTTAAACCGTTTAACCCGGCGAATCCAGCCCCTGATAAAACTGTATATTTATACAACAAACTTTCATAATTGGCAACAGAAAACTGTCAGATTTTATAATATTTTATAATATCAGATCTAATAGAAAACCGATCTTCGGTGTCATTAACATTAGTCATGTTTATCGGCAAGAAACCCGCAAAGGATTTGTTTCAGGGTTGTTTTGCCTTTTGTGGTTTTAAAATACGATTCCCTTCTTAACGCATCCTCTTTGTTCCTGTGACCCTCAAAATATATCAATTCTACCGGCAGCCTTTTGCTTGTGGAAATATTTTTCCCCTGCTGATGTTCCCGGAGCCTGCGCTCAAGGTCATTTGTAAATCCGGCATAAAACTGCCCGTCTTTTTGGCTCTGAAGCACATAAGTATAATAGAAATCATTGACGTGCAAGTCGTTGATTTTCTTCACCCCCCCCCTTAAAAACGCCCTGTACCATTCGTCGCTTCGCTCCTCAGGTGCAGGGCATGAACCACTCGCATATGTTAGAGCTTTATTTTAGCAGTTTAATTTTGGCATGGCGTGCCATGAACTATTCGCTTTGCTCAAGTTTATGGCGTGCCATGAACTATTCGCTTTGCTCAAGTTTATGGCGTGCCATGAACCCGAGCGCAGCGAGTGGTTCATGGTACCGCATAGTGGAAGACCTTCGCAACTGGCTAAGAACCGAAGACCCTGTGTGTTTGTCGAAGAATATCAGCAGTACTTTGACTACTCCACTATTTCCTTAGCCTCATTAATCAACTTAACTAAGTTCATTGGTGGAAGAACTATGGGAGGCATACCAGCTTTCATGGTTACATTTGATACATTCTCTCGTATGTAGGGAAACAATAACGAAGGCGCATGTATCTTGGCATACTCCTCCAAAGTCACTGATCCTTCTTTTTCTTGCGAAAACACGCCTACCATAACACAGAGAATTTTTATCGTCTTTTCTTTATCTTCAACTTGCATCAAGAATTTAATAATCAACTTTGTTTTATCTGCGTTCAACAACCTGCTTATTTTGCTATCCAAAACTAAGTTCAGTACCATGTCTGTTCCGTTTTCGTTCTCAGACAACAATGATTTCGAAATCTCGGGCTTACGATAAAACTCTAATCTCTCCAATAATACGGCATTGACAATCACATTGGCGTTCTTATTTATATCCATTATGCAGCAACCCACATATCCAGAATGTTGTAGCCAGCAAATCCCTCTTGATCAACATTGCTCTTCGACGATGTATAATTGTAATCATCATACCCCGACTCAATAGTACTTTTCATCTCATATTCTTCAAACTTATGTCCCAAAAGTCGCTTTAATTGCGATGATCTATAGCTTACAAACTTCACGTCAACGTTTGTCTCTTTAAAGTCTTGATAACGCTTCAGCAACCAGCTTGTTACGACGTCACTATCTAGGGTTTTCCTATCCACAAAAATAACCCAGCTGTTTAATTGATCATAGTATTTCAAGTCGATAGCATCCGGCAAAAAAGTCTTCTTGAATAATTCCTTAACTTCATTCGCAGCTTTCTCCTGATCCACTTTATCCTCCATCATGCTTTTAATTTTGTCAAAATTGCAATTATATCCTTAGCATCTTTCAAAAAATCTTCAATATCCTCACGCGTCATTACTTCTTGTTGGGTTCTGTCGCCAATGTAATTTTTCCCATAATCCGAATCAAGCCTCGCGGTTTGTAATCCCCAAATTTTATTAAGGGTCCGTTGCTCCGATTCTGTAAGCGTATTGCTGTAAAACCTCACAAATTCATCTAGCCTCGTCCGGATTGTATCGTGCGCAAAGAAGTTTATTTCCTTGCAGCTTTTATCCGTTTGACACGAAGGCCAATAAAGATCAACATACCAGTCAAACAGTTTTGCTTTAATATGCTGAAACACGGCATAATAAATTCTAGTTGTTAATGCGTTCCAATATTCAACCTTGTCCTTGTTGGTTAAGCAGTATTCCACTATGGTTAAGTTCTCTGTGCTTCTTTCTTTGAGATAAGTAACCGACATGAATTCTCCCCGATTCCTCTATATGATAGTTTGAAATCATATACAAAATCGCCCTAACTGTCAATAATAATTATAGCACAAACCATGCCAGTTCACTTAGTATATTATCGGCACTTTCCGGCTCAACTTAACATGTTTCACAAACAAATCTCCAATACTTCATCGAGTCCTTCAATTAAGTAAAATCAAACATTCAAAATAGTGTCTACTATTTCTTGCCATTTCTTTTTGTGGTCCAGCTTAATCTCTTGATCAACAGACACTAAGTCTGAATATATCTTAACAAAGTCTTCCATGGACGTTATTAGACGTAAATAATACTTTATCGTGGGCAGAACGCCATTGATAATTATCTGGCATCCATGTTCTTCCTTTACATCCACGACATATTCGGCAATATAGTCCTTTTCTGTTGGAAGAACGCCTTTATCCGACAGGATGTAGTATCTACTCGGATCATATTTTACGATTTTCTCGTAGGCAATTCTAACCACATTACTATCTATGATTCGATCTTGCTTGATCTCAACGGTTTCATAGAGCTGCCCATCTTTAAACACCTCTATATCACCAGAGCTTCCGGATGTGGTGTCACAGGTTGTGTGATTTGCCAGAGGTTTTAGCAAGCATCCATCGTACCGCTGTAACTCCTTTATTAGGAGCATATATAGCGAATAAAAAGCCAATACAGGTAATTTGGCAGCCCCTGTTTGATGGTAAATAAAGTGAAAATGCTGATCTAGGGCATTCATAACTTTTAGGATTGTAAGCTTCTCGGGATTCGTAAGCGGGTTGATAACAACTTTGTTACTTAATGCAACCTGAGTTACTAGATGTAACAGCAATTGTAATACATCACTACTGTTGCCCTTTTTTGTTTGCACGTAATCCACAACATTCAAGAAAGCCTCTTTAATTACGGTATCACGTATTTTCCCTTCATAGGTTAATGTATATGGATACGGTTGTTCGAGCGATCGAGTCAGCCATCCACTTTCAGCCATAGATGGCAGTTTCAACTGCTTTAAGGTCGGTGTTATGTACTGAGTGTCAATAGTTCTCCCGGAAAATCCGCCCTTTATTTGTGTCTGATGACATCTGATATCCTGTGCCGGGTAAAGAATTTTGTGAACCAATAAAGTCACCAACACAGAGAAAACGCCTTTTTGTTTATAGGAATTTGTAGCAATTAAGTCAATAAAATCTGCATACTTCGGCAGTATAGATGTAATATTCTTAATTGAAGAGGAGGATTTGTAAATCTCTAACAGCTTCTGTTTGTGGTCCACTTTTCCAAACCTCCTGATTTTTTATTGTGTTTGCCAATGCTTCGATGACTGGCACACAGACGGAGTTACCAACCTGCTTGTACGCTGGTCCAGTTGCTTCGTGGATCTTATAATTGGTAGGAAAGCCCATGATCTTATAGCATTCCTTTAAAGTTAATTTTCTAACAGCTTTTAGCTTAGGAATATAGATAAAGAATCTTCCTGCGGTTTCCTGTGAAGGAATTGTTGGATGCACGCCATCTACGGAATATATCCTGTTTGGCTGTCTATGTACTCTAGATAAATGTTGCGTGTTGGGTCTTACGCCTTTCTTCCAACCGTTCTTATTCCTGTACCCAACAAACTTCAGCCCGGAATCACGTTGAACTTTCGGTTCATCAATAAGCGTATATTCGTTCTTGTTAAGGAATTCGAAGTCTCCATTAGTTTCAAGAAAATCTTTAAGTTTTGGCGTTGGTTGTGTCTGCATCTGGTTAAAGTCAAAATATCTACCCCTTGTTGCCACTATGAATACTCGTTCTCTGTTTTGAGGGACTCCAAAATCTTTCGCATTCAATAGCTTCATATTGATCATATAACCTAAATCCTTCAGTGTGTTCAATATAACTTTAATTGTACGACCTTTGTCATGGTGAATAAGGTGCTTCACGTTTTCAAGCACAACAACAGAAGGGTTCTTCGCCTTTATAATCTTGCAAATATAAAAAAACAACGTACCTCGCGTATCTTCAAAGCCCAACTTTTTCCCCGAGATGCTAAATGGCTGGCAAGGAAATCCACCCAACAAAATATCAAAATCCGGCAAGTCTTTTACCGGGTCTATCTTCGTTATATCTCCGTAGGGAATTTCTCCAAAATTTTTCGCATAGGTTTCCTGTGCGTACTTATCGTTATCCGAGGAAAACACGCATTTAAATCCCGCGCTTTCAAAACCAAGCCGGAAGCCACCTATACCACAGAACAGGTCTATGAACTTTAGCTGCTTTGCATTTTTCATTGAACATCCTTCAGTTGAAATTTCAAATAGCATATCACTTATAAAAATATTTTTCAACAAACATAATATGTGCTTAAAAAAATTCCCCCCGCGCG
>PLPI01000027.1:0-54388 GCA_003159495.1 candidate division FCPU426 bacterium | reverse complement strand
CCTATCTTTGTACTTTTACTCTAAATATTTCATGAATTATTTTAAACCGCACACGAGAGGCTATCCTTTGCCCTTCTTGAAGACTCTTATGTACAACATTTCCAAGGTATCAGACATCGTTTAACCATGGTCATATATATATTAAGTCCTTTATTTCTATGGTGTGAAGCGTATGGAATACGACAGAGTATACNNATAGTAACTTTAGAAATCTTAGTATAATACCTAGTGAAGGCAAACTACAGAGCCTAAAGGGAGATCCAGATGACAGCAAATAATGGCCTAGATTCCAGAGTTTGTACAGAAAGTGAGGTATGTTATACACCTATCGGCAAGTCCCCGGTATATATCGATACAATTAAACTGGAAATCCCCCAGCGAATTATCAAAAGCCCAAGTCGTTATGACTTGAAAGTTCCGGGGTTGAGATTTGAGGGCTTCGGTCGTTATAACAAGACAAGCGAAGTCTGGAGATTATCCGCCAAACTACTTGGTTCTAGGTACAAGGAACTGATAAATTCCGGTAACATCAACCATGTAATAGGTCTAATTAACAATACAGGGGCGCTTTATGTTGACCCTAGCAGGTTTATTGATGAAGTCATGGTTCTTTCTGTTGATATTACCAAGGACATCTATTGTGAGGATATAGGAGCATACCTATATGCTTTATCGACTTGTCCTTTAGCCAAAGGCTACCGCCTAGACCCTTATTGCAAAGGCTCAATCCGGGAGAGTGTATTGATCTCTAAATCTGGCAAGAACAGACGTAGCATCACATTTTACGACAAACACAAGGAACTTACCCAAGCAAAACACCGGGAGTTACGAAGGATCATCAATGTAGACGACTTTAAGAGAATACTTCGCGCGGAGTTTCGGTTCCAACGCTTTGCGGAATTACGGGAGGCCTTTGGTAAGTCCAGCAAATTTCAAGGTGTTTCATTTAAAGATGTTATCTATCCTAAAAACAACCCTTATGTTTTGCAGTTAAAAAATGCAATAGATGAAAGGATCTACACAAACCACGAGTTACTTGAGAACATGAGTCTCATGGATACATTGAAAGGAATCCGAACAACTTCCGGAAAAAGTGAATACTGGTATTATTATAACCTCTATAAGCACTTCAAATATGACCTGCACCAGTTTAAAGCATTCCTTAAGTCAACGTCTAAGTCATATTACAGAGATATGGCTAAATTTAACCGCTATTTCCCTAAGATCTACGCTATCACCCAACAATCCTCAATAGACATTATAAACCGCATCTTATTAGAGTTAACCAATGATGGGAGTTATGTAAAGCCATGAAATATGATGAGTCGTACTTAAAAGCCATTATCGTAGCCTACCAGCCGGATTTCCCGGAACCGTTGACTCTCGCGGAAGCCGAGGAGATTGCTGATAATACTATTCGCCTCTTTAAGTACTTGGACTTTCTCTCCCATAAATATGCCAATAAGTTGACCAAGAGTGCTTGACTTTACCAGTATTAAATAAGTATTGACAAAATACCGCTAACCCAGTATGCTTAATCAATAAAACAAAGGAGGCTTTATGGCAAAGAAAATGGGACGACCAACGAAAACAGCACAGGAGAAGCGGAAGTACATCCTCAATATAGCCTTTACTACGGAGGAAGCCTCCCGGCTAAAACTACTTTGCAAACAAGCGGGAGCCACTAGTTTAGCTGAGTATTGCAGAACTCAAATCTTTGGCCGCGGCAGATAAGGAGTCTTTATGGAAAAAGCAATCGCATATTACAGGGTTTCGAGCAAGGGACAGGAAGACAACTTCTCTCTCCCTGCACAGGAAAAGCTGGCAAATGAATATGCCGAGAAGCACAACTTGAAGATTGTTAAGTATTGGAGCGCTGCCGAATCGGCTTGGGAGAAAGGTCGCAAGGAGTTTAATGCCATGATCCAGTTTGCCATGGCGCATCCCGAAGTACAACACATCCTGTTTTATGACCTCTCCCGCGTTACGCGTAACGATGATGATAAAACAACCATATACGGAATGATCAAGATCTATCATAAACAGGTTCACTTCGTAGGCACGAATTCTATGCTGAATATTGATGATAGCGATGGCGAGTTTGTAAATGATGTTATGGTTGCGCTTAACAAGAAATATTCCGGGGATCTTTCGCGGCGCTCCAAGATGGGAATGAAGGAAAAGGCCTCACAAGGTCTATATCCTTCGCATTCCCCTTCAGGGTACCTGAACAACCGGGAGAAAGGGACCATAGAGGTTGATGAACCACGGGCTAAAATATTAACTGAAGCCTTTAAGATGGCCGCATCCGGCAATTATTCCGTGCCTATGATCAGGGAGTGGATGAAGAAACAGGGCTTCACAACTAAAAAGGGCCTACCCTTAGAAGCTCAATCATCGCTTTATAAGATGCTAAGCAATCCTGTATACTACGGATCCTTTAAGTGGTCCGGGATTATGTATCAGGGAGTGCATACACCCTTAATAAGCAAGGAATTGTTTGACCGGGTTCAAGGTGTAATCTCCCGTAAAGTACCTACCACAAGACCATCATCAACAAACACTTTCCCCTATAACAATCTCATAGTGTGTGCAGATTGTGGTTGTAAGGTGGGAGGAGAACTGAAAAAGGGCAAATATGTCTATTACCATTGCTATTCCTCCAAGGGAAGGCATTCTGGCGCGTATCTCCCAGAGGGTAGGCTCGAAGCCCTTCTGTCCGAATCCGTGGCAAATATAGCCCTCCCTGATGCCAAATTTAGGCTTCTGGATGATGGCTTGAAGGTTGATACACAGAACGATGTACAGATGGACAAGGACAAGGTTGTCCTCCTAACTGCTGAGAAGTCCAAACTCGAGAAAAGAATAAGGCGCATGTATGAGGACAATATAGATGGCAAGATTGATGATAAGATGTGGGCTTCCATGAAGGCTGAATACCAGAACAAGGTCGCAGATATAGATGCAGAACTCTCCAGAATGGCTTCTACAGGTTATCACTACTCAGAGGGCATCAAGATCCTCGAACTCGCGAAAAACGTGAAATCATTATGGGAAGTTGCATCACGGGAGGAGAAGGCACAAATACTGAAGCTTTTAGCCTCGAACTTCTCCCTAAAGGGAGAAAAGCTCATACCAGTATACAGAAAACCATTTTCCATGATGGTAAAAATCGACGATAATCTCGAATGGTACCGCTATGGAGAATCGAACTCCAATTACAGGATTGAGAACCCCGTGTCCTAACCGTTAGACGATAGCGGCACTGTGGCTTAAAAACCTTGAAATTTTAACTTATGATGCTCAAAGTGTCAATGAAATTCTATTTGTTTTGTTATTTTTTCTATTATATCCCTGTCACTCTCGTTTAATGCCAGGAATTCAAGGCCGAACTGCGGCGTGCCGTCCATCACTTTTCTCCATTTAACCTCGGCAAAGGCCGTAATCGGGTCCAGTTTGTATTCTGTCTTGAACTCAAGCCTTATTACATCGCCCGTGTCCCCTACAAATTCACCCTCTATCCTGGCGCCTCCTATGGAAATATCACGGCACAGTCCGTCTTTTTTCAACGGATCGGCGGCGCTATCCTTTGGCATAAGCTTGTATTTTACCTTATATTGGAGAAAAGCCCTTACATATTTACGTTTTTCTATATAAAGTTCGCCTTCGGTCATACAAAAACCCCCGTCTATATTCGCATCATAGGCTGATGCAAGAATTATTAATAAGTATTCCGGTTATTTATACATATAATATATAGCTTTTAACTATTTTGTCAATACACATTTAGCATTAAACAGGGATAAGAAATTCCCCCCTTTACAATACAGCCAAAATAATACTATAATACATTATAATAATTTCCAGGAGTGTTTATGGCAAAGAAAAAGGTTAAAGAGAATCATGTTGAACCACAGAGCTGTTCTGAGCACGGGCACGGGCACGGGCACCATCATCATGTTCATTCCGGAGCCGGCGAAAGAGGGCTCCTGATTTCAATTGTCATGAATCTCCTGATAACTGCGGCACAGATTGCAGGCGGATTGCTTTCCGGTTCACTGGCCCTTATTTCCGACGCGTTCCATAACCTCTCAGACGCGGTTTTCCTCGTCATTTCATATATAGCAATGCTCATATCAAAGCGGTCCAAAACAGCCGATAAAACCTACGGTTATAAAAGGGCCGAGATACTTTCCGCGCTGGCCAATGTCTCAGTTTTATTTCTCGTGTCCGGCTTTATCATTTACACGGCAATCAGGAGAATTTCAACCCCGCAGCATCTTAATTCGGGAATAATGCTTTTTGTGGCTTTTATAGGTTTTGCGGGCAACCTTATTTCCGCGCTTTTGCTTATGAAAGACGCCAAAAACAACCTTAATATTAAAAGCGCCCTTGTGCATCTTGTCGGCGACGCGGTGTCATCGGTTGCCGTGATAATAACGGCGTTAATACTGGTTTTCAAGCCATGGTATTTCCTGGATTCGCTCATGTCGATTGCCATATCAATCTACATAATAAAAGAAAGTTTTTCGATATTCATGGAAAGCGTCAATATCCTCATGCAGGCCGTTCCAAAGGGTATTGCGAAGGAAAAGATAGAAAAATCAATATATACACTGAAAAAGTACGGTATAAAAGATATCCACCATATTCATGTCTGGGAAATTACACCGGGTAATATTGTATTTGACGCGCATGTGGTCATTGACATAAATGAATTAAAAAAAGCCGACGAGATAATAATGAAAATTAACAGGATACTGCTGAAAGAATACAACATAAGCCATTCGACCATACAGCTGGAATCCGAGAATTTCAACCATTGCGTGACTTGCGAACTTTAACACTTTAAGATAAACACCGCTATGTTGCCTGTTCCCGGGATAAAACATATGTTTTTTAACAATATCAAAGCAGCATCATATCCTCAAGCGTTTCTATTTCCTCTTCCCTTAAGCCGACAAACTGGACGCCGAACTGGCACCCGTTCCCGTTGTCGTTGACCCATTTTATTTCTGCTAGCACTATAATAAGGTCTTTTTTATTCCGGCCGAATATCTCCACGCGTACTAAATCCCCCGGCGAGCCCACAAGGTCGCCCTCGATTCTTATACCGCCGGTGCTGACATCAAGGCTTTTTCCCTGCTTTCTTACCGTTTCCACGGATACTTTTTTCGGCATTATTTTATAAAGTACAAGAAATTCCTTGGTGTGCCTTTTATGTTCCCTTTTTTCCGAGAAAATCTTCCCTTTTCCCTGCATGATTCCCTCCTGTTGCATTTTTTACATTATAGTAAACATAATGCTATTTCTCAATGCTTATTTTATATTTCCGGAGTTCTGCGGGCACATACCATTTTATCTGGTTATACCCTATTCCTGCGGGAGCCGGGACTATGCCGTGGATGCGCCTGTGAACCGCCTCAAGAATGTCCGGCGTATATAGAAAAGTGTATGGCGCGTCGGCGGAAAGTATTTCATGTATCCTCCTGTAACAGATGCGCCTGGTATTAAAGTCAAATGTCGTCCTGGCCCTTACAAGCAGGGCGTCAACCTCCGGATTTTTATAACTTATAAAATTAAATTCCCCTTCTTTTGTCTTTGATGAATGCCAGATGTCAAAACAATCCGGGTCCCTCGAAAGCGACCAGGCCATTACAACGGCGTCAAATTTCTTTTTGTCTATGAACTGTGTCAACAGTATGTTCCACGCAAGTATGCGTATTTTCACATCAATACCGAGCAGCCCCCACTGCTGCTGCGCAATCGTGGCTATCTCTTCGCGCGGCTTGTTCCCCTGGTTGGTATAAATCGTGAAAGTGAATCTTACACCGTTTTTGTAAATAAATCCGTCCGGCTGTTTTACCCAGCCATCCTGTTTGAGCAATTGGGCCGATTTTTTAAGGTCATAGCCGTACCCTTTTACGGACCCGTTATATGCCCAGCTGCCCGGAATAAAGGGGCCCGTAACCGGTTTTGCCAGGTTCAGCATGACGTTTTTTATTATATCATCCCTGTTTATGGCGTAAGAAAGGGCCTGCCTGACTTTTTCCGATTTAAACAGGGGGTTTTCAAGGTTGTAGCCTATATATACATACTGCGGACCCGTATAATTATACCTGTTATAACTGCCGTTAAATGACTCATCCAAGGATTTGTTCACATACATGTCCGGGGTAAGAGTCATCATATCTATGTTGCCCGCCTCCAGATTCATAAACTGCACGGACTCATCGGGGATTATCCTGTACATATAACGGGAAATATAGGGCTCACCCTCATAATAATTTTTGTTTGCCGCAAGTTCAATATCCTGGTTGGCCGTCCAGGACTTAAAAATATAGGGCCCCGTGCCGACCGGGCGGCGGTTAAAGGGCGATATATTAATATCCTGCCCCTTTAAAATATGTTCANNATTCAGGAATTACCGGCATTCCCCACGACTCAAGCGCCGGAGCGAACGGCTCGCTGTAAAAGACCTTTACCGTGTATTTATCGGGCGTTTCAATATTTTTAACCAGTTCAAACTGGCTGCGGTATGCGGTTTTAACAGAAGGATCCATGAATTTATCATAGGTGAATTTTACGTCGGAGGATGTAAATTCAACGCCGTCCTGCCATAAGACCCCTTTTCTCAAATGAAAGGTTATAACCTTTGAATCGGAGGAAATATCCCAGCTTTTCGCAAGGTCGCCCTCAAGTCTGAGGTTTCGGTCATAGCGCACAAGGCCGTTAAATACAAGGCCGGTTATCGCGGATGAGGCTGAATCCGAGGCAAGCACCGGGTTTAACGTGGTCGGTTCGCCTATGGATGAGTCCACAAGCATATCGCCGTATGCGGGCTTATCCGTATATTTATCAGTAAGCGCGTATTTCGGGCCCCGGCCGCAGGATGTAAAAAAAGCCAGCAGCGTTAATGCAGCAGCAATTGATATTGTATTTTTCAAATTACCCGCCTTATATAAAAGTAAAAGACAAAAACCATGAAAGAACAGTGGCTTTTGTCTTTTACCCTGAATTTATATATTAAAAAAAACTTATATTACTTTTTTTCTCCCGCAGGCTGAACCGGAACCGCTGGCTGTCCCTGCTGCTGCGCCGGCGCGGCCGGGCTCTCGGTTTTAATTTTGTCCATCACTCCCTTATACGCACCCATCTTTTTATCCTGAAAAAGCGCCAGAAATATCGATGTGGCCATAAAAAGAATCGCCAGGATAATTGTGAGCCTGGTGATGAAAGTCTTTCCGCCGGATGAGCCGAACATGGTCTGCGCCGCACCTGAACCAAAGGCGAAACCAACCTCGGAGCCCTTTCCGGTCTGAAGAAGCACAACAACTATCAAAAACAGGACGTTAATAACATGTATTACCCAGATCAACTTATAAATAAGCATTTAACTCTCCCTTTTATTTACTTGTAGAATTTTACTATTGCTTCAAATGAATCCGCTTTAAGCGAGGCGCCGCCGACCAGGGCTCCGTCGATATCCGGCATATTCATTAAAGTCTTTGCGTTATCGGCCTTCACTGACCCGCCGTACTGTATCCTGACCGCGTCCGCTGTTACCTGATCATAAAGCGAAACGAGCGTTTCCCTGATAAATTTATGGACTTCCTGCGCCTGGTCCGGCGTGGCAGTCTTTCCGGTGCCGATAGCCCAGATCGGTTCGTAAGCGACCACGATGCTTCCGATTTTGTCTTTCGGTATCCCGGCAAGGCATCCGGTCAGCTGTGTTTTAATCACATTAAAAGTAGTGCCGTTTTCCCTCTCCTCAAGTTTTTCGCCAACGCAGAGTATCGGAAAAAGGCTGTGTTCAATGGCCATCTTTATTTTCTTGTTTATATCCTCGTTCGTTTCCTTGAAATACTGCCTTCGTTCAGAATGGCCCAGTATTACATAATGAACCCCGGCCGAGCGCAGCATGAGCGGCGATATTTCGCCTGTAAAGGCGCCTTCCTGGGCGGCATACATGTTCTGCGCGCCGAGCCTGATGTTTGTCCCCTTGATAACTGCTGAAACAACCTGCAGGTCCGTAAAGGGCGGGCAGATGGCCACTTCCGCCTTGTCGGCAGCCACATCTTTTAAAACATTCTTAAGCGTTGTGGCAAGCTCCGCCGCCTCGTTTATATTCTTGTACATTTTCCAGTTGCCAGCGATCAAAGGTGTCCTCAATTTAAATCCTCCGGTTCATTTAATATTTTTTACTTTATTTGTCAGTAAGCGCCGCTACTCCCGGCAATTCTATGCCTTCCATAAATTCCATTGAGGCGCCGCCGCCCGTGGAGACGTGCGTCATTTTATCGGTTAATTTGAGCTTTTTCAGCGCTGATGCGGAATCTCCGCCTCCCACAACTGTTACCGCGCCTGAAGCGGCCATTGCCTGGGCTATTCCAAGCGTGCCTTTTGAGAACTGGTCGACTTCGAATACCCCCATAGGGCCGTTCCAGAATATAGTCTTTGACTTTGCGATGACATTTGAAAATTTCTCAATGGTATTTTTACCAATATCAACGCCTTCCCAGCCGTCATCTATATCATCGACCAGGACTTCCTTATATTCGGCCTTTTTTAATTTTTCCATAAAATCGCCGTCGCCCTGCGGAAGCTTTGCCACAATATGGTCTATGGGAAGGTATATGGAAACATTCTTATCAAGGGCTTTTTTTAATATTTCCTTTGCGGTATTAACTTTGTCATTTTCGCAAAGCGAGTCGCCTATCTGGCGCCCTTTTGCCTTCAGGAAAGTATATGCCATTCCGCCGCCGATGATTATTCCGTCAACAATATTCAGGAGATTTTCGATAACCATGATTTTATCCGAGACTTTCGCTCCGCCCAGGATTGCGATAAAAGGCTTTTCCGGTTTTGAAAGGAGTTTTCCGAGGAATTTAAGTTCTTTTTCCATAAGAAATCCTGCCGCGCATTTTTTAATGTATTTGCAGACGCCCGCCGTCGATGCATGCGCCCTGTGCGCGGTCCCGAAAGCGTCATTTATATATATTTCACCGAGAGAGGCCAGTTTTTTTGAAAATTCAGGGTCGTTGCCCTCTTCTTCCTTATAAAACCTCAGGTTCTCCAGAAGCATTACATCGCCGTCATTTAATGAATCTGCCATTTTTTTGACTTCGTCGCCTATACAGTCATGGGCGAATTTAACGGGTTTCCCGAGAAGCTCCGAGAGTTTTACAACCACAACGTCAAGCGAAAATTCCGGGGTTTTCTTTCCCTTGGGCCTGCCGAGATGCGACATCAGAATAAGCTTTCCGCCCTTTTCAATCACAAATTTGATTGAAGGAAGCGAAGCGCTGATCCTTTTGTCGGATGTTATAACCCTGTTTGCATCGAGAGGCACGTTGAAGTCAACGCGCATTAATACCTTTTTCCCCTTAAGTTCGCCTGAAATATCTTCAATGGTTAATTTTGCCATTTTCTGTGCTCCTGTTAGGTCCCGTTTAATTTAATTACCGGGGCGTTGTTTGTCACAACGCCCCGGATATAAAAGAATATCTGCTGTTTATTACAGTCCCTTGCTTATCATGTAGTCAACGAGGTCAACTACCCTGTTTGAATATCCCCATTCGTTGTCATACCACGAAACTATCTTAACCATGTTGTCCACGACATATGTGCAGTCGCTGTCGATTATGGATGACCTTGGATCATTCAGGAAATCCCTCGAAACCAGCGGGAGGTCGGTGTATCCGAGAATGCCTTTTAAAGGCCCTTCAGCGGCTGTCTTTAACATGGCGTTGATCTCTTCCTTTGTTACGTTTCTTTTCATCTCAAATGTCACGTCTACTGCCGATACGTTCGGCGTCGGGACCCTCATTGAGAATCCGTTCAGCTTGCCTTTGAGTTCCGGAAGAACCAGCCCGATGGCCTTTGCCGCCCCTGTCGATGTCGGGATCATGTTGATGGCTCCCGCGCGCGCCCTTCTCAGGTCTTTATGCGGCAGATCAAGAATCCTCTGGTCATTCGTATAGGAATGGATGGTAGTCATCAGCCCTTTTACTATTCCGATATTCTCATGAAGGACTTTTGTGAAAGGAGCAAGGCAGTTCGTCGTGCATGAGGCGTTTGAAACCACATTGTGAATTTTCGGGTCGTATTCCTTTTCGTTGACGCCCATTACAAATGTCTTGTCCTCGCCTTTTGCCGGAGCCGATATAACAACTTTTTTTACTCCGCCTGATGTGATATGAACAACCGCTTTTTCCTTGTCCGTGAAAAGCCCCGTTGATTCGATGACAATTTCAATTCCGAATGAATTCCACTTTATGAACGCAGGATCTTTTTCCTTGAATATCTTGATCAATTTCCCGTTTACCTTGATGTCTTCTCCGACAACCTCAACATCGCCCGCGAACGTACCCTGAACCGAGTCGTACTTCAAAAGATGGGCAAGCGTTTTCGGGTCCGTGATATCATTGATAGCCGCGACCTCAAATTTAGCCTCTTTTTTGGCTAAAAGCGCCCTGAGAGTGCATCTTCCGATCCTGCCGAAACCATTAATACCAACTTTTACTGCCATATCAATACCTCCTGGTTTAAAGTCAATATCCGCAGCGTTATAAGAAACGCGCTTAATATTTGATAAATTATATTATATTATCGATTTTTGTCAACTCATTTTATGAAAACCGGAAAAAAAACAAAAAAAATCACTGTTTCTGCTGTAAAAGATTCCTGGCCGCCGTATAGACCTCAAAAGGAGTTATACGCTCCATCGCGGCGGTTGATTTGATACGGAAATTTTTTGAGCTTATATCCACCCCTTCATTTGCGAATTCAGGAAGGTGTGATATCTTTACGTGTCCGTCCTCAAGGCTGTACGGGTGCCATTCAACGGGATTTTCCGGCCCGAAAAGAGTGAGGGTCTTTACCTTAAGCGCCGCGGCTATGTGCCTTAAACCGGAATCATTGCCTATAAAAAGCCTTAGTTTGTTTATAAAGAAAGCAAGCCTTAAAAAATCAAGGCCGCAGTAAAGTTTTGCCTTATCGCCAATGCCTGCCTTTACTATCTCGCCTGTGCCCTGTTCATCTTTTGAACAAAAAATTGCTATTTTGTATCCGTCGGCGGCCAGTTTTTTTCCAACCTCAATAAAGCCTTCTTTCATCCACATTTTGTTGTCCCGCCTGGCGCCGATGCCCAGGCCGACCGTGAGCCACACTTCCTCATCATCAATGTATCTGGTATATTCCTCATTCAGTTTAAGGACGGTTTTTTTCATTTCCACCGGTATGGGGTCTAGTTTTAAGGGGTTCAGTGTATCAAGGTCCCGTTCTATGATGGATTTCGGCCCCTCTATGATGCCAAGCGGGACCGATGTGAAAAAATCTTTTCCGCTGTGGTTATGGACCAGCCTGAATTTCGCGCCGGATAACAGCGCCAGCAGCGCGCTCCTGAATGTGGCGTGCAGATTTACGCACAGGTCAAAATTATGTTTCCTGAGTTTTATAACAAGCCGGATAAAATCAAAGGGGTCGTTTTTGTCATAAGTTATCACTTCGCGCACATAAGGAAGGATATATTTGAAGTTTTCGTATTCTTTTTTGACAACATATACTATTTCAGGGGCGGCGCAGTTGTGGTCAAGCACTGAAAGCACCGGCGTTGAAAGGACAATATCGCCGATATCGCGCAGTTTAATGACTAATATTTTTTTAATGGTCTTTAACACGTTGATCCTGACTGAAAACATAACATCCCTGATGCATCGTCAGAGCGGCCTGTTTTTTGTATTGTTTTTTTTTACGGCTTATAAAGTTCGTAATGGTCGTTAAGCAGTTTGTTTACTTTGTCTTCTTTTGTTTTTATCATGGCCTCATATTTAGCAGTATAATTATTAAAAAGTTCGCCAAAGCTGTCTATGTCCTTTTTCACAAAGTACATATCCCTGTCATTTTGGCCCATTTTTTCTTTTACTTCAGCGGCATTCTGTATTTTATTTGAAAATTTACGCAGCAAATCAGCGGTTCGTTTCTGGTTTTTTCCCATCTGCTTGTAATCTTCATTGAATTCATTGTTCCATTCTTCGGCAAGCGCCAGGGAATGTTCCGCCGGCTCCATGGATTTTTCCCATGCTGTTTCAACTTCATCGCGTTTGTCAAGCAGGGCGTCGGTATATATTGAAGAGACAACCTGTCCCATGCCGTTCAAAGCTTTCATGAAATCCGCGCGGAAAGTCTTGTTGTAATTAATCAGGTCCTTTTCAGTCAGGTTTAAAAGAGATCTGGTATCGGCCAATTTTCGCCATGCTTCTATATCGGGTGTTTTTATGGTAAAGTCCGGCGTAGCCGTAGGCACAGGAGTATAAATCAGCGAATTATCATTGAATACAGCCGGATCCGTGCCGGGACCTTTCATATTGCTCAACTGGGCCGCCATATTACCCGTTTCATTGGTTTTGGACGCATTAGACTGCGTCGCCTGTTTGGGGCTGGCTGCCGCATATAAAAAACCGTTCAAAACGGCAAATATTAAAAATGGCACTGCGTATTTCATGCTGGAACGCATAAAAACCTCCTGAAAAATATGTAGTTATATTTTAATAGAGGGATAAAAGATTGTCAATATAAATAAAATTTAAAATTTGGAATCCGTTTTTTGAAAGAAACAGGTGTTTCTTTTTTACATTGCCCTTTTCTGATTGTCTATGAAATTCACCAGGTAATCCACATCGTCTTCCCTCAATGCTATAAAGCTTAATCCGGCCTCATATTCGTTACCTGAATTTCCTTTTCTGCACCATTGAACCTCGCAAAAAGCCTTTATATTTTTTTCATCGCCAAGTGACGGCAATTCAATCCTTATAACATTGCCTTCTGTCAATTTACGGCCGACTTCAAGGCACAAGCCGCCTTTTGAAATATTCTTGGCTTTTGCCTGTTCATATCCAAAATTAATTTCTCCGTCTGATTCCGAGAGAATTTTAAATTTTGCTTCCTGATTAATTTCAGCGCGGGGATCAATGCGTTTTTCCGAATAAGTCATCATCCGTTGTCTCCTTTTTGACGCTTTTTTGAATCAGTTCAATTATACAAAAATTATAAGCAAATACCATGCCAAAATTAACGTTAAAAAACAAGGGTTATAATAAAATATCAGGTATGATAATGTGCCTATTGGGACTTTTTTGTGTTCCTTGTCCTTACAGGGACAATTTCGGATATGTGATATTTCTCTATTTTATTCATTATCATTTTTCTTGTAACGCCCAGAAGTCTTGCCGCTTTTGTCTGGTTGCCTTTTGTTTTAATAAGGGCGTTTACTATGGATTTTTTTTCAACTTCAAACAATGTTATATCCTGCGGCCCGGCGGCCTGATCCGCCGCCGGACTCGCAAACCTTTCATATGACAAATTAAGCATATCGGCTTCGATTACATCCGTGCTTGAAATTACAACCGCCTCCTCAATAACGTTGTGCAGTTCCCTTATATTTCCCGGCCAGTTATAGTCCATAAGCCGTTCAAGGGCCCCTTCGGATATGGTTTTTTCATTCATGGAATTTTTAAGGCACACTTCTTTAAGGAAATGGCCCGACAAGAGCGGTATGTCCGCTTTTCTTTCGCGAAGCGCCGGCATATGAAGTGAGATAACATTCAGCCTGTAGAAGAGGTCTTCCCTGAAGCGGCCGTTTGCCGCCTCGCTTTTAAGGTCAATGTTTGTGGCGGATATGATCCTAACATCTATCGGCCTGGCTTTATTGGAACCCAACGGCTCGACTTTGCGCTCTTCCAGGACACGCAGAAGTTTTGCCTGCACCCTGTAATTTATATTTCCTATCTCGTCAAGAAAAATGGTGCCCCGGTCGGAAAGTTCGAATTTACCCTGCCTGGAGCCGTACGCTCCGGTAAAGGCTCCCTTTTCATAGCCGAACATCTCGGATTCCTGGAGGCCCTCGGGCACGGCCGCAAGGTTTATCACTATCATCTTGTTTTCCCTGCGTCTTGAAAGATTGTGAATGGCCCTAGCGGCCATTTCCTTACCCGTACCCGATTCGCCGGTTATAAGCACGGTCGAGTCTGTTTTGGCAATAGATGTTATTTTGGCGAATATCTCCCGCATTTTTTTTGACTTGCCAATCATATTTTCAAATATATTATCGCCCTTTAACTCGCCCTTAAGTATTGCAAGGTCCTCTTTCATCACTATTTTTTCAAAAATTTTCGATATGGTGATCTTTAATTCGTCAAAATTAAGGGGTTTTTGCAGGTAATTGTCGATGCCGAGCTTCATTGCCTGCACCGCCGATTCCACCGTGCCGTAAGCCGTCATGATTATAACCGAAACGTCCCTGTCTATTTCCCTGATTTTTTTATACGTTTCCAGCCCGTCCATGCCCGGCATTTTCAGGTCAAGCATCACCAGATGCATGTTTTCTTTTCTCAGGATATCAAGCCCGTCCGGCGGATTCCCGGCCGTAAATACGGAATAATTTTCCCGGGTCAAAATGGCGCTTATTACCTTGAGCGTGGTTACATTGTCGTCAATGACAAGTATCCTTCTTTTATTTTCCGGCATGTTTTACTCCTGTGTGAAAAGGAAGCGATATCATGAAAGCGGAACCCCTGCCGGGCGCGCTTTTTGCCGATATTTTTCCGCCGTGCCTGACGGCGATGGACCTGCTTATTGAAAGGCCTATCCCCAGCCCGTTATCTTTTGTTGTATAAAACGGCGTGAATATCTGGTTCAATTTTCCGGCCGGTATGCCGCAGCCGTTATCCCTGACCGTCAAAAGCATATTTTTTTTGTCGGA
Organism: candidate division FCPU426 bacterium; assembly: GCA_003159495.1. Classification (GTDB taxonomy): domain Bacteria; phylum Oederibacteriota; class PGYV01; order PGYV01; family Palsa-1178; genus Bog-1181. Next base: position 39,627 of record PLPI01000027.1, on the reverse strand, counting down.
ATCAAGTATAACCTGGCAAACAGGATCCAGAGTGCATTTAAGGGCGTCCCTGGCGTTTGAAAAAAGATTGACAAAAACCTGCCTGAACTGTTCCTGGTCAATCATAATTTTCGGGAATGACGTTTTTTTCTTTATGATCTTTATTTCGGACGGGAAGCCGTGTTTTACTATCATTACAATCCCGTTCAGGTAGCTCTCAATGTCCGTCTGCCTTAATTTTAATTTTATTCCCCTTGAAAAATTCAAAAATTCGTTAAGGTAGCTTTCAAGGCGGTTAATTTCCGAGATGATTATCGATGTGAATTCGCCTATTTCCGGAGTGCCGCTGTATTTGTCATGAAGGTACTGGCTGGCCCCTTTCATGGAGTTGAGCGGGTTCCTTATTTCATGAGCGAGCGCGGCAACCATTCTTTCCGTGCGGTCGGCCTGTTCAACCCGCTTTTTTTTCTTCATTTGATTATACCCAGCATTTCTTTAACGGCGTTTTCGAGGCCGCAAATCACGGCCCTGGCTATTATGCTGTGCCCTATATTCAGGTCCTGAATTTCCCTGATACCGGCAATCATGCGGGTATTTTCCAGGTTCAGGCCGTGGCCCGCGTTGACCTTAAGGCCGAGTGCCGCGGCAAAACAGGCTGCTTTTTTTATCCTGTTAAATTCGGCCCTCCCGGATTTTTTTCCGAAATTATTTGCGTATTTCCCGGTGTGAATCTCGATAAAATCCGCGCCGGCCTCTTTTGCCGCGCTTATCTGGCCGAATGATGGTTCTATAAAAAGGCTCACAACAATTCTTTTTTTCTTTAAACGTGATATTACGGAACTTATCCTTTTAAAATTCTTTACAGTATCAAGCCCGCCCTCGGTGGTGAGTTCCCTCCTGTTTTCCGGGACGATTGTGGCCTCGTCCGGGACCGTGGAAACGGCGAATGCGACAATATCTTCAGCCGTGGACATTTCAAGGTTAAGCCTGCTTTTTACGCTTTTTCTCAGCCGGAGCACGTCGCCGTCGTTTATATGACGCCTGTCTTCGCGCAGATGCACTGTGATCCCGGAAGCGCCGGATTTTTCCACTATCGATGCCGCCTCAACGGGATCGGGGTAAAACCCCAGCCTTGCCTGCCGCAGCGTCGCCACATGGTCGATATTAACGCAGAGTTTTGCCATTTTACACCCCCTATTTTACGTCCTGCTTGATATTCTGCAGTTCGACATCAATGGAATAAGGCCTTATGTTTTTAATGTCCAGCCCCCTTGGAAGAAACTTTATATCAGCCGGGGTAATACGGTATGTGTTTTTTCCGATATGGGCGTCTTTAAGGCTCAGCGAAACGGTTATAGCGTTGTTATTAATGTCATTTACAATGTCGCGCCTTCCGGTGAGCTGTATGTCAATGGTGTTTTTTACATTGTTCATTATTTTCATATCCGCCGGGAAATTTGAAAACTGGACGGGCGCGTTGATAACAACGCTCAGGTTCTGGTCGCTTGCGACATAATACCACAACACCAGGGCCGCTAACAACGATCCCAGCTTGTACTGCCAGTTCTTGATGAACAATATTTTAAAAAAATCCTTCATAATGCCTCCGTTAAAAAGGTGATGTCACCTTATTTTTGGCGCGTAAAGGGAAAGGATTTCCAGCAGCGTTTCGCCGTTTATATCGGGGGTAATTTTTCCGCCGATGGCAAGCGATATGGATTTACGCTCCTCGGAAACAATAATAGTGAGGGCGTCTGTTTCCTCGGAAATCCCTATAGCGGCCCTGTGGCGCATCCCGTATTTCTTGTCAATATCGTCCCGCTGTGAAAGAGGCAGGATACAGCCCGCGGCGGCAATCCTGCCTTCCCTGATTATCACGGCCCCGTCATGCAGAGGCGCTTTTGTGTTAAACAGCGATATTAAAAGCTCTGATGAAGTCTCGGAATCTATTTTTGTGCCGGTGTCAATGAAGCTTTTTAAATTTACCTCGCGTTCGAGAACTATGAGGGCCCCGGTTTTTTTTCTGGCGAGTATCTCGGCCGTTTCCTTTAATTCCCTGTAAAGCTGGGCGTGTTCCTTGAAAATAAACTTGAAGAGCCTGTTCTGCCCGAATTCAACAAGCGCCCTGCGCAGTTCAGGCTGGAATACAATTATGAAGGCTATTATCCATATTGTCGAGAGCGCGGTGAGTATCCACGACATTGTGTCGAGCTTTAATATTTTGGACAGCACTACGAGTATCATTATAATGGCGAATCCCTTGAGCATCTGCAGGGCGCGTGTTTCATGGAGAAGGAGGAAAACATTATATAATATGACGGATACCAGGATTATGTCCAGAACATCGTTAAAACGCATTCCCTCAAATGTGCTCAGTGTTGAGGCTATCCTTTCGTTCATCGGGCCACCTCATGAAGATAATTTGCGAAAGCAAAAGCCATGTCAGCCGCCTGTTTCATCTCTTTTACATCATGAACCCTTACAATATCCGCCCCTTTTTCAACGGCAAGCGCTACTGTTGCCGCCGTCCCGAAAATACGGCCGTCAGGCGGTGTTCCCGTCACTTCGCCAATCATCGATTTTCTCGAAGTTCCTATCAAAACCGGCATGCCAAAAGCCCTGAACAGGCCCAAATTTTCAATTATGTCAAAATTATCATTTAGTGTTTTCCCGAAGCCTATGCCCGGATCAAGTATGAGATTTTCCGTTTTTAACCCGATGTCAACGGCTGATTTAATCCTTTCGCTGAAATAGGCGGAAATGTCCGCCGCGGCGCCTCTGGTTGAATACACGGCATTTTTCTGCATATCCTTTGGAGACCCTTTTATGTGCATTATCACATATCCCGCCCCGTATTCTGCCGCAGTTTTCATGATATCCGGGTCAAAAGTCCCGCCGGATATATCGTTTATAATATCGGCTCCGGCGTCAAGGGCGGCGCGGGCTGTGGACGACCTGTAGGTGTCGGCGGATATGAGGGCTTTAATGCCGGAATTTTTTAGTTCCCTTATCACTGGAACAACGCGCGATATTTCCTCGGCGGGGCTTACGGGTTCGGCTCCGGGCCTTGTTGATTCGCCGCCGATGTCTATAATATCCGCACCGAGAGACTGCAGCTGTATACCCCTTTTAACGGCCGCGTTTTTTTCAAAATAAACTCCGCCGTCCGAAAAAGAATCCGGGGTGACATTTAATACCGCCATTATCAGGGTACGGTTTATATCAAGCTGGCTTCCCCTTGCGACAAACTTCATACCGTTTTACCTCATTTCCGGCGTTGGAAAATTTATTTTATTAATAATTATTTAATAAGTTCCAGGGCTTCTTTCCTTGTGGACTCGTTTTTCCTGAATATCCCGCGGATTGCCGATGTGACCATCCTGGATCCCGGTTTCTTGACCCCTCTCATTGTCATGCAGAGGTGTTCCGCCTCGATAACTACAAGAACACCCAGGGGGTTTATTATATCCANNCATGGTGTCGGCTATCTGGGATGTCAGCCGTTCCTGAAGCTGGGGCCTTTTTGCGTATAATTCAACCACTCTTGCCAGCTTTGAGAGCCCCAGGAGTTTGTTTTTACGCGGTATATAGGCAATATGCGCCTTTCCGAGAAAAGGCAGAAAATGATGCTCGCAAATGGAATAGAAAGGGATATCCTTTAATATAATCATTTCATCATGATCCTCGGCCTCGAAAACCTTTACCACTTCCTGTACGTTCCTGCCTATGCCCGAAAATATATCNNGCGTACATATCAGCCACCCGGCGCGGGGTTTCTTTCAGCCCCTCCCTGTTTACGTCTTCGCCTATCGCGATTATTATCTGCCTTATGGCTTTTTCTATGGCCGCTCTGTCAAACTGATTTTTTCTTTTTTTCATTGGCAGCAAACTCCTTGTACATCCTTTCAAATTCTTCGCCTTCAATGGTTTCCTTTTCCAGCAGGGTTTTGGCCACTGTATCCAGAAATTTCCTGTTCTTTTTCAGGATGGCGCGCGCCGTTGTGTGTGCGCCGTCTATTATCGATTTTACTTCCGCGTCGATTTTCTGCGCCGTATCCTCGCTGTAATTCTTTTCCCTCATAAAATCCTTGCCTATAAATACTTCCTGGTTGGATTTTCCCCAGGAAAGTGCGCCGAGCTTGTCGCTCATTCCGAGTTCGCAGACCATCCTGTGGGCAATCGATGTGGCCCTCTCTATGTCATTGGCCGCGCCGGTCGTATAATCGGTAAAAACAATCTCCTCCGCCGACCTGCCTCCCATAAATATGGTTATGGTATTGACAAGCTCGCTTTTTTTGTAGGAATGTTTGTCTTCCAGCGGCAGTGAAAGGGTGTATCCGAGGGCCATTCCCCTGGGGATGATTGATATTTTATGGACAGGATCCGTATCCGGGAGGCACCTTGTAACAATGGCATGGCCCGCCTCATGATATGCAGTATTGTTGTTTTCTTTTTCGGACATAAGCCTTGATTTTTTCTCCGGGCCGGCCACAACGCGTTCGATTGATTCCTCAAGCTCCTCCATTGAAACGGCCTTTTTATTCTTCCTGGCCGCAAGAAGTGCGGATTCATTCACAAGATTTGCAAGGTCGGCGCCGGAAAATCCGGAGGTGCGTTTTGCTATTATGGTCATATCCACGTTGGGTTCCATTTTTACGTCCCTTGAATGGACCTTTAAAATGCCTTCCCTGCCCTTAATGTCGGGTTTGTTTACCACAACCTGCCTGTCGAACCTGCCCGCCCTCAAAAGCGCCGGGTCAAGCACATCGGGCCTGTTGGTGGCCGCTATTATTATGACGCCCGTGTTGGCCTCAAATCCGTCCATTTCAACGAGAAGCGCGTTGAGCGTCTGCTCGCGTTCGTCATGTCCGCCGCCGAGCCCGGCTCCGCGGTAACGACCCACCGCGTCTATTTCATCAATGAATATTATGCATGGAGCGCTGCGCTTGCCCTGCTCGAAAAGGTCGCGCACCCTTGCCGCTCCGACCCCGACGAACATTTCGACAAAATCAGAACCCGATATCGAGAAAAAAGGTACGCCGGCCTCACCCGCAACAGCGCGGGCCAGAAGTGTCTTACCTGTTCCCGGAGGCCCCAGAAGCAGTACCCCTTTGGGTATCTTGCCGCCGAGTATCTGGAACTTTTTCGGTTCTTTCAGGAACTGAATGATTTCCTGCAGTTCTTCCTTTGCCTCATCCACTCCGGCCACATCTCCAAAAGTAACTTTCCCGCCGACTTCGGCTAGCTTCGCCCTTGATTTTCCAAAAAGCTGGGCGCCGCCCGTCCCGCCCTGCGAACGGTTCATTATGAATATCCAGAAAAATATCAGAAGCAGGATTGGGGCCCAGGAAAAGAAAAATGCGGAAAGAATTTTATCCCATGTCATGCTCGGAAGTTTTGCGACAATTTTCACATTATTATCATGAAGCATTTTATAAAAGACGGGATCGTCTGACGGCACGGTGGCGTCGAACTTGGTGTTATCCGTGGAAAGGCCGTCAACATCGTTTAATCCGTCGTCCTTCCGTGAAACCACAACGGAAGAAACCGTCCCCTTTTTTACCTGGTCAAGAAAATCGGAATAACTGTATGTCAGTTTTTTCTGCCCCATGATGTTTTTCATATTCATCGGATTGAAAGTAATCAAAATGATTATCAATACGACAAACCAGAAAGATAGGGAAAAGCCGTTCTTGTTTTTCATTTATAAATCTCCTTTTTTATCGCAAACACACGTTTTATGTCCCTCAAGGGACAATTGCAGATATAATTATATATTTTTTCACTTTAAATTACAAGTTTATTTGCCTAAAATAAGACGGATAAAAATGATTATTCCGCAGATTGATGCGGGGTATTGTTTGAAAGTTTGGTGCTCAGTATTTCAAAATTTACCTTTTCATTTTTTACCATATTATCAAGGACGCCGTTTATAAAACTCCCGGACTTTTCGTCGCCGAACCTTTTGGCCAGTTCTATGGCCTCATTAATGGTGACTTTATACGGTATGTCGTCCCTGTAAAAAAGCTCGGCGGCCCCGATGCGCAGGATGTTCCTGTCTATGGATAAAATCCTGTCGTATTTCCAGTTCTTAAGATATTTCGGGATGATTTCATCGAGAGCAGCAAGGTTTGATGTGACCGACTTTATCAGTTCCCTGGCAAATTCCTTGGATTTATCCAGGAATTTTTCCTCCTGCCCGAGGTTCTGTGTGGAATATGTCTCTATGAAATAATCTATTTCATCCATCGGTTTTTCCGCTATGTCTATCTGGTAAAGGCTCTGTAACGCGATTATCCTGCCCGCTCTTCTGATTCCCATTGCATTCCTTTTTAAAAATTTATTTTTAAATCAACCTTTAAGCTGGTTTAAATTTTTTCTATCAGATCCGTCATTTCAAGTACCGATAACGCCGAATCGAACCCTTTGTTTCCGCTCTTTACCCCGGCCCTGTCTTTGGCCTGTTCAGCCGTATCGGCGGTAATTATTCCAAAACCCACCGGGATCCCGGTGCTCATGCTTATGGAAGCGATTCCCTTGGTGACTTCCGAGGCGATAAAATCAAAATGAGGGGTTTCTCCACGTATTATAACGCCGAGGGCTATCATCCCGGAATATTTTTTCTTTTTAAGTATGTTGACCAGCGCGTTCGGTATCTCGAAAGAGCCCGGGGTCCAGTAAACATCAATGGACGATTCGGCCACGCCGTGCCTGACCAGGCAGTCAATGGCGCCTGACAGGAGATTTTTGCCTATTGCTTCGTTGAATTTTGATATGACTATGCCGAATTTCTTTCCCTTGCCGACATAAGAACCTTTAACTTCCTTCATAAGGCACCTCCGGATATTTATAAGTAATATATCATTTTAACAATGATTAAAAATAGTGTCAATTGCTAATAATCGGCGCTCAGCCCCTGCCTTTGTACATAAATTTCTGGATGACGACCAGGAAATTGCATATTATCGACAGGATATTGGCCAGTATGATAGGCATATCCATTATCATCAGGCCGTATATCAGCCACAGCGTGGTGCCTATGGTAAGCAGTATCGGCTGCCACAGCGCGACGTCGTCGACTTTCTTTGTCACAAACCCCTTTATCATCTGCGGCATAAATCCTACCGAAGAAAACAACCCGGCGACATAACCCATCAAAGTAACAATTTTCATGACCTCTCCTTTGTTCCTGTTTTTAAGGTGTTGTTTATTTTATAAACCTGTCCTTTAATTCTTTAAGTTTTAAAAGCGCTTCGACCGGGGTGATTTCATCCACCATGATTTTCTTAAGTTCTTCTGCGATGCCGGCATCCTGGTATGAAAAGAGGCTCAATTGCGGGTTGTGTTCATGTTTTTCAGCGGTGCGGCCTATTTTAGGCGCGCCGTCCTGGCCGTAATTTGCTTTTTCCAGGTCGTTTAATATCAGTTCGGCCCTTGCGAGCACTTCAGCCGGCATGCCGGCAAGTTTTGCCACATGAATGCCGTAACTGCGGTCGGTCGAGCCGGGAACTATTTTTCTCAGGAATATTATCCTGTCTCCCCACTCTTTTACCTGTATATGGAAATTTTTTACCCCGGCCATTGATTCGCTGGCCTCGGTCAGTTCGTAATAATGTGTGGCAAAAAGTGTGCGCGCCTTTATTTTATTGTGTATGTATTCTGTTATGGCCCATGCTATTGAAACACCGTCAAAAGTGGAAGTCCCCCTGCCTATTTCATCGAGAATTATAAGCGAACGCGGCGTGGCGTTGTTCAGGATGTTGGCCGCCTCGAGCATTTCAACCATAAATGTGGACTGCCCCCTGGCCAGGTGGTCGGACGCGCCGACCCGGGTGAAAATCCTGTCAATTATTCCTATTGATGCCTTCGATGCCGGGACAAACGAACCCGCCTGCGCCATGACCGCAATCACGGCGACCTGCCGCATATACGTTGATTTTCCCGACATATTCGGGCCGGTTATTATCATTATCATATTGTCACCGGAATCAATCAGAGTGTCATTCGAAACAAACTCGTTAAATCCCAGGTTTTTTTCAACGACGGGGTGCCTGCCGTCCTTAATTTCCATGGCGCCGCCGGCGTTCAATTCCGGCCTTATATAATTATTATTTACCGCGGCGCACGCCAGCGATATAATGCAGTCCAGCCACGCCACGGATTTTGCCGTGCGCTGAAGCACCGTGATACGCGCTGTAAGAAGCTCCCTTACGCTGCAGAAAAGCTCATATTCAAGCGCCGTAATTTTTTCCTGGGCTCCGAGCACCATCGCCTCATGTTCCTTTAATTCAGGGGTTATAAAACGTTCGGCGTTTACAAGTGTCTGTTTCCTTATAAAATAATCAGGCACGCCTTTCAGGTTGGCCCGTGATACTTCGATATAATAACCGAAAACCGATGTGAAGCCCACTTTCAGCGATGAAATGCCGCTCTTTTTTCTTTCGGTTTCCTGGAGTTTCGCTATCCATTCCCTGCCGCCGGTGCTGATATCCTTGAGTCCGTCAAGTTCCTTATCGTATCCGGATTTGATTATGCCCCCGTCCTTGATTGACAGAGGCGGTTCTTCCATTATTGAAGATTCAAGTATTGAAAGTATTTCACCTATTGCTGCCGTATCGAGGCTGAATTTACCGGCCAGGGACGGATAATTCTCTTTTTTCGCGGATTCATCAAGCCGTAAAGCCGCCGAGAGGTCTTTTTTGAGCGATATAAGGTCCCTTGCGTTAACTGCCTGGCTGCCGATTTTACCGGATATGCGTTCAATATCGCTTATCTCCTGCAGCATCGCGCGCATATTTTCTCTCAGGTCCGGAAAATCAATAAAAAATCCCACAATATCCTGCCTTAACTTTATGGCTCCGGCATCTATCAGCGGGGCCTTCAGCCACTGTTTCAATTCCCTTGACCCCATGGCGGTTCCTGTAAAATCAAGTACGGAAAAGAGCGTCGAATTTACGGCCCCGGGCTGGGATGGATCAATTATTTCCAGATTTTTCAAACTTACCGCGTCAATATACATCGAATCACTCTTTGAAATTACCGAAAGGCTGTTTATGTGGTGTAAAACAGTCTTCTGGGTTTCGGTAAGGTAATTAATCAGCGCGCCTGCCGCGCATATTACAGCGGGCATGTTTTCTATTCCAAATCCCTCAAGATTGACAACATTAAAATGTTCCTTCAGCCTGTCGTACGCAATATCCCTCTGAAAGTTCCACGGAGGGTTGAAATTAATGTATACTTTCACCATCGACGATTTTACCCTGTCGATAAAACGGCGCCATTCACCAGCGGTTTCCTGGTCCGGCAGAAGAAGCTCGGCCGGCGCGGCTTTCTCAATTTCATCCATTACTCCGTCAAAGCCGTGCGTCGTTGAAGCCTCAAGGCACCGGAATTCTCCTGTTGTGAGGTCTATATAGGCTATCCCGGCGGTATCGCCCGATGGAAAAACCGACATTAAATAATTGTTTGACTTTCCGTCAAGGGAAATATCCTCAAGCACCGTTCCCGGAGATATTATTTTAATGATCTCCCTTTTTACTATACCAACGGCGGATTTCGGATCCTCCACCTGTTCGCAAATAGCCACTTTATGGCCGGCTGATATGAGTTTGTGTATGTAGGAATTGGCCGCGTGATAAGGAACGCCGCACATCGGCATTTTGACAGTCCTGCCGTCGCCTGAGGACCTGGATGTAAGGGCTATCTGCATTATGCGGGACGCGATCACGGCATCATCGCCGAACATTTCATAAAAATCGCCGAGCCTGAAAAACAGTATCGCGTCTCCGGCGGTTTTTTTTATATCAAGATACTGCTTCATCATAGGCGTAAGATCTGCCATCATGTCTCCTGTATTTATAAAGAATAACTGCGTCAATAAAGGCGGGTATATTTAAAAGATTGCTAAAGATCGTCCCCTGCTTCAGCGCGCTGTTTATCAAGTTTCCTCTGCATTAATTTCAGCCCTTTTTCCACATTCGTGCGCCATACGCTGTTGGGAAAAAGGTCCAGCAGGGAGACATAAATTTCCCTGGCCATGTCGTATTCCCCGAGTTTATAATGTGCCTTACCCATTCCATAAAGGGCCTCTTCCTGAAAGCCGTTGTTCATCTTTAATATTTCCTTGAATGAGGCAATGGCGGAAATATAGTCGTTTTTATTCATCATGGCCTGCGCCCTGTGAAGCTGTGAAAGGCTGTAAAGCACACTGTTGTTGTTGTCCTTTAAGACGCGCTGGTAGGCTTCGATTGAACGGTCGTAATCTTTTCTTTTTAAATATATGTCGCCCGTGTAAATGGCCGCCCAGCTGTAAAACCACCTGTCATTGGGGTAAAAACTGAGTATTTTTCCGTAATATTTCAATGCTTCATCTTCCTGCCCGGAATCACGGTAAATGGAGGCGATATTAAAAAGCGCTATGACATTGTACTGCCCGGCCGGATACCTGTTCAGGTAAAGATCGTAAGCCTTAACCGCGGAATCCTCCTGGTTAAGCGAGCTTCTTATCCTTCCGACGGAAAAATAAGCCTCCTCGGCAAAGCTGTTCTTCGGAAACTTATCTATCAAATTTTTGTATTCCGCAAGGGCATCATTTAATTTATTTTCCTTTTCATAGATACGCGCGGTCATCAGTATGCATTCCGGATACCAGTCGGAATCCGGGTAAAGCTGTTTTATGTGGATAAGAAGTTTAATGGCATCCTGATATTTCCCCTTTTTTACCAGGTCGTTTGCGTTGGCAAAAGGGTCCTCGGCTGCGTACAATGTGATTGCGGCAAAAAAAAGAGCCAGCAATACAAATAAAAATTTTTTATTTTTCATTGGCTTCGTTGAACCTGTTTTCCAATTCTTTCTGGTGCTTCAACTGCTCGATCCGCTCTTCCGCCTGCTGGACATATTTATCCTGCATGTAATATTCATACATGACCTTCGAGTACGCGTCCTTTGCGCTTTTATAATCGCCCTCGAGCTTGTATGTGTGGCCGATATGCATGGCCGCCTGCGGCGCCCAGTCGGAATCCTTGAATTTATATTTGATCATCTTATATTCCTTTATGGAGCTTTTAAACCTGTTCGTCTGGGCATAAAGCGACGCGAGCTGAAAACGCGCCAGTATTTCATTTTCCGAGTTGGGATAATACCTGATTATATTTTTGTATATTATTTCCACTTTTTTCATTTTTCCCTGTTTCATATAAACCTGGGCCATGTTGAAATATGCCCTTATTGTCGCTTTTTGAGTCGGCGCCTTCTGTATGATATCCCTGTATATTTCCATCGAGTACGGCCATTTTTCAAGTTTTGTATAGCATGCGGCAAGCCGGTACTGCGCCTCAAGCGAAGTGTCGGCCTTGGGTTTTTCCGCGATAACGCGCTGGTACTGCACAATTGCCTTGTCATAGGCCCCTGAATATTCGTAGGCCTGCCCCAGGTTGAGCCTTATATCATAAAGGTCCTTTGAGGTCGGGTAATTTGTTATAATCCGGTCCCATATCTCCGCGGCCCCGTCATAGTCCTCAATGTCGTAGTATTTTTTGCCTTCCTTGTAAAGGGCCTTTACGTCCTGCTCAATCTGTTCCCTTGTTTTGGCCTGCTCCTGTATCTTTACATCATTGGTCTGGTACATCTGGTCGCTCTGCGGAATCGGTGTTGCCGTAGCCACAAGCTGCACAGCTTTAACGCCGGAAGTATTGCCCTGTTCCTGAACCATTCCGCCGGAGCCCTCGCTCATCGCCCCCATTACATTGCTGTTGCCGTTTGCATCCTGCGGATTTGGCGTAGGTTCGCCGGAAAAAATATCGGAAGTTGTAACGGTATTTGGATCAATGGTTGATTCCGCTACCGGCGAATTATTGTTATTGGTGAAAGGCTCGGCTTCATCCTGGCAAAAAACATGGACATACGGAATTATTAAAAAAATAAGGGCAAAATAAAGTAATTTTTTCATTTATATCTCCTTTTCAGGTATATTCCATAGAATATCATAGAGGGCTTATAGATTCAAGTTAAAATTCAAAAGGTAAAACCAAAAAGTTGGTTTTGACTTTTAACTTTAAATAAGCACTTCAACCTTGCAGCTCTTTTTCTTCTGCGGCGGGATAATGTGGCTTTCCATGCGCTTTCCGTCCACTTCAGTGCCCCTGACGCCCCTTGATACGGTTATATCATACAGGCAGCCGCGCCAGAACCTTTTTGCCTTATAACCGGGCCATGAAGCCGGTATTCTCGGCAATATTGCCAGCCCGTAAAGGTTTGGCCTTATTCCCAGTATATACTGGGTGGCCGCGACATACATCCAGGAAGCCGTTCCCGTTAGCCAGGAATTGGCCCCTTCACCCTTATTAAGAGCGTCATTTGACGCGATGGTCTGGCAGAATACGTATGGCTCGGTCTTTAATATTTCCGCGTTATCGTTTCCTTTGAGAGGCAGGATGTTTTTATAATACTCAAAAGCATTTTCCGGCCTGTTCATCATGCATTCGGCGACAATGGCCCACGCGTTGGCATGTGCAAATATGCCGTTCTCCTTGCGGCCTGTATTATACCTGGAAATCAACCCGTATGTCTGGTCATAGTGCTCAAAAGAGGGCCATAATTTTTTTATGCCGTTATCCGTCGCAAGAAGTCTTTTCACCGAATCCATGCTCAGTTTCGCCCGTTCATAAGTGGCCGCGCCGGAAATAACCGACCAGACCTGCGAATTCAGGAATATCTTCGCCCGTTCGCTGTAGTGCGAGCCTATCTTCTCACTTCCGAAGCCCCTCAAATACCATTCTCCGTCCCAGCCGATTCCGTTCATTACAGCCGACATCTTATCCGCGCGCTCATTGAAGTTTTTCACGTCGCCGGATTTGCCGGCTTTTTCCGAAAGCTGGGAAAGCAGGCGCAGCGCGTAAACATACAGTCCGGCCGTCACCATGGACTCAGGCTTTTTGGCCTCCATCCATAGATGAAGTGTATCGTTCCAGTCGGCCGTAAGGATCAAAGGAAGACCGTTCGGGCCCTTCATTTTCTCGGTGTAATTTACAGCGTCAACAAGGTGCTGGTAAACAGCGGCCTTTTTCTTCGAGCCGGCATAACCGCACTCCTCTTTTAAAAGGTCGAAATCGCCGGTTTCAGCTATATACGCGTATACCATCTGAACCAGCCAGAGATGGTCGTCTGAAAATCCCTTTAAATCACCCTTGCCGCCGTTGGGAAAAAACTGGTGGTAGGTATCTCCAGTTTCGAACTGGCAAGTGGAAATTATCTGAAAAATGCGTTCCTTTGACCTTTCAGCCATCTGGATATCGATGGCAAGGGTATCCTGGCAGGAATCGCGCGTGCCCATGCCGCGCCCCTCTCCGTTCTCATAAAACGAGATATACCGCGACCAGTCAAAGGTTGTCTTGCACTGATACTGGTTCCATATGTTAACCATAAGGTCAAAATCATTATCCGGGGTTTTTACCGTGAATTTATCCATATATTCGGACCAGCTTTTCTTCACATTCTCGAATGCCGCGTCCACATTGGAATCAATGGAATAAAAATCCCTCATTCGGGCGGCTTCGGCGGCGTTTTCGGCGTAACCCAGGGTTACTGTAACACTCTTTTCTTCGCCGGCGGCGAGTTCCATTTCCGTGCGCAGGGCCGCGCATCCGACACCGCCGCGCAGGATTGAATTTGAAAGATTTTTGGATGCGACTCCCGCCGGATTTGTCTCGGAGTTGTACATGCCTATGAAATTATCGCGCACGCATTCGTAATCAAGGACCTTTGAGTTCATTCCCATAAAGGCAATCCCGGGCCTGTCCCCGACATAATTCGCGTTGGCCTCCATGTCAAATGCCGGGTGCGGTTCTATGAAATTGTAGCAAACCATGGAATTCTCGAACGAACCCTTTGTAAGGTGAAGGGACCACTGTATGTTTCTGGACTCTGGTTCGCTCCAAAGTGTAAATTCCGAATATGAATAGATGGAGAATTTTTTGGCCGTTGCCGAATTGTTCCTTATTTTCATGCGCCATATCTCGCAGTCATTGTCGGCGGGAACAAAATAAAGGACGCTTGTGGAAATTTTATCAAGTTCCTGGTTTATTATAGTATATCCCTGCCCGTGGCGGCATTCATATGAATCGGGTTTTTTCATGACCGGCTGCCATGTTGGAGAAAAGAATTCGCCGCTGTCGTTGTCCTTAATATAAAAATACCTTCCCGGCCTGTCAACGGGTATGTTGTTATACCTGTATTTTGTTATGCGCCTGTCCCTGGGGTCCTTATGGAAAGAAAATCCGCCCGCTGCCTGGCTGATTATTCCGCAGTATCCCCGCAGGTTGGAAATATAATTTATCCACGGCGTCGGGGTGTCCGGCCTTGTTATTATATATTCCCTGCCATCAGTGGAAAATTGGCCATATTTCATTTTGCCCTCCATGTGTTGTTGTTTTTTAAACTTGATGACAAAAGTATAGCAGAAAAAGAGGCATATATGAAGAGTTTTTGATTAATTTACCGCGCAAAATAGATTAAACAAATTTTCAGGGCATAATTATATTATTATACCAACGTGGTACTGTCGGAAATTCCTTTGCGGATTTTATCCGGAACTCAAAGGCCTGTTTGCGGTGATATCCGCGATGGTTTTACGTTTTTTTCATATATGCGTTCAGGGTAAGCGGGGCAAAAATGGAAATAATAAGAAATGAACCAAGCAGGGCCAGCCAGAAATCCGTACATATCGTGCCGTGATTTGTAAGCTGTCTTGCCGCAGAAACAACATGAGTGATTGGATTGGCATTGGCTATCCATCTCATAATCTTTGGAAAACTATTTATCGGGGCAAAAGCATTTGAAAGAAAAGTAAGAGGCATCAATATAAGGAATGATATGCCTTGAAGGCTTTCTGCTGAATTTGCAATGACGCCTATGTAAGCAAAAATCCAGCTTATTGACCAGGAAACAAAGATGACCAACAATCCCGCGGACAGCACTCCAAATACGCCCCCGTAAGGCTTAAACCCTATGATTATTCCCGTGGCAAATGTTATAGTAGTGGCAATTGCATAACGGATAATGTCGGCTATAACGGAACCGGCTAACGGCGCTATGCGTGTGATTGGAAGGGACCTGAACCGGTCGAAAACTCCTTTATCCATGTCGTCGCGGAGCTGGGTGCCGGTTACCATCGATGAGCCTATCAGCGTTTGGACCAGTATTCCCGGGATTAGAAACGGAAGATAATTGCGCACATTACCGGCGATTGCGCCCCCAAAGACATACGAAAACATAAGAATAAATACTATTGGCTGTATGGTCACGTCTATAAACTGTTCGGGTGTCCGCAGCATTTTGAGTAATACCCTGTAAACCATAACAAAGGTATTGTCGATTATCCGGTCAAAATTAGTTTGCTTGTATGGTTGTGTTTGTGAACCGGTCAATTTGTTTTTATTGTTCATATTGCCCCTCCGCTTTTTTCTTTTGCGGAATGTCCCGTTATAGTAAGAAAAACCTCGTCAAGAGTGGGCTTTTGGACGCTGATTTCAGATAAACCGATTCCAACATTACGGAAAGCTATAAGNNCAGGTCCGTAACAAGGCCGGGAGTTTTCATCGGAGCGGAAATATTCAAATCGTCCGTTACGGCGCATTTCACCCCGAGAATTTGATTGATAATGGCTGTTGCTTTTTCCGTATTGTTTCCGCCGTCAAGGCGAAGATGCAGCGTGTTTGCCCCGATTGAGGCTTTTAATTCGTTTGATGTGCCTTCGGCAATGACTTTTCCGCGGTCTATGACGGCAATTCTGTCGGCGAGTTGGTCTGCTTCATCAAGATATTGTGTTGTCAGTAAGACGGTTGTACCTTTCGAAACCAGGCCCCGAATCAGGTCCCATATCATGGCCCTGTTACGGGGGTCAAGCCCTGTTGTCGGTTCATCAAGGAAAAGTAAAGGAGGCTCCGATATAAGGCTTGCCGCCAGATCAAGCCTGCGCCTCATACCGCCTGAAAATTTTTCCACAAGCCGCGCCGCGACATCTTCCAGGTCAAATTCAGCCAGGAGATATCCGGCTTTCTTCCGGGCTCCCCGCGGGCTGAATCCCAGCAGTCTTGAAAATATAAAAAGATTCTCATATGCGGATAATTTTTCGTCAAGGGAAGCATACTGTCCGGTCACGCCGATAAGCCGGCGTACTGTATTTGCCTCTTTTTGAACGTCATGCCCGAAAATTTTCGCAATCCCGCCGTCCGGTTTTAAAAGCGTTGTCAGCATTTTAATTGTTGTTGTTTTGCCGGCTCCGTTGGGGCCGAGGATTCCATACACTTTGCCGACGGGCAAGGTTAAATCTATGCCGTCAACAACGCGGTTTTTTTCGTATATTTTCAGCAGCGACCTGGCTTCCACCGCGGGCGCGGCTTGTTCGGCTGCGTTTAATGTCTTATACATTCATCTCACCTTGATCCTTGCTTCAACGGACATTCCCGGCAGTACCGGGCAGCTGACTGAAAGATTGTTGTTTGATATGCCGTCCAGAAATATCCTTACCGAGACAAACTGGGTAAGTTTGGTGAAATCGCCTGTCGCATTGTTTGACTGGGCCGGCGTCAGCTGGGATGCCGTGCACGGGAATATGGATCCCACTCTCCCTTTGAATTCACGGCCCGGATAAGCGTCGATTGAAATTATAGCCTCCTGGCCTATACGGACATTTCTCAGGCTGGTTTCCTCTATATTCGCCAGAACCGATATGTCATGCAAATTATAGATTGTATATATGATCTGGCCTGACTGGACATTGTCCCCTTCGCCGGACCATTTTTTTGCTATAACTCCGTCGTCCGGTGAATAAATCTCCGTTGATTCCAGACGGATTTTAATAATGTTCAGCTGCGCTTTTTCGGATGCCAGCTGGACATCAGCAAGCGACTTTTGAATTTTCATGGTATTAAATTCCTTTTCGGCTTGATCATATTGCACGGGCGTTATGGCGCTGCTATTAAGGAGATTCAGGGCGCGGTTAAAATTATTCCTGGTATTTTCCAGGTTTATTACGGTTAGTTTTACATTTTCCCCGTCGCATAACAGAGCTGTTTCCACCCTTGTTTTCTCGGCTTTAAGTTCTGAATCATCTAGCTGAATCAGAAGTTCCCCCTTTTTTACAAAACCGCCTTCAACTGGCGATAATTTTAGTATTTTACCCTGGTATTGGGAACTAACAGATATCTTTTGCCCGTCAATAATGGCGTTATCTGTATAAAGATAATTCTGCGACCTTAAAAAAAAGGCCGCCGCTGTTGATATTATTCCTATGATTGCGGCGGAAATCATGATTAATATATTTTTTTTCCTGTACCAGGGAATACATTCATTCATTAAGTCCGGTTCGGATTCTTTCTTAATTTCCATTTCAATCCTCCTTAAAATAATTAGCCATCTGTGTATGTAGACGGAAATAAGGGGGTTTTATTGCATGAATTGTTTAAAAGTATTTAATTTGTGCTATTGGAAAAAAACGCCAGTGTAGCCGGATCCCGTGTATATGGCATTTTTATCGGCCTTGCGCCGCTCATCTGATGGCCTCGCAAGAGGCCGTCAGTATTATACCGGGCGACAATCCGAGAAAAATGCCATATACACGGGATAAACCGTGCAACAGGTTTTTCAACAGCACCTAATAGGCACTGTTGGAAAACTTAAAAATTACCCGCAAAATGCTTGACTACATCATTATTTGCTTTATACTAATATTTCAAAGTTTACGGCGCGTATAATCCGGATAAAATCCAATTATAATGAGGATAAAATGACAAAAGATAGCAGGAACAAAATTCAGGAAAAACCGCGGGAAACAGAGAGTCTTTTGTACAGGGCAAGCGATTCAATGATATTTCTGCTTATTCTATTTACGGTCTTATCCCTTCCGCTGTTCTTTAATATAATGTCCTTTGACCAGTTCGAACTTCCCAAACTTACGCTTCTTCGCATTTTAACTTGCGCCCTGCTCGCCCTATGGGCGGTTAAAACCGCGGAAAAAGGGGTTTTTGAATACACCCCCACTCCCCTTGATCTCCCTTTGCTGATATGGACAATCTTAAATGTAGTAACCACATTTACAAGTTTCGCGCCTCACCTGTCGTTCCGCGGCGAATACGAGAATTTTGCGGGTTCGCTTACAAATATTAATTATGTTGTGCTTTACTTTATCGCTTCGCAGAACATAAAAAGCGACAGACAAATCAAGGCTGTGGCGTATACCGTCTTAACCTCGGGAATACTTATAACAATATATTCCATAGCCCAGTTTTTTGGCCATGATTTTGTAAACTGGAACCAGGGGTCCATGATTTCGGGCAGGTATTTCGCCTCAATGGGAAACCCCAACTTTCTCGGCGCGCTGCTGACCATGATGATACCTTTCGGGATATCATTTGCCATTGACGGATTTAAATACAGGGAAAAAACATATATATTTCAGTTCGGCTACATCAAAATCAGCAAGCCCGTTTTCGCTTTTTTCAACATAATCGTCCTGATTTTCATGTATATAGCCCTTTTCGGCACCCAGAGCCGCGGCCCCATGGCGGCTTTTGCGGCGTCTATTGCCGTATACGCGGTTTATGGTTATTATACGCTGAAAAAAGAAATATCCTCCGGGAATCCGGGTGTAAAAACAGGATTTTTTACGGTTATTATTGTGACAATAAAAAACCATTTCAGGGCCGTTATTGTTATCTTAGCGGCCGCATTAATTGCGCTTACCCTGAGCCTCACAGTCGGCATTGATGCCACAAACAGGCTCACAAGCTCGATAATGCACCCTGAAAAGTCATTTGAAACATCCAGGCTCCACATATGGATACCGGCAATGAGGATGATAAGGGACAATCCTATTCTCGGAACCGGCGTGGATACGTTCAAGAGCGTATTCCCCATGTATGAAGGAACCAATTTCGCCATGATAGACGGTGAAAATGTATCTTCAAGGACGGCCCATAATGAACTGCTTAACATTGCCGCCACCATGGGTCTGACGGCCCTGGGCGTTTATCTGCTCCTTATCTTCGCTTATTTTGTAATGTGGTACAGGTCGTTCCTGAGAACGCCGGACGGCATCATTAAATGGATATCCTTCGCGGCATTTGCAGGCGTTGTTGCCTATCTTGTACAAAACCTGGTTTCATTCGGCGTCGCCGCAATAAACACATATTTTTATATCTTTTTTGCGGTTCACGCAGCTCTGTACGCAAGATATTACAATACAAAAGTTAAAAGAATGGTTCTTTACAAAAAAGATTCACCGCACGGCTGGCTCGTTCAATACCTGATAATTTTTTGCGCCATATTCCTTGCGGCATTGCTTGGTTATAAGGCATACATGATGTATTCGGCCGACGTGCATTACAACAAGGGTAAAATACTCGGAAATGTTTCAAACAGATGGGACCTTGCCGTCGGGGAACACATCAAATCCGTCGAGGCGGAACCCCACGAAGTTAAATATTATGTTTACCTCGGTCTGGCTTATGAACGGCTTGCCATGATGACACAGGACAAAAACACACAGCTTGACCTTATTCACAAGGCGGCGGAGGCATACCAGCGCGGAGTCGAGTTAAATCCCGGCAATTCATATTACTGGGGAAATCTCGGCAGGATTTATACCATGATGGGAAAGGTTGAGAACCCGAAATATTTTGAAAACGCGCAAAATTATTATCAGACAGCCATAAGCAAGGCCCCTGTGACAGGGCTCTTTTATTCAAATTTAATAGAGCTTTATATAGGCCTGGGGATGATTGACAAGGCGTTTCCGCTGATGACCAAACTTGAAAGCTACGACAAAAAACTGGCCGCGGACTCCTATTTCCTGCTGGGCAATGTTTATTTCGGATCAAAACAGTTTGTCAACGCGGAAAATTCCTACAAAAAATCGATTGAACTAAATCCGGAACAGGCCGAGACATATTATAATCTCGGGATTGTATGCGCCGCGCTGGGCGACAAAAACGGCACAAAGTCTTCAATGGAAAAATACCTTGAGATGTCGCCGGATTCGCAAAAAGCTCCGGACGCCAAAAAGCTTTTAAAGGAAGTATCCAGATAAACCTAAAAAGCCCCTTTGGGCGATATCCTTCGCGCTTTTTTAAACATATCCCCGGCAAGCTTTTTTTTGCCCTCTTTCTCATACACGGTGGCCATCCCAATCAGAGCGTCCGCAAGGCTTGAATTCAGGCTTCCCGCCTTTTTAAAATATTTTCTTGCCTCTTTATATCTTTCATGACGGAACATTACCCAGCCCATACCGACATACGCATCAGCGGCCGCCGGATTCAGTTCAATGGCGCGTCCGAATTCCCTTTCGGCATCCTTTAAACATTCTTTCCTGGAATTGACCCATTTATAATAAACCCAACCAAGGCCGATCCTGACGTCGGCGGAATCGGGATTCAATTCCACTGCTTTTAAAAACCTTTTCTCCGCCTCTTCAAGGTCGTTCAGGTGGTATTTAACCCAGCCCATCCCTGTGTGCGCGTCGGCATAATTCGGGTCTATTTTTATCGCGGACTTGAATTCCTTTTCCGCCGCCTCAAGCTGGCTTTCTCCGAGCAGGAACATCCTGTAATAGGTCCATCCCAGCCCGGCATAAGCGTCAAGGCACGTATCCTTTATAGTTTTCACCTTAAGGAACTCATTTTCGGCCTCTTCAAACCTGTCCTGCTTGTAATAAACCCAGCCCAGGCCGGTGTAAATTTCCTCTTCACCGGGTTTGAAAACAACCGCCCTTAAAAAACTCTTTTCGGCATTCTTATAATCGTTTTTCAGGTAATAAAGCCATCCCAGACCGGTATGGGCGTCCGCATATTTAGGATTAATTTTAATCGCTTTTTTATGTTCTGCCTCTGATGCGTTGAATTTTCCCAGGCTCACATAAACTCCCGCCAGCCCCAGATGGGCGTCGGCATAAAATGGTTTCAATAAAATGGCGCGTTTAAACGCGGCCATTGCGTCAGAAAGCATTTCCCTGTTGTAATATATCCTGCCAAGGATTATGTTGGCTCCCGCAGAATCAGGGTCCCTGTCCAGGGACATTTTTATATAAGTTTCAGCCTCGTCATATTTGCCGAGCTGGTAATAAATGTCGCCAATGCAGAAATTCGCCTCGGAAAAATCGGGATTTATAGAAACCGCATTTTTCAATTCGGCTTCCGCCTCATTATAATGCCCCTGGGTTGCGTAAACCCTTGCCAGCGCCAGGTATGCGTCAGCATGGTTTTTTTCCTCTTTAATGGCCTTCCTGGCCGCGTCGGCAATTTCGCCAAGCTGTTCTTTTGTGCCGTATACGCTGCAAAGGCACGAAGGCGGCTCGCTCATTGAAAACCTCGGGTCGTTTTTCTGTTTTTTAAGAAGATCCCTGTATAATTTTGTAAGCGTTTCATTCTGGGCCACTTAAAACCTCCGGTCGGGCAATATAATTTTTTAACATAATATCAATTTAAAGCGCCATTTGCAAGTTATAAACCAAAACTTCCGCATTTACTTTTTTGCGGCGTCCCTGATTCCCATTTCGGCCCTGAATTCAGATATGTTTTTTGGATCTTTTTCCCTTTCAAGGTAAATCTGCGCCCACTTGCCGGACGAAGCCGTGTCGCCTTCCATGGCATACAGCCTGGCAAGCAGTCTTATCGCATCCGTGTAGTAAGGATCCATATCAACGGACTTTTCCAGATAACTTACAGCTTCAGGTATGTTGTGCATATAAAAAAAAGAGGAAAAAGCAATCGTTGACATTATGCCCGGATTATCGGAACCGGTTTTCCCGGCAAGCGACTTTAAATTTTCAAAACCGGTCGGGTCGCCCTTAAGCGCCGAGTAATCGGCGGCGGCTAAAAAAAAGCGCGCCATTAATTCCCTGCTGGCCAGGTCCGGATATTTTGTATTGAAGTAATCGCGTATAGTATATAATCGCATTATTCCGCCCGTTTTCAGAACCGGCTTTTCATTTGAAGAAATGCGGTAAAGTATACCGTATTGCGATGGGAACAAATTCTTTCCGGGAAACGAAGTGAATTCGGATGAGAAAACCCTGCCTGAGGTCGAAGCCGCTATATCCGCGTTTATTGACCGCATTCTTTCCGTGGTCATATTTGCCCGGTAAGCCGCATACGGCTTTAGGTCAAAGAGATTGGCGTTGATATCATATATATTGATATCCTTAAAATATCCATCCACCTGCTGAAAATACAAAATATTAAAAGCCGGATTGTCCGCGCCGGTAAGGAGTGTGTCTCCGGCGGAAAGAGTCTTATAAATGTTAAGCGGATGGTCATATCCGATAAAACTTTTTGAATAATCATTGCGGGAATGGTTAAAGGCCGCCTGCCCGAGCGGCAGCATAATAACCGACGCCAAAAAAACAGGCTTCCATTGTACCGGAATTATTTCATACATCCGAGTTATCCCGGCGGCCGCGGCAGGCGCAAGCGCCGCAAGGCTCAGGATGTAAAATGGCCTGTCTATATAGGCAAATACCGGCGATAATGAGTCCGACGTGAAAAAAATTACACCGGCGGTATTAATGACAAAAAATGCCCCGAGATAAAACAATAAAGCCCTGTTTTTCCTGAATAAGATATAAATTCCCAATAGCGCCGGGATAATCATAATATTCATCCACGAAAATATCGATTTCAAGGCGGTGAAAAGCTTGAAGGTTTCCGTATATAATGACCTGCTGCCTGTCTCATAATGCGAATATACCGTCCTGAAAATATACTGCATGGCGCCTGAAAAATCTGATATTCCCGCCCAGTGGACAACGGGGTTGGCATTCATTCTTATGAATATATATAACACGGGCGACATCAAAGAAAGGATGAATAAAACGACACAAACCCTGATTTCCCCGCCTGAAAGCCTTTGATTTTTGTAAAAAACCGAAAATAAAATCATTATAACAGCGGCCAGCGTTGTCTGATGAAGAGCCGGCATAAAACCCGACAGTAATACGGCAATATAAAGATATTTTTTGTCATAAGTATGGCGGTAACGCACGGCAAAGTAAGCGGCAAAAACAGCGGCTGCGTCCGCGAGAATATGTAATCCCCCCTTTGCCTGTGTGGACTCGGACCAGACAACGGAAGAAAGCGACACAAACATCGATGTTAACACGGCGATGACAGCCGCTGAATCCGGTTTGATGTTATATGTCATAAAGAGTATTTCCCTTGAGAGCAGGAAAACCGCGAGGAAAAAGAGCCCGCCGCAAACCGAGGCTAAAATATTTACCCTGAAAGCCGTATCACCCGCTGGAAACATGGTAAATATCTTTGAACACAGCATATACAACGGATATCCCGGCGGATGGCCGAGCCCCAGCGTATAAGCCGACGCGGCCGTCTCGCCGCTGTCCCCGGGATATATTGTGGGTACTGATGTCGTTATGAATACCGCCGTTACAAAAATAAAAGATAACAAAACAACAAGCAGCCCGATGCTGCCGCCAGGAGTGTTATTTTGTGGCTTTTTTAACGGCATCTATATCGGCCTGAATATTTGCCTTCTCGGTCATATCAATACTATTTTTATATAGTATGTCCAGCCATTCAAGCGCCCTTACGGGGTTTCTTTTCTCAAAAAGAGCGGCAAGCAGCTTTACAGCGTTCATGTCGTGCCTGTCAATATTATAAATAATACGCACATAATCGATTGCTCCGTCCACATCACCCATATAATAATATTTTGTCAGGGCTATTTCATTAAGTATTTCGGCGCTTGTCGGAGCCGTGTTAAACGCCAGCGCTATGTAATCGTCCGCCTTTTTCCCGTCGCCGGATATGGCAGCGTACCTTGCGTACATTATGAAATACCTGGCCGCGACATCCCTGTAATAAAGGTCATTGTTTGAATTGTTAAAAAAATCCCTGAATGTGTACAGTTCCGATATTTTCAGGTTCCCCAATACCGGAGCCGGTACAGGCGCCATTTTAAAAATAATGCCGTAAGGTATGGAAGATATTTTCCTGTTGGACAGGTCTCCGGCCATTGTAAAGTAGCACGACGCTGAATTTGAGACGCATACAGCCGCTTCAACATCGTCTACCGTATCCCTGTCACGTTCCCCGTTTTGTTTAAATATGGTTGAATCCAGGTAATCCGCATCACGGTCATAAGCTTTAATGCCATCAAACTTATTCAGGCATGTTTTAAGGTATACTATATTAAAGAGCGGCAAGTCGCTTTTGACCATGAGTGTGTCGCCGGGCCTGAGTGATTTTTCTATGTTCATGCCATGGTCGTATCCCAGAAACGCCCTTGAATGGTTGTTGGCGTCAAAATTGGACATTCCCATTATGACAGCCGGAACGCACAGTACCAATAAAACAAACCCCCTTTTTATACCGTAACGGGCGTTTAAAAAATTTACCGTCAGATAAATTCCGGAACCGGCGAGCAGCGCCGGCAGTATATCCGCTATGAGGTAGAAATTCCTGTCCGCGTAGGCCGAAATGGCAGATGTCGAGTTTACGGCAAAACCAGCCGATGTATCCATTACAAAAACCAGTATCAACAGGTTAACAATAAAAAAAAGCGTTGAAAATACCGCGGAGCCGCGGTTCCTGCGGAAAAACGCGGCCAGGCCGGCAATAACGAACAAAAAGGTAATGTTGTATTTCTGCAGGTAAAGCGAAAAGTAATCAAATAATTTGTAAAAATACACCCCGAAGTCAAACGGCTGTGAATCATGCCTTGAGTACGCGCTGCGCATTATATGGTTAATTACGCCGGCCGGGGTTGAAACAAAGCTGAAATCCACCGGAAGAGCCGCGCGCGCGCGGATAAATAAATATAAATAAGGGGTTAAAAATGCGGCAAAAAAAAGAACTGCCGAAAACAGCGCCCGGAACGGAGTCAAATTTTTACGGTTTACAAAAGCTGTCAAAATGATGATAAAAACGGCATAAAGCGCCGCCGAACTGTGCGCCGGAATGAAAAACCCCGAAAGGTATGCCGTCAGGTACATGTATTTCAACGATCCGGTATTTATGTTTTTCAGCGCCGCGTATAATCCCGCCAGTATCAGCAGCAACGCCAGCATATAAACAGCCCCTTTGGCATGGATGGATTCGAACCAGGCCCCGGATGAAAGCGCGTAAATAACAGCTATTAATGCGGATGAAATTTCAACGGAAAACATCTCTGTTTTTTTCTTCGCACTCCACATTATAAACTGCCGGATAACCAGATAGAAAAGGGCCATACAAAGGGAACCCAGAACCGCGGAAAGAACGTTCATCCGGAATGCCTGGTCGCCCGTGTTCATAAGAACCGCTATTTTTCCAATCAGCATATCCAGAGGATATCCGGGCGGGTGCGGAATTCCCATGGTTGCGGCCGCCGCCGCTATCTCGCCGCTGTCGCCAAGATATATTGTCGGCGGCGCCGTTAATATATATATGAACGCCATAAGAAGCACGGCTGCCGATACTGCTAAAATTCTTTTCATTTTACGCCTCCATTCAACTGCGCCTTTTGCTTTTCAATTGATGCTGTTATTTCATTTATTTCCTGAATTGCCGCCTGCCGTTCCCTGTCGTTTGAAAGCCTGGGGTACATCGTTTTGAGCACATAAACAGCCTTTTCCGCGTCAAACTGCATGTATAGTTTGGCCAGAAGGCCGTAAGCGTTCAGGTCGTAGGGATTGTCCATAATAACACTTTCAACATAAGGCACCGCCGATTCGGGGTCGTGCAGGTCAAGGTTATATACAAGCGAAATATTAAGGAAAACTCCGGGGCTTTTCACCCCCATCGCTGCGGCAAGCCTTAAATATTTTTCCGCAAGGGGCCTGTCGCCGGAGAGGGCCGCGTAACGCGCCTTTGCTATTATATATGAGGCCGCGATGGAGCTGTAAAATATATCTGTATCCGGCTGCGTATATAAGCACCGCGTTGAATACATGTCAAATAATTTTACCGTACCCGGGTAAAAATAACCGGCCGGCCCGGGTTTGTATAATATGCCGTAAAGATTTGTATCTCCTTTGAAGGTTTTGAATGATTTTATGGACGTGTCGTAAACTTTTCCGGGATTCGCGATTATGGTGTTTTCCTCGATTTCGGCGAATTCGTCCCGGTCCCACTTATGGCGCATATTGAGATAAAGCTCGTAAGAAAGCATCGTGCCGCCGGAATCATAAACTTTTATACGGGGAAATTCCTTTTTTACAACAGTCAAATAGGCAATATTAAATAGCGGGCAGTCGTTGCCGGTAAAAAGGATTGATCCGGCAGGAATCGACGAGAGAATGTTCCGGGCATGGTCGCAGGCAAGATATTCCCCGGTTTTATCGCAATTTTCATAATTTGAAAAAATCATAAAAACCGGCATAAGAAATATCAGGCCGTAGGCGAACCTGCCGTCAAATGTGAACTTAATGTTAAAAAACCTTATAAGCCCGTAAACTCCCGCCGCCGAAAATAATTCGGGAATAATATCGCTGGAAAGATAAAAACTTTTGCTTGCGTAAAGCGTTAACGGCGAAAGGTCATTTATTGGAAAACCCGCGGAGGTGTTAATGACATAAATCAGGGCCCCGAGATTGGCTGCGTAAAAAACCGCCATATAGCCGGAAAAGAAGAGTGATTTTCTGTAAATATAATAAAGTCCGGCGGCGGCAAATAAAGCCAGCAGCCAGTAATTTTCCAGGTATACGGAGAAATAGTTTCCGAACCTGAATAAAAGCGCGGCTGGCGAGGATATTTTTGACTGGTTGTAATTATATGTTTCCCTTATAATATGGCCGAATACCTCCCTGTATGTCTGGAGGTTTCCCCAGTTTATTACAGGCGATGCTTTCATACGTATAAACAGGTATAAGTAAGGGGTAACAAGGGCAAGCAGGAAAATAATTGCGGCGTAAAAATATGTCGTTTTCTTTATCCTGCCCCTTGATATATATATAAGCGCAGGGATTGCAAATATTAAAAACATAGATGTTGCATTGTGTATCGGTATCAGAAACCCCATGCTGTAAAATGACGCATAAAAATATTTGATTTTTTTAGTATCTGCGTAGCTGAGTATGAAATATAGCGATATCAAAACCGCAAGGAACATTAAAAGGTAAATCGCCCCCTTGGAATGGGACGCTTCAAACCAGATCTGCCTTGATAACGCATAAACCAATGCCGCCAGAAACGCGGCTGCCCCGCCGTCAGGGCGGTTAAATACAACCTTTAAAAAAAGTTTTCCGCAAAAATAAAACATCAGGAACACAAGAACGCCCAAAAACGCGGCTCCAAGGTTTGCCCTGAACGCCGTGCCGCCGAACGGCAGCAAGGTCTGCGCTTTTGTTATCAGCATATACAGCGGATATCCGGGCGGATGTCCGATGCCCAGTGTGGCTGCGGCCGATATTACCTCCCCGTCATCCCCGAAATACATTGCAGGCGCGGCCGTATGCGCATAAATAAAAAAAAGCACCGCGGTTGCTGCAGCTAAAAAGTATTTCATCGGTTTTTACTCCTGTGGCCTGTCGTTGTTAACGGAGGAAATAAGCTCTTCGGCCGCCCTCATTGACGCTTCTGTGACGGTTTCTCCGCTCAAAAGCTTCGCTACTTCCCTGACCTTTGCGGTTTTATCCAGTTTTTCGATCCTGGTCTCTGTTTTTCCCGCGGCGACATGTTTTCCCACGGAATAATGAGTGTCGGAACATGCCGCTATCTGGGGCAGATGAGTGATGCATAAAAGCTGTTTCATGGAGGATATTTCCCTGAGTTTTTTTCCGACTACCTGGGCTATCTTGCCCGATATACCGGTGTCTATCTCGTCAAAAACCATAACCGGTATGGGATCCACAGCCGATAATATGTTCTTAATTGAAAGCATGATCCTTGATATCTCGCCGCCTGAGGCGATTTTTACCAGCGGCTTCATGTCCTCGCCGGGATTGAGCGACAGCATGAACGCCGCATCGTTGATTCCGGATTCATTTACACCGTATTTTTTTGAATTTATCGTTACGCTCAAAGCATCCGGGCCGGCTGCCGGTGTGTCAATTACCTCGACCAGGAACGAGGCTTTCATAATGCCGAGGTCCTTTAATTCCTCCTCGATCTTTAAACCGAGCTCTTTCGCTTTGAGATGCCTTACCGCGGAAAGTTCGCCCGCAGCCACAGCCAGTTCTTCCATGCATTTAACGGCAAGTTTTTCTTTTTCTATTATCGCCTCGGAGTTGAATTCCACAGCCTTCTTTTCATCCGCAAGGGTGGAATAAAACCGTTTTAATTCCGCAACTCCCGATTTTTTATACTTTTTCATAAGCGATTCAATCAGCGATATTCTTTCTTCCGCGGCTGAAAGCATCTGCGGGTCAAAATCAATTTTATCCCTGTAGGAGACAAAAAACTCCCTGATTTCCTCAAGTTTTACCGAGGCGTCGGCCGCAAGGGGCAACACCTGCGACAGGGAATTTGCGTCAATTTTAGCCACATCTTCCATGTTCTGCTTTGCCCTGTAAAGAAGGTCTATTGCGCCGTCACCCTCAAGGTCAAGCGATGACGGTGATAGCATTGTAATGGTTTTTACCACTGATTCCCTGACAGATTCGGCATGCACCATCACGCTTCTGCGTGCGTTAAGTTCCTCAAGTTCGTTTTCCCTGTCAAGCGAGGCCGCCTCAAGTTCATTCAGCCTGTAATTCAGTATATCAAGCCTTTCCGCCTTTTCATTTTCCATGGAACGAAGCTGCTTGAGCTCCGTCATTATCACGTTATATTTATGGTAAAGCGACGCTGTTTTTGATTTTATATCGCGGCAGCCAGCGTAAGAGTCAAGCAAATCCATGTGGACCTCGCTGCGTAAAAGCGACTGGTGCTCATGCTGTCCGTGAATGTCAACCAGCCCTTTTCCAAGTTTTTCCAGGAAAGATAGCGCCGCGCTGGAATTGTTTATCAGTATCCTGCCCTTTGAATTCCTGCTGATTTCCCTGTGTATTATAAGCAGCGGATCCGCTGAATCTATCCCCGCCCCGGAAAGCAGCGAATTAACGGCGGCCATGGCGGCCGCATTGGATGAGAAATCAAAAACAGCCTCGACAACGGCTTTGTCCTCGCCGGTCCTGATATTCTCTATATAGCCGCGCTCGCCTATGGCCGTATTTATGGCCCCTATGAGTATTGACTTCCCGGCCCCGGTTTCACCGGTCAATACATTCAGGCCGGGCCCGAAGTCTATCTCCACATCCTTTAAAAGCGCGTAATTTTGTATCTTCAGTTTAATAAGCATATCACACCTTTTTTTTGGCGCCGTCTATCAATTCATATATGGCGCGTTCTATTCCCCTGGCCGAAAGGCCGCAGTCAGCCCTCAGTTGTTCCATGGTTCCGTGTTCAATGAATTTATCCGGTATGCCCATATTTTTTACCACAAAATCAGTGAGGCCCAATCCCTGCATAGCGGCTGTCACGGATTGTCCGAAACCGCCCTCAACGACCCCTTCTTCCACAGTGATGAGCCTCCGTGTTTTTTTGACAGACCTGAAAATCATCTTTTTATCGATAGGTTTTGCGAAACGCGCGTCAATAACCTCTATCGACCCTCCTGTTTTGTTCTCTGCGTTTTTTACAGCCGCGAGCGCGTCATTAAGCAGGGGCCCAAGGCAGACTATCGTCATGTCCCTGCCGTTTTTCATGGTCTTTGCCCTGCCGATGCGGACCGGAGCGGCGTTTTTTCCGCCATCACCCGCAGCAATCCCCCTGGGAAACCTGATTGCGACGGGGCCGCCGCAATTAGAGGCTGTCAAAAGCATTCTTTCAAGTTCCTGCGCCCCGGATGGAGCCATTACGATCATGCCCGGAATCATTTTCATGAAGACAATATCAAAGACACCATGGTGCGTGGCGCCATCCTCGCCGACAAGCCCGGCCCTGTCGAGTGTGAATATTACATGAAGCCTGTGTATGGCGACGTCGTGTA
Source organism: candidate division FCPU426 bacterium (assembly GCA_003159495.1). Classification (GTDB taxonomy): domain Bacteria; phylum Oederibacteriota; class PGYV01; order PGYV01; family Palsa-1178; genus Bog-1181. The sequence continues at coordinate 9,693 of PLPI01000027.1, read as the reverse complement.
TAATCTGGTCAACCGCCCTCTGCAGGAAAGTCGAGTATATGGCAACCACGGGTTTAAATCCGTTTTTCGCAAGTCCCGCGGCGAATGTAACAGCGTGTTCCTCGGCTATGCCCACATCAAAGAACCTGTCCGGGTACAGTTCCTTGAACCTGGAAAGGTTGGTTCCGTCCTTCATGGCGGCAACTATTGCCAGTATTTTCCTGTCTTTTCCGGCAATGCTGATAAGTTTTTCGGAAAATATCTTTGAATAAGTGGGCTGTTTTGAAGTTTTAATCAGCTCTCCCGTTATCCTGTTAAAAGGCCCTATCCCGTGGAATAAAGTCGGGTTTTTTTCGGCCGGGGCGTAGCCGTGCCCTTTTTTTGTAATCACGTGAAGCAGTTTCGGGCCCCTGATTTCCTTCAGCTTTATTAATGTTTCCGTAAGCGTTTTGATGTTATGGCCGTTGGTTATCGGACCGAAATATTTGAAACCGAGCTCCTCAAAGAGCGCGCCGGGCGAAAAGACTCCCTTTATCCCCTCTTCAATATGCTTCATGACAACGGCGACGGGCGAACCTATATTTTTGGGTATCGTTTCCAAAAATTTTTTTGCCGACTGCCTTAAATTATTGTACATCCGCCCCGTTATTATACCGTTCAGGTAATTGGAAAGCGCGCCCACAGTGGGCGATATTGACATTTCATTGTCGATAACAACAACAAGCATGTCTGTTTTATCATGGCCGATATGGTTTATGGCCTCAAGGGACATCCCGTTGGCAAGTGAAGCGTCGCCAAGCACCGCCACCACGCTGTAATTTTCACCTTTCAAATCCCGGGCCTTTGCAAACCCCATCGCCGCCGATATGGAAGTCGATGTGTGTCCGGCGCCAAAAAAGTCATATTTGCTTTCATCGGGTTTTAAAAAACCGGAGATGCCGCCGTATTGGCGGAGCGTTTTAAAACGCGCTTTTCTTCCGGTAAGAATTTTATGCGTATAGGCCTGGTGCCCGACATCCCATATTATCCTGTCTTCCGGCGGGGAAAATACGCGGTACAGCGCTATTGTGGCCTCAACCGCGCCGAGCGATGAGGCAAGGTGCCCTCCGGTCGAGGATACCGTCTCAACCATAAAATCGCGCACTTCCACGGCCAGTTCGTCAAGCTGTGCATATGAGAGCTGCTTTAAATCGGCCGGGCTCTTTATATTGTTTAATATTTTATATTCCATTGCCCGGCCTAATAAAATATTATCGGAATCAGGATTCCGAGGAATATGCCGGCTGCGGCCTCAAGCGGCGTGTGTCCCAGAAGCTCCTTGAGCCTCTTTTCCGCCTGAAATTTATTATGCCCTATCTCGTCCATCATCATATTCAAAACCCTTGCCTGCTTGCCGGCCGCCCTGCGCACCCCCATGGCGTCGGAGCAGACAACTATGCAATAGAGTAACGACACCATAAATATTGTGGAAGTCCAGCCGGATGTTATGCCGACACATGTCGTGAGCGAAGTAACCGAAGCGGTATGCGACGAAGGCATGCCGCCCGTCCCCACCAGCAGCCTGAAATCTATTTTACCGGTGCGGGAAAGATTAATAATAATCTTCAGGGCCTGGGCCAAAAACCAAGTAAAAAATGTGACATAAAATATTTTATTGGTTATGATTGACAGCAGTATCTGGATTGCGTTATTAATCCCGGGTTTCATTTTAGTTCTCCTTTTAAATCAAGTTTTATCAAAAGTTCCTGCCGGTTATAAATAGGGCTATATCAGCCAGCGCGCGGGTATTTGAGTCGGTTTTTCCCATGGCGGAGCATGCGCCGGCCGTGAGTTCCCGTGCCATCGCGGCCGACCGCTCCAGCCCGTAAACCGCCGGATATGTCGATTTAAAAGCCGCGGCGTCCTTGTTAACTTTTTTTCCCATTTTCTTTTCATCCCCGGTTACGTCAAGTATATCGTCCGTTATCTGAAAAGCAAGCCCGGCTTTTTCGCCGTAAACCGAAAACTTTTTTAAGGCCCCCGGCCCGGCTCCCGCGAGCATTGCCCCGCATACAACAGACGCCTTTATGAGCGCCCCGGTCTTTTTTTCATGAAGCACGGATAGAGCGTCCCTGCTTATCCTCTTGTTTTCGCTGTTTATATCAAGCACCTGCCCGCCTATCATCCCGTTTACGCCGGAAGCCCCGGCAAGGCATGCCGCCGAAGCCAGAATATTTTCAGGCTTAATCCTTTTGTTAAAACGGCACCGGAAAAATGTTTCAAACGCCCTGTTTAAAAGCGCGTCGCCGGCAAGTATCGCCACAGCCTCTCCGAATTTGCGGTGGCTGGTGGGTTTGCCGCGCCTCATATCGTCGTCATCCATGGCCGGAAGATCGTCGTGTATGAGAGAATATGTATGTATCATTTCCACCGCGCATGCGGCAGGCATGGCATCCGTGAAGGACAGCCCGCATGCTTTCGCGGATAATAAAAGCATGGCCGGCCTGAGCCTTTTACCGCCGGCAAAAATCGAGTATTTCATGGCCCTGTAAATAACCGGCGGATATTCCTTTTTTTCCGAAACATACTCAAGCAGCGACCTGTCAATTATCCCGGCAAGCGCCGCAAGCTGTTTTTCAACGCCGCCGCGTTTGCCGCTTTTAGAATAATTTATCCTCATTTTCTTTTTCCTTTTCACTTTTGTCTTCATCGTTTTCGTCCGCTTTTTCTGCTTCATCAACGGGCTCTGCTTTCTCAAAGTCCGATGCAACGTAGCCTTCCTCCGTCTTTTTCCTCAATATCTCTATTTTCAACTTCTTTTCCTTGAGTATCTCGCGGCATTTTTCAGTCAGTTTCATCCCTTTTTCATATAACTCAATGGAAGCGTCAAGGTCCGCCTCGCCCGATTCCAGCCTGTCGACTATCTCCTCGAGTTCGTTCAAATAACCCTCGAATCCCTTTTCCTTTTTCATATCCACCTCTATTATCTATTCCCCGATTTTGGACACATTTGCGGTAAGCGTGCCCCTGTAAAGGGTTATGTTTATCTTATCCGTGGCTTTTTTCGAATCGCTCAGTATCTTACCGCTGTCATCATACACCACGGAGTATCCTTTTTTCAATATGTTTAAAGGGTTCAGTATTTTCAGTTTGTCTTCGCGAATTTTTATTTTTTCCAGCGTATCTTCCAGCAGGTTATTAAGCATGTCAGAGAGGCTTTCACCGAGTTCATCCACGCGCTGGACGTGGTCCGAATACAACTGGAACGGAAGCTTAAACGCGTAACTTTTTGAAAGTTTTTCAAGTCGCTGCGTGTAAATTTCAACCATATGGGAAAGCATTGAGCCGAGTTTTCCCCGTGCCGAAGCTATCCTGGCTCCGAGTTCCTGTGAATCCGGCACCACAAGTTCCGCCGCCGCCGAAGGCGTGGGCGCGCGCAGATCCGCCACGAAATCCGCTATTGTAAAATCTATTTCGTGGCCCACGGCGGAAATAACAGGCGTCTTTGCCGCGTATATGGCGCGTGCCAGTTTTTCGTCGTTAAACGCCCAGAGGTCCTCCATTGAGCCGCCGCCCCTGGTTACTATCATTACATCCATGGACATTGTGTCAACCTCAGTTACGGCCCTTGCTATCTGCGCCGGCGCGGCATCGCCCTGAACCATAACCGGATAAATCAGTATCCCGGCCGCCTGATAACGCCTTTTTATTATGTTTATGATATCCCTGATTGCCGCGCCCGTGGGGCTCGTAATTATGGCTATTTTTTCGGGAAACTCCGGAATGGCGGTTTTGTGTGACGCGTCAAATAGCCCTTCCGCGGACAGTCTGGCCTTTAATTTCTCAAACTCGACAAGCAGGTCGCCGAGTCCCGTAACCTGGATTTCTTCGGCGATGAGCTGGTATTCGCTTCTTTTGCCGTAAATTGAAACCCTTCCAAAAACAGCGACCTTTTTTCCGTCTTCAAGGTTTAATCCCATGGCTTTTTTCCTGCCGCCGAAAAAGGCTATCTTAATCTGGTTGTTTTCGTCTTTAAGGGTGAAATAAATGTGCCCTGAAGCAGGAGATGAATAATTCGATATTTCGCCCTGTATCCATAGGCTGTTGAGGTTTCGTTCAAGTGTTTCTTTAATGGCCGACGTCAATTCCGTTACCGACAGGGCCTTGTCCTTTGAGGTGCCGTTCATGGCAGTGTTATTCCCCTCAGGTAAGCGGCTGAATCCTCCGGCAGTGTGGGATTGATGTAAAAGCCGCTGCCCCATTCAAAACCGGCTAAAGGCTTAACCCTGGGCAATATTTCCAGGTGCCAGTGGTAATGTTCAAGTTCACCGGCCTTTACAGGAGCGCTGTGAATCATATAATTGTATGACGGCCTGTTCAAAGCCTTGTTCATCCTTGAAATACCTTCTTTAAGGATATAGGCAAGATCCTTTGTTTCACTTTCATTGATACCGTGAAAATGCGGTGTGTGCCTTTTTGGCAGGATCCACATTTCAAACGGCGTCTGCGACGCAAAAGGGGTTATTAGTATAAAATGCTCGGTTTCCTTTACGAGCCTTTCCTTTAAAAGCATCTCGTTTTCCAGTATATCGCAGTAAATGCACCTTTTCTTGAATGAGAAGTATTTTAACGACGAATCTATTTCGTCCGTTATTGAAGCCGGCACTACCGGCATGGCGATAAGCTGGGAATGAAGATGATGAACTGTTTCACCGGCGCGCGCACCCCTGTTCTTGAATATCAGCATGTATTCAAGCCTGGTGTCATTCTTTAAATCCAGTATCCTGTCCCTGTATGTCCTGATTATGGATACAATGTGCGCCATATCGAGCCTGTCGAAATCAAGGTCATGCCTTGGAGTTTCGATGATAACCTCGTTGGCCCCGGTGCCGGTTATAATGTCGAATATGCCGACCCCCTTGTTTTTCAGCTGGGTTTCGACCTTTAAATAAGGATTGTTATTGGGTATTACCCTGACCTGCCATTTATCGCCGGAGCTTTTTATTGAGTAAATAGTCTTGCCCGTTTTGTCCTCATTTCCGGGACAAAACGGGCATGCCTTGTCGTTTTCTGGAAGGTTTCCACCCGCTCCATAATCGGTCGCCGGCTTGAAATTCCTGTCATCCAGCGTTATTACCCACCTGTTTGTTACGGGATCCTTCCGTATTTCAGACATGTTTTATCAGGCCTGTTTCTCTATCTTTTTTGTGATGTACGGCCTCAAAACGTTAAGCTTCGTTGATTCGCTGACCGTTATCTGGATAACGTCGTCCTTGTCGGTAATCTTGGTGATTATCCCGACAATACCGCCCGTCGTCACAATCTTATCCCCTTCTTTAAGGGCGGCGAGCATCTGCTGTAGTTTCTTTCTTTCCTTCTGCTGGGGCCTTATGAGGAGAAAATAAAAAATCACTCCTATAATCGCAAACTGAACCAGAAGCATCGGTAGCGAACCTGATTGCCCGCCGCCGACGGGGGCTCCCGGTAGTGATGGTGCCGCAAGTAATGGTGTCAAAAACATTCTGTTACCTCCGTGGTTTTTTTTTACTCTTTACAATCTTCATCGGTTATTTTCCCGGTTTTATACCGGCTGAAAAATTTTTCTTTTTCGTTTTCATAGCTGTCTTCAAGGATGCTTTTCCGTATTTTGTCCATCAAGTTTATCATAAAATGTATGTTGTGTAAAGTGGTGAGCCTCATCCCGAGTATTTCATGGACATTAAAAAGGTGCCTGATGTACGCCCTGGTAAAGGTCCGGCAGGCGTAACAGGAACATCCGGCGTCAAGCGGAGTGAAATCATCCCTGTATTCGGCATTCCTGAGTTTTATGAGCCCTTCCGAGGAATATGCCGTTCCGTTCCTTGCTATCCTGGTCGGGAATACGCAGTCGAACATATCCACCCCTTTTTCCACCGAGTACCATATATCCTCGGGGGTGCCGACGCCCATAAGGTATCTCGGCTTATTTTCCGGCATAAAAGGGGCGCACCAGTCAACCGCCCGGTATATAAGCTCTTTTCCCTCGCCGACCGATACCCCGCCAATGGCATAACCCGGAAAATCCAGTTTAACCATTTCTTCCAGGGCCTTTTCGCGGAGGTCCCTGAATACGCCGCCCTGTATTATTCCAAAAAGGAACTGTCCCTCTTTTTTATGCGCGGCTTTTGCCCTTTTGGCCCAGTCCAGGGTCATATCCAGCGAAGAGCTTATATATTCTTTTTCCGCGGGATAAGGGGGGCATTCGTCAAAACACATCATTATGTCGGAGCCTAGTATATTCTGTATCTCCACCACTTTTTCCGGCGAAAAAAAATGTTCTCCTCCGTCGAAATGCGATCTGAATTTCACGCCGTCTTTCGTTATGGTGCGCAGTTCCTTCAGCGAAAATACCTGAAACCCGCCGGAATCAGTGAGAATGGCGCCGTTCCATGCCATAAATTTATGGAGCCCGCCGGCCTTCCTGATTATATCAAGTCCCGGCCTTAAGTATAAATGGTACGTATTGGCAAGAATAACGGCGATGTTCATCTCTTCCAGGTCGCCGGGGGTCATTATTTTTACCGTAGCCTGGGTGCCCACGGGCATAAATACAGGCGTTGTTATCTTACCGTGAAGGGTGTTTATTTCGGCAACCCTCGCGTTTTTATAGTTGTGCAGTACCTTAAAGAATTCCACTTTGCAGGGCCTTTAAAATGGGCCCGTCAAGCCGGGTGCCCGGAGTATAGTTGCCGTTGCGGCCGTATTTTTCCGTATAATCAAGTATTCCGAAATCCATATTCTTATAGTTCCAGTAAGTGTAGGAAATCCTGTGTTTCCTGAATTTTGATATCAAATCCCGCGTCCAGTTCTCGCGGGTTTTCGGCATGGCGTGGGCCACGCACCCGAATTCGCCGCACAGCACCGGAACCGAGTTCTTTTTCGCAAACCTGACTATCAGGTCGACCATCTTATCGAGGTCCTTTTTTGTCCACATTCTGTCCTGTTTCTTGAAAAATATGGCAAAATCCTTTTCCCTTTTCGCGACTTCGGCGGCTATACCCTTCATGCCTTCGGGCCTGCCCGGATAATCGACCAGTTTTTTGTAGATATTGTTCTTTACAAAACCCACCCATTCCGCCATCTGGTGTGTCACGACGATGGGTTCGTAAAAATGGAAGGAATAAATTATTTTTTTATCGTTGAATTTTTTCAGCGACCTGAAAGTATGCACATTGCCCCATTTGTTGGATTCGATGACAACCCAGTGTTTTTTGTCAAACTTTCTTATGGCTTCCAGCCCGTCGGATGCCAGCGAATTCCACTGCGCGTCTTTTCCGGCCACGGGCTCGTTCAAAAGCTCGTACATTATCTTTTCGCCCCGGCCGGCGTATCTTTTCGCCAGAAACTCCCATATTTTCACAAAACGGGCCCTGTTCGGGGATTTTTTATCCCATATGTCATTGCTGTCCCTTTCCTTTAACGCAAAGGAATGTCCCGGCGCCTTGTGGAGGTCAATCATGAGCCACAAATCGTGCTTTTCCGCAAGATCCACGCACCTGTCCAGATATTTTAACCGTTTTTCGTCATAAACAAAGGGCTTGCGGTCATCCTCAAAAAGCATATAGTCCACGGGCAGCCTTATGATATTAAACCCCCATGACTTTACTTTTTTAAAATCCTTTTCGGTGATAAAAGTTTTCAGGTGTTTCTCATTAAGGTCTGCCTGCGAAAGGTAACCGCCGAAATTGACGCCCTGCAGATACATAAGAACCTCCAAAAATGGATTTAAAATATTAAAGATGGATATGCATGTATAAATAAAATATTAAGGCAGTGTTGAAAATGCGGCCTATTTTGAATTGAAACCCATTGACTGGGATATCTTTTCCGCGTTTATTTTTACCTGNNCGCCGAATTCCCTGATGCGCTCTTCGTTCATCCTGAGCGCAGGCGAAGTGATTGACACGCACGCAATAACCCTTCCGCGGTAATTGCGCACAGGCGCCGCCACAGATACAAGGTCGGTTGAGTATTCCTGGTTGTCGACTGCGTAGCCCAGAGTTTTGGCCTGGTTTATCGCCTCTCGCAGCTTTTCCTGGTTGTCTATGGTAAATGGCGTAAACGGCTCGAACTTGATCCCCTTGAGTACATCGTTTATCCTGTCATCCGGAAGGCACGCGAGCCAGATCTTTCCAGGCGCCGAGCAATGCAGAGGCACTCGCTCGCCCACATTTGATTTTACCCCGACACGTTCCAGGGTTTCAAGGACATCAACGTAAAGAACCTTAAACTGGTCAACTATTGAAAGCTGTATTGTTTCGCCGGTGGTGCGCCAGAGCTGGCGCAGATAGGCCATGGCGTGCTGCCTTATGTCAAGCTTTGATAATACCGCGTTGCCAAGTTCAAAGAGCCTCATGCCGAGCTTATATTTCGATGTTTCCGGGTCCTGCTCCACATATTTCCTGAGCATGAGGGTGGTAAGCAGCCTGTGAACCGTTGATTTATGAAGCTTTAATTCCTTTGAAAGCGTGGTAACGCCCACGCCTGTTTTGTATCCGCTCAGGGTCTCTATGATATCAAGCGTTCTTTCCACCGACTGAACGGTGGTATCATAACTCTGTTTCCGCCTCATTTACTGCCTCCATTTAATTCTAATTTTTTAAAACATATCACACCGGACAAACTATTCGTATTTGCTTGCCTGTATCCTTAACGTAACGCGCCTGTTAAGCTTTCTGCCTTCCGGCGTATCATTTGTAGCTATAGGCTGGCTATCGCCCTTCCCGACGGCCGTAAATATGGATGGTTTAAGGTCAAAAAGATCCACAAAGAACTTGACTACGGCCTCCGCCCTGGCCTGTGAAAGCGCGAGGTTGTCGGCGTACTGCCCGTGTTTCATCGGAACATTATCAGTATGGCCCTCGACTATCACGTGCGGATTGCCGTTGGATTTTATAATGTCCGATATCTTTTTCAGGTCCTGGTAAACGCTTATCTTGACATCCGCTTTCCCGATATCAAACAATGTGTCCGAAGCAAGGTTTATGACTATCTCTTTCGGCATTACTTTAACCTGTTTCGTAATTGATCTTCCCCAGTTGCCCACGCTGTCCATGGCGTAGAAAGTATATGTATAATTTGTCTTTGTCGATACGCTGTTCAAGCCGGAGTCATCCGAACCGTCCCAGACAACGCCGTTCGGGTAGCCGCGAGAGCCAAAAGTCTTAAATACCTTTCCGTCCATTGTGCCTATTATCAGTTTCCATGCGGCGATACCATGCAAATCCTGCGCCATTTCCGTAAAGGATACCGGAACCACCAGAGTTGTCATGAATCCCGGTTTTATTATTTTAGGATTCGCGTCGCCGTCGACTGTCGGCGGCGTGTCATCAACCTCGACTGCCGCCGGATCCGATCTCGACACCACGCCCGAGCCGTAGTTTACGGTAAGAACAACCTTATATACCCCGTCAACCACTCTCTGTTTGAAGTCATTATATCCGTTCCAGTATATCCTGTTCCAGTTGGTGACCGGGAGGTTCCTTTTTACAGTATTTCCAAACGAGTCATAGACCGTGATATAAGCGGATTGTATCTTGGATTTCGCGCTCACTTCCGCAATGCCGAATGTGAAGTCCGCGATTTTGTCCCCGTTTGGCGAGAATACAGCGGGAGTCATTTTGAGCCTGACCGACGGGGAGCCGAACTTATATGAAAGCGTGATCCTGTTGGTTATTCCGAGGTTGTCCTGGGTAT
>PLPI01000018.1 GCA_003159495.1 candidate division FCPU426 bacterium | reverse complement strand
GGTTGGGCCACTGACAAGTATATCAGCGAAGAACGCATCGTAGTATACACGGATGAGGACGGAAACAAACGCCGCCTTATATGCCGCAATAAAACTACACACAAGACCCCCAATAATACGGCCATGCGTCTTTGGTTTGAGATTGAAAGGCTGTACTATGAGGCTGGATGCCCCGAGGATCGCGCTGTAACCTTCTTTAACCGCGATATTTTGAAGCGGTTGGCATGGGGCGTCGACGGCCGGGCTTATGAGCGTTTAAAGACCTGCCTGCACATCCTACGATATAGCGAAATACTCTCTGACAAGTTCTATAAATACAAAGACGCCGGCGAGGTTAAGTTCATCCCCGGAGAAATAACCATAAATATGCTCGATTCCCTTGAAACATACGACGACCAGGGCCATATAGTGACCGACAAACAGGTCAAAACAAGGGTTGTTTTGAATGAATACTTTGCCAAGAACATTAAAGGCAAGTATTTCTTCATCATGAATTCATCGGTTTATAAACAGCTGGAATCCCCTATTGAGTTCTACCTGGGGCTGCTTATAACCAAGCGTAGCGGCAAAGATGGCGATAAAAAGTTCATTACCTTCAAGATTGCCCAGCTGTGCGAGCAAATAGGCATGGTTACGAAGACCCCAGGCGAGCGTAAAAGGAATTTAGAGCATGCTTTTTCCACTTTAAAGGACAAAAGCATAATAGCCGGATGGAAATTCAATAAAGATCAAGTATTAATTGCCCTTATTTAGGCCGCGCGTGTATCAGCCCATAATCCCCTCTTTTGGATTAATTTTAAGTGACCGCTCAAAGTTTTTCTTTAACAAACTGGTTTTTCTGCTGATTTTAAGCCTTTCCACTCAGCCTAGTATATTTTTATGGACGAAACCACTACCCCTCGTGCGTGTTCTACCCCAAACTCATGAAAAATAAAATTTCCGCGCGTGTATCAGCCCACAGTGTGGATAAATATGGCCCCGTACGTGTAACAGCCCATACAAAAATTTCGTGTACGTGTTCTACTCCATAGTGCGCGTGTATGAGTCCTAAAAAATAATAGTTATCCACGTGTATGAACCCATTGCGTGCGTACATCAACCCAGAGAAAATCAATAATACACTTTATATATAAACCGTTTCCTAGGGTACTAAGTATTAACGATACAGTCTCAATGATTTTTAAATTTTAATAAATAAATCGTTTATAACGACTGATATTTTTTCGTACAAAACAGGACAGGTCAAGGACCATGTAATTATGATAAAACGACATAATTTATATATTATAGGCGCGAAAAAATCACGCCCGGAGCTTGAATTGACCGTAAGACAGAACAACAATAAAAAAACAACCTTCAAATCATCAAAAGGTATTTATTTGGAATTTTGATGCTGTTCTTTTTTGTCAGTTTTAAGTTTTTCAATCCAAATAGTATTCCATATTTCGCAATGGGTTTTTATATGGTCTTATTTTTTTGTTCTATGCCAATAATAAATATTTTATTGGCAGCTTTACAATGTTATTTTCGACCAGGCTTATTTCTTTTGAGCCTATCAACAGGCCATATGTCGAAGCAGATTTTTTCATAGTGCTGGGAATCTGGCTTATTTCCTCTTTTGAAGCAGAAACTTCAATAGTGATTTTTGTCCTGTCAGGTCTTTTTATTATATAATCCGCGCTTCCTTCCGCAGAATCAAAATACATTTCTGCACCAAAACTTCCTACAAAACACCTTCTAAAGGAAGCGGCCAGGACCTCTTCATATTTCCTGCCGGCAACCCTGCCAGGAACCGCGCCTTCTAACAATGCTTCGCGGAAAAGTGGATGGGAAAATAATAGTTTCGGTGCTTTTCTGGTCTGATGATGCCTGCGGCCGTAGCTTTTCACTGGGAAAAGGAGTCCGCTCATTACAAAACCATCGATCAGTCCGTAAAGTGTGCGGTTGTCCTTAAGTTTCAGGCTATCGCTGAGCTTTTCAAGCGTTATTTTTTCAGACTCGGCGATAAGGCATGCAAGGCTGTACAGTCTGGACAAAGCCTGGGACTTGTACCCTTTCATGGCTGTGATATCCCGTGCTATTACGCTTTCAACTATGCTTTTTATGGCATTGTTCACAAGGAGCGGTTCATTTATGTGTTTGAACACAGGCAGGCCGCCGAAAGCAAAGTAATTTTCAACGGCTTTTATCGGTAAGGATGAAAAATACTTGTTAACTTCTGCAGACATGTCCATTGCTTTTTTAGCCACACTTTTTGCATCAGATGAAGTAAAAATAAAAGAGGTATCAGGGGTATTCTTGTCCGTAATTCCGCCGAAGATCCTTGCAAATTCCCTGAAATGCAAAGGCAGTATTTCTGTAAAGATTGCCCTTCTACCGAGATCGGGATTGATTTTGATTTTTAAGGCAGAGGATCCCGTTGCGACAATCATAAGGTCCGTATTTGCCTTGTTCCTGTCAAACATGCTTTTAAGAAACAGGCCCCAGTTTTCATCGTAATGAACCTCGTCAATGAGCAATAGAGTTTTCCTAATCGGCCGTTCTGATGTAAAGGCGGCATCGTTTTCCCACTTCTTTAAAAAATCATTAAGATTGAATCCCTCGAGGATGAGCCTGCCGGCATCAACATATAGTGTCCTTATTCTTTTTTCAGAGGCAACTCCAAACAACTGGGCAAGCAGGGTACTCTTACCCGTCCCGCGCAGGCCCGTTAAAATACTGATCTTTTCATTCTCTGACAATTTACCGGATAGCAGCCGTTCCAACCTGGCATTAAGCATATTAAAATCATCGCGTGCCGGGTAGGGCTTTCCAGAGGGATCATAGATATGGCTGTCCATAAGTCTTTGAAGCCCGGACATCCATAATTTATAAAATTCATCCATAAAACACCGCCTTTTCAATTGGTATTGAATTACTAACTGGATTATACTATAAACAACATCAAATTACCAATTAAAAACACGGTGTAATTGCATCAATTCATATGAAAATGAATGAATGTGTAGTTTTGCAGTGAATGTGTAATTTTGCAGTAGTTGTGTAAATTTGCATTGACGAATGGAATCCTGAAGACTATAATATAACCATGAATTACATAAAACGAATCATAGAACCCACAATAAAAGAACTTTGCGAATCATTTGCTGTTGTAGCCGTCACCGGACCCAGGCAATCCGGAAAATCAACCACCTTAAAGAAGATATTTGGTACAAAATACAGGTATATCAGTCTCGATGATCTAGAAGTTAGAGCTTCAGCCATAAAAGACCCAAAAAAATTCATTGGAGACCTGGAAGACTATTGTATAATTGACGAGGCACAATATTCACCGGATATATTTTCATATATCAAAATTAGGGTTGATAGCGATCCATCTATCAAAGGAAGGTTTATTCTTTCAGGCTCACAACAATTCCTTTTAATGAAAAGTATTACAGAATCACTGGCTGGCAGGGTGGGAATCCTTCATATGTCCCCTCTTTCGATGGATGAAATGGANNAAATCCGGGCCAAAAATGACAGGGGAAGAATGCTTTTATGCTACATGCTTAAGAAGCAGCTATCCGGAACCTTTTATAAACCACAAAATAAAAATCAACCAATGGTTTACAGGCTACGTTGAAACATACGTACAAAGGGATGTAAGATCATTATATAATATCGGCAAACTTGAGGAATTCAGGTCATTCATTGCAATGCTTGCGGCGCAGGCCGGACAGGTAATGAATTTGAGCCGATTTTCAAAAGGATTGGGTGTTGTGGTCAATACCCTGAAAAGCTGGGTATCCATACTCCAGGCAAGCGGGATAATCTACATACTATACCCATATCATGCGAATATTTCCAAACAGCTGACAAAGAACCCGAAAATCTATTTTATTGATACGGGCTTGCTTTGTAATCAGTTGGGCATCACTTCAAAAGAGGAAGTCAAGAACAGTCCGACATTTGGTTCCATTTTTGAAAATTACTGTATTATGGAGACCATTAAATATTTCGATAATAGAAACAGCGAAAGAAGGAAAGATTTTTGTTTTTTGAGGGACCAAGATAGGCTAGAAATAGATCTGATTATTGAAAAAGGACAGAAGTTGTATCCCATTGAGATCAAAACATCTGGCAAAAATCCGGATAAGGCCGAAGAAAACATTGAAAAGCTTATTTCCGGATATAAGAGCCTGCCCGTTGATAAAGGATATGTGCTGTCTTTGAATGGTACGTCCGCACAAATTTCCCTGTCCACAGCTTCAACCGGGCTTGACGACTATTTCAAAATATTGGACAAATTGAACGATTGAACCCAGGTCTAAAAAGAGCCTTTTTCAAAAAATAACCTAAAAATTGTCTGCCGTTTTATCCAAACTGAAAACCCCGGAAAAGCTGTTGACAGAGGGATATGTTTTTGTTAACATGTCGGACAACAGAGGACAAAAGTTATTTCGCATTACATGCTTNNAAGTAATAATCTATTCAACAAAACAGGGTAAGCGAACAGGGCCATCATCATTAATTTAAGGAGTCATCCAATGAAGAATGTCATAGCCATGGTAAACAACAAAGGCGGGGTCGGGAAAACGCTCCTTACCATTAATCTGGCCAGCGTGTTTGCAAATGACCATA
>PLPI01000138.1 GCA_003159495.1 candidate division FCPU426 bacterium | reverse complement strand
AACCGATGCCTATCTTTCCGAGAAGTTTTTCAGCGTTCATAAAATTCGCGATAACACCGATGGAACCGGTTACGGTCCCCTGGTTTGCGTAAATTTTATCCGCGGCGCTTGATATGTAATACGCCCCCGACGCCGCCACGTCGTTCATGGAAACTATTATTTTCATGCCGTTTGCCTTGACTTTCATTATCTGCCTGTAAACTTCCTGTGATGCCGCGACGCCTCCGCCCGGGCTGTTAACCCGAAGAACAATGGCCTTTACAGAGCGCATGTCATTATAATAGTTAAGAAGCTCGAGTATATGGGTGGTATCGTCTATCTCCCCGTCAATATTGATAAGGGCGATTTTTTTAGGATACACCGGAAGATTTTTTCCGGCCATGGCAATGAGATTAATAAGCACGATAAGAGCAACAACACAGGAAATTGAGATAATAATAACCCTTTTTCGCAATTTAAAACTCCTTATGGGACAATTTTATCAATAACCAAAGATGCAAATAAATAAATACCCTTTATTTTAAAATGTTTTATTTATTTAGTCAAGGAATATCTCTCGTTTTTCGGCGTTTGCCGGCCACGCGCCTATGAAGTAACCTACTTTCTTAACGCTTCGTTAACGGCATTTAATAAATCCTGCGCTTCCCGGACAGCTTTTTCAGCTTCCTTTTGCCTTACAAGCCGCTCTTCATACTCTGCCATATTCTTTATTCTGATTACTGCCCCAAAAAGCTTTACTATTACGCCGCTGGTCTCTTTTGGAAAGTTTGTTTCCATTATTAAATATTCCGTATCTTTATGATTTTCAGAGGCACACCTTTTTCCTATACTGAACACACAATAAGCATCTACGGCTGATATTGCCGAATGCACCGCATTGACTGCGGAAGCGTTATACGAACCGTTTTCAATGTTTTTAACTGCTGATTTCAGGTTTTCTTCCGCCTTTTTGATGAAATTCACATTGAGACCCTTTTCCACAGCCCTTGTTTTTATATCTCTCGTCATATTACCTCTATCCCCCCATCTATATTTTTAACAAGTTCGGTTCCGCTTTTTGCATTATACTCTTTTTCAGTAAGCACATACGGGCTGAGTGAATTGCCGTAAAATTCCAGGCATATAAGGTTAAGCTCATCGAGTTTTTTTTGAATCAATTCCCTGTTACCGGCGTTTTTTACAAGCACAAAAAGGTCTATATCGCTTGATGATTCCTCATTTTTTCCGGCCACAGAACCGAATATAACAGCTTTAAGCACATTTTTATTTTTTAACCCGGTTTTTAAGGCCGCTTTCAGATGCTCAAGCGGACTGAAATTTTCTTTCCGCCCCAGCATTGAATTCAGCTGGATATACGCGTAACTGCCTGTTTTTGCCCTCCACAAATCCGATTTGCCGGCCCTGGCGTAAACAGCGAGATTTATATCCTCAAACTCCTTTAATATTTTTATGACCTGAGTGTGCGAAATGCCGCACAGCCTTGAAAGTTCCCTGCCCGTGGCGGAAAATCCCGGGTTTAAAAGATACTTTAAAACAGCAATCTTTGCCTTTGACGCGATTATTTCCGACAGGTCAATATTAAGCTTCATGCCCCGCCTCCTTGTAAACTTTATATTACAATTGTAACATAAAATTTACATCAGTCAAGACAAATAAAATTCATTGCCATTCGCCCTAACCTCGGGACCAACTAACATATCTTCCGGATATTTTCCTTATTACTATAGCAATTCCCCTTAATGTTATGGATGCGGTATTATCGCGGTTATTACAATCTCGCCTTTTATTTTGCCGTAATAAAAAAATATTCTGTACGCTCCGGGGGTGTTTTGCTCCGCGTACGCTTCAAAAATTTTCCCGCCGACGGCCCTTTTAAAGATGTGTATTCACGTGTATAAAGTCCGGGATGACGGGGATTATTTATCAGGTATCCCAGTGCTTTTATTACGGCTTTGTAATGTTTTTTTAGATGCGGCAGGTGTTTCAATTTCTTCATTTACCCGTCAGCTGATATTGTAAAGCTCAGAAAAAACTTCATAATTTCTTCAGGTAGTCTTCCAGGTTATCAACCCTTTTGGTTTTGCCTTCCCCTGCCTGCTTCAGCCCTTCGCGTAGAGCGTCTATCACCCCTGGTTTTCTATATATCCAGGCTTCATTACCGGGTATGGAGACAGCCGGCCTGAGGAGTATGTCCCCGCCCCTGCCCACAAATATCTGAAACCCGTCAATATCCATTTTGCCGTTGATGATTTTCTTCAATTTGCCGCCGAGCGATATCCTGTCCTTTGAATCAAGCTGTTTAATGCCATAAGGAACAAACTCTTCCCTGACTTCCATGAAGCCTTCCGGCTGTTTATTGGTCTTATTATACTTTTTCATTTTACACCATCCTTATGGTGAAAGTATAGTCAAAGGTGGGTATTGTGCCAAGTGGGAAAGTGGGAAATTTCTCCTCCATTAATAACTTGTTCTAACGCGGGCTTGATCCGGTAGTTTTCCTTTTCTTAACAGCCTCCACCCACCACCGCCTCGCCGCAATCAGCGACCATACCCCTTCAACCAGCCCGAATGGCCACGCGCCCTGAAGGAACCCGTAAACCGAGCCCATTATACAGGCAAAAGCAAAAGCCAGAATGAACCAGTGGCTCCGTGATTCAAGGGCATAAAATACAAGCATTGCGGTTACTGAAACCAAGCCGTAGACGGTCAATAGATTCATATTCGGTTCTCCTTGATAATTTATTCATAATATCAACGAATTCAAATAATCCGGCATCGGTAATATAAAAACCACCCGGACTTATTTTCAACAATTTTACTTCAAATGATGTTTAAATCAAGATAAAAATTTTTATCAAAGCTCAAAGCAAGGTTTGACACCTTTTACTTTTCTGTATTATTTTCACCTTATTTTACCATTGCCAGGACAAAACCGCCCCATGCCCTCTTGCCTTTTGTTTCTTTGCCCAAAATACGCGATTCAACAAGCGAAAGCCCGCAGTTCTTGAGGAACTCTTCGAGGCGTTCGACCGATGGGGGAGTGCTGTCAAAACCGAATTTCAACGCTTCGCCTACGGCTTTAGTAGTAGCCCTGGCAAACCGCCAATAAAACGCCCGCGATAAGAGAGATTCGTCTGTAAAATAATCAAATGCGACCGCGCTACCTGCCGCGGCAGAGGCGATTTTGCGGAGAGTTGATTCAACAGACTGCCTATCAAGGTACATGGTCACGCCTTCCCAGAGGAAAAAAGCCGGTCTGGCAGTGTCAAAACCTGCGTCAACAAGCTGTCTGAACCAGTCGTCTTTTTCAAAATCAGCGGTAACAAATACAGTCCCGGTTGTGTCAATACCTGCTTTTTCCAGCAGCTTTCGTTTTATTGTCTGGGTATCGGGCATATCAACCTCAAACGACTTTATGCCTGTTTTTTCCGGCAGTCTAAATACGCGTGTGTCAAAACCGGCCCCGAGTATGACAAACTGGCTCATACCAACGAGATACTTATCAATCATATTATCGAAAAAAGTCCCCCTGGCCGAAGCCTCGTGAGATTCCGGGACATCACCTCTATAAGGATAGCTGAAAATCTTCGGCACATGGCCGGTAAGCCTATGAGCCAGGAGCATGGAAAATGACGCCAGGCGCAGTCCCAGAAGAGAAATACCGGGCAAAACCGGCAGCAGCCTGTTTGAAGCTTCGTCTTTTCTTATGCCCATATTGTGCTGAGTCCACCGGGCCGAGAGCGGCCCCTGAGCGCTCGTCGAGACTCCGGACGACCGCCCTGTAAGAATGAGTTTGCCCACCCATATTATGTATCCAAAAAACGTAACCGGAAACAATACGATGTTGATCAAGGTTGAAACAAATGCGGCGATAACGGCTTCAATAGACAATCCGTCTGTTTTGTTGTTGGGATTCATTTCAACCTCATTGTTATTTTTTTAGAATATTATAGCATAGAAATATGCCTACCTGAAACAAATCAGTGGAAATTTGATTGGCGCGGTTTGCAGATTGAAAAAATTGTTAAGTGAACTCAGGGACCTAAAACGAGTCAATCAGAAATCAAAAACGGACCAGCACACCTCATTGCGTAACTTCTGGTCGTCGAGTACAAGCAGGCGGATCCCGGCCGGAAGTTTTTTCCGTTGCCACCGGCATTCCAGGCGGCCGGCCTTTTCACATTCTTCCTTGGAGGCCGCTGCGCGAACTGCCCTTATAGCATAAGCCGCCGCTCCCAGTTCGTGGGCCGCCACATGAGCAACCACCGCGGCTTGACCGGCGGCGTGCGCCGCTTCTTTCGCGGCGCCGGATACTTCTCTGGCCGCATTGTTGGCGGCCCAGGCTGCAATTTTGGCTTGAGTCACCTTAATGTCACCCCGCGCCCACGCGCGTGTCAGTTCGATGGCCTGGCGCGGACGTTTGTCCCGGGGATGTATCTCCTCGAAAAAGTGCAATACATGCTGTGCACAATCAGCCGCCCACAATGCAAGAAGGCGGTGGTCGGAGTCCCGCAGGGTGCCGCCCCGGCGGATTGTAATAAACCTGGCATCCCGTTTCTTGGCGAATATCATTTTTCTAACTTCCTTTTTATCCAACTTATGCTCGTATAATTTACATTATGTGAAACTTTCATTTATTTCTTTACCGCTTTTACAATTTTATACCATAATGGGGTTCCGTCAAAAAGACCCGGATTAAAGACTTCTACAGACAGTCCTTCTCCTGCAAAAATTTTGGCGTATTCTTTGTCATGAAGTATATCCGATATTATTATTACGCCGTTTGGTTTTAAAACCCTTGCAATTTCCCGACAAGCCATGTCTCTTCCTTCTTTTAAAGGAATATTGTGAAGACAAAGGTTGGAAAGTACCACGTCAAAATAACCGTCCGGAAACTCCATCTTTTGCGCGTCCACATTTTTTATTTCGATTTTTTTTGTAACCCCCTCAAGTTCGGCATTTCTCATGGCATTATTGTAGGTGTTGTTCATCATATCCTCCTGCCGCCAGATATCTATGCCGACAGCTTTGCCTGTGTCCAGCTTTTTAGCCGCGCCTATCATCAAAAGTCCGTGTCCGGTACCAACATCAAGTACAGTTTCACTTCCCTTCCAATTAACCATAGAAAGGAGTCTGTCCCTGTAGCGAAGCTTTCCGCCCAACACATAGATGATAAACGACATTATAGGAAAACCAAGCAGCAACCCAAATAAAAAGAGAACAGAAGCTAAAATGTTCAGTGTTAGACTATTAAAAGTTATCAGATAACCACCTGCTCCAAAAATAATTATTTCAGCGGCAATTAACTCAACATACTTAATGGGCGATCCGTCTATTCCATAATCCGTCTTGTTTTCATTTTTCATTTTTGTCCTCCAACATTTATTTTTTTCTCACTTTTTTCGCACTCTGTATTATTTTTTGTATTTATATATGCCATTTCGCAATATCTGCGCCACCAGAGGCATCCTTTTTTTGTACATATTCTTTATGTCGTCAATGGTTGTTTTGGATGTCATCAATCCAATTACTTCCCTGTCCAGCGAATCGCTTATCCACATTATTGCCCTGATTACTTCAGGTACATTGATTTTTAAACTGCTTTTTTTCACTTTCTTAAAATAATTTTCAATCAGCTGGCCGGTTCTCGAATCAATTTTTGAATGCATGTTTTTATATGACTCTTCACCCAGTTCCCGGGTAGAGATCAGACCGTGAAGTTTATAAATCGATAAGTTTTTCCCCAATAAATAATCCAATCCGGCAAAAAGCATATTTTGAAACATTTCAAAAATATCGTCCGAAGCCTTTTCCAGATATTTTTCCATATAATCCACATATCCGTCTACGATGTATTCAGCCGTGAATATATATAATTTTTCTTTTGTCCCAAAATAATGGAATATAGCTCCCTTGGAAACGCCGGCCCTTCCCGCGATAATGTCGGTTGAAGCCGCTGTAAAACCCTTTGATGCAAATTCGTTTATTGACGCCTGCATTATCTTTTGCTGTTTATAAACGCCGAGCTTTTCGAATGAGTTGCCCGGTTCTTTAATTTTTTCCATTTCTCCTCCTTTTGACCAAAAAGTCAATATATTGACTTGTCAGTCAATATATACATTATGTTTTTACGGCTGTCAAGAAAAATGTTGACTGATCAGTCAAAGAGCAGGGTTTTAATAACAGACCTGCAAAGACAAAAAATCCCGTCGACCTCAAAGAAAAACTTGTTTTTATTTTCCCCTCTCGCTGTCCAAAGCTTTCATCTGGCTTTCGCCGTACCTTGTGCCTGCGACTTCCGCGGCGGGTATGGCCTCATCCAGGCGTTTTATATCTTCGACGGTGAGTTTGACCTTTAAAGCTCCGAGCGTCTCTCCGAGTTGTTTCCTTTTGCGCGCGCCCAGTATGGGCACAATATACTTTTGCTTTGCCATGACCCACGCGATTGCCAGCTGAACAGGCGTTACATCCATGTCCCCGGCTATTTGCTTCAGCTTTTCAGACAGTTTCAGGTTTTGAGCAAGGTTTTCGCCCATAAACCTTGGCATATTCGCCCGGAAATCACCATTTGTTTTTACGGAAGAGCCGCTCAAAAGCCCGCGTGAAAGCACGGCGTAAGCCGTGACGCCAATCCCGAGTTCCTGAAGTACGGGAAAAATTTTTTCTTCAGGTCCGCGGCTTACCAGAGAATANNGCGCCCTGCGGATAGTTTCCGGGCCGACTTCGGACAAGCCGATGTAACGCACGTAACCCGCCTTTACCATCTCGGCGATTGCGCCGACCGTGTCCTCTATGGGCACCTGTGGGTCGAGCCTTGCCGGCCGGTAAATGTCAATATGGTCAACGCCAAGCCTTGTAAGGGTGTACGCGAGGAAGTTTTTGACCGCCATTGGCCTGGCGTCTATTCCGTACGCCTTGCCGTCGGCCGAGCGCATCGGCCCGAACTTTACGGAAAGCAGGGCTTTGTCCCTGCGGCCTTTCAGTGCCCGGCCTATAAGCATTTCGTTGTGTCCCATGCCGTAAAAATCACCAGTATCGATAAGGTTTATACCTTCATCAAGCGCCATGTGAATAGTGGCGATGCTTTCGGTATCATCCGTAGGACCATAAGCCCAGGACATACCCATGCACCCAAGTCCGATCGGATAAACCGAAGGCCCGTTTGCACCGAGCCGCCTGAATTCTGTTTTATTTTGTTGAAACATAATCCGCCTCCATTTTTCATCTCTTTCTTTTCTTAAATATTATTATACTAATTCATTCATATATCATTTTTTGGATTCACTGCCATCAATTGATTTTTTTAAGCAGCCAGGCAATATTCTGGCCGAGGCTCTGCATGGTGGTCATTCCTTCCACATCCTTATCGACATCTCCAGCTTCACGTCCGACTCCAACATTCCATCCCATAGCACCGGGTAGTATCATCTGTGAAATATGCATAAAGTGATTGATCGAATCCAGCGCATGCAGGGCTCCGCGCCGCCTGAGAGCAATCACTGCCGCCCCGACCTTGCGTTTAAAAAGATGGCCGTTTGCCCCGGCCACCCTGCCGCTGCGGTCGATCAGCGCCAGAAGCTCCGCAAGCGCTGGGTCACGACGTGAGATCTCGGGTGCAGAGTCATGAAGCGCGGCGGCCATCTTAGCGATGCATTCATTGACAGGGTCGTCCGCATTGATACATTTTCCATTCTTTAACTCCTTGCATTTGTCGCACCCGGTGCATCCCCGAATGGCGTGTCCGGCCAGTTGAATGAGTTCTGTTTCGATTCCTTCTTTTTTGAGTTCTTCGAAAATTTTACGGATAAGAGCTGCCGTGTTACCGTCTTTACGGGCGCTACCGTTGATTGCAATGACTTTCATCTCCATCCTCCTGCTTTAGTTTACATGATAAACCGTAAATTTTAAAATTCCTATCCATTAATTTTTTCATATTTATTGAGCTGGTCGGTTAATTGTTCCATAAGATCACAAAAATCGGACAATTGTTTGGCGCTGTACTTATTCAGGCATAATTTGATCCCGTTTGATATCTGATCATGGTACATTTTATGGATTCTAACAGCTTTTTTGCCCGTATCGGTTAATGAGATTATTATTTCCTTGTTGTTGCCAATTCTCCTGTTTTTATTAATATATTTTATCATTAAAATTCCTAAAGGCAACGGTAATATTTAAACTTAACAACCACGCGCGGAAATTTTGCGATAGTGTCAGGAATAAAAGTCAGGGATGTCGGACCTTGTAAATTGACTTTTCCATCCAATAACCAAGCTTTAGCTTACTCAAAAAGTTAGTTTACAAGGTCCGACACCCCTAATCGCCCATCGAACCTGGAGCTGGGGTTGGGTCAATAAAATCTTCTGTCATTAGCTCTGTCAGCAATTGTTGAAAATATTTTTCCGCCCTTTTTTCACCTATAGCCGCTCCAAAGAAACGCATGGAACTTATATATGTCAAAAGACTATAAGTCATACCTAAATCAAATAATTCCGGGCGTACTTCAACGCGTATCTCACTGTGTGGCATTGTGGTATCATCTATGTTTACGGAATGAAGTCGTGCAACTCCAGCGTAACTCTGATGCAGTACTGATGAAGCTATTTTATAAAGCTGACAATACATAAAGGCATAAAACTTCTTCTCAATTCCGGGGATAGCAATAGCTTCATAGTACTTGTCCACCTCTATTACCTGGAATTTAGTGCTGAATCCAGACCAGCCATGTTCTTCAAAATCTTCTCCATAATTATTTACGCAATCCGTCACAAGTTTCTCTGCAGTTGCCATATCAACATCAATATGAAAAAAGTCACCTAATCCTAATTTCTTAATGTGATCTAATGTTTTTACGGTTTCAACTTTAGTATAGTCCACATATCGTTTTGCCGCATCCTGTACCAATCCATTGGCTGCCAGTAAGCCCATATGCAGTGTGCTCTCAAATATAGATCTACTTAACATGAATATCTCCATTGAACCTGCCTGATCAACCATTTGGTTTATAGTATTGAGCAGTGTCGTATTAAGACGATGCAAGAGCATACAATATCGCTTTTCCATAGTCGAAAGAGGATCAGAACTCAAGTACTTCACGTTGAACTCTTCTATTGCCGCGTAGTACACTTTAAATTATTTTTTAGTCATTTTGAAGCACTAAACATTTTTGTGCTTAATGTTTTGTTGAGTTGTTCCAAAAATAGCATATTATCGGCATAACGTCTCTTTATGCCTTGCATTTTATCAACTATATTAGCAAATTCGTTTTGTTGTTTTAAAGGTGGTGAGATTATATCAAAATCTTTTATATCATCAAAATTCAAACCTGCTTTTACCGCGTTGCGATTTTTTCTCATAACAATCGACCGGCCATATGGCATAGCATAAAACCACGCAGCAAAAAGTGGATTAATTCTTTTATTATCTAAGCGAATTATTGCAAGGTGTTGATTTATATAAGCTCCTTCAAGGTTTTGCGGCACAACTGCAGTTCTTCCTAAGTCCGCTGTTATAGATAATAATAAGTCATTTTTTTTAACTTTGGTTCGGATTGTTTCAGCTGTATCTGGTGGATTAACATACATCATATCTTCCAATTTCAAATAAGCATCTCTAACATTATTAATTCTCAAGAATACGCTGCCTGCTTCCGAGTAATACTTTGCCCATCCTCTCGATCCACTTGTAAGAAACAAGATATAGTCACCTAATTTATTCTTTTTTTGTTTGCTCAAGTAGTTTCTATCGCCGAACATATCCAAAAACACGCTCTTCAAATATTCATCCAGCATTTTTATGGTTTCTTTGCGTTTGGCGATAAGACTTTCCGCACGGGAAAGAATATCCGCTATGCGGATTTGGTCGTCAATTGGCGGGAGCGGGATTTGAATGTTAGAAATGTAACCTTTGGAAATATGTTTAAGCCCTGCGCCTTTAAATCCTGATTTAAGTATATTCATGTTGCTTTTAAAATATAAATACACGTATTTTGCAAAAACTTCTTTTTCGTTTTTTATTTTAGCGACTATGCAATCAGTAGATGTTGAAAAGCTTCCTTCCTGAAAATGGATGCTTGCATTACCGCCAGTACCAAATATCATACAGTTTCCTTTATAATCATATTCATCAGTAAACTTCGTTAATTCAGAGCTGGATGAGTAGAATGGATATTTACCCTCTGTATTCCCTTGTTTTGCCAATCGTTTAGATTTTGGAAGATATTCTACCAAATCACCAAATTGAACTTTTTTCACTTTATCATCCCCTCAAGCTCTTCCAACTCCCTCATTATCTCCTTTTCCTTCTCCTTCAATTTCTTAAGTATCACAGTAGGCTTTTCATATTCCACTTCCTCATAAACATCTTCCTTGTACTTGCTCATAGAAAGGTCATAGCCCTCTTTGATTATCTCTTTCTTATCCACAAAAAAGCACTTAGCCTTCCTGTCGTTTTTCTTCTTCCCGTTCCTGCCTTTAAATTGATCAACAATATCCTGCAAATCCCCATACCCATCCTGCTTTGTCCTTTTATCATCCAGGCTGTAGCCGTCGCTTTCCATGTTGTAGAACCATACTTTTTCCGTCTCCCCGCCTTTGGTAAATACGAGAATGGCCGTGCTAACCCCGGCATAGGGTTTAAAAACTCCGCTTGGCATGGTTACTACCGCTTTTAGCTCGCACTTTTCTATCAACAGCTTTCTTGCTTCCACAAAGGCGTTGCCGGAGCCGAAAAGGACTCCCTGCGGGACTATTACTCCTGCCGTGCCTCCTATTTTCAAGAGGTTGTAGATGTTTTCAACGAAGAGCAGTTCTGTTTTGGTTGTTTTAAGATGCAGGTTTTCGTTTATGTCCCCTTTGTCCAGGTTGCCTGTAAATGGCGGGTTGGCCATTACTATCTGGTATTTGTTCTGCTCGGTAAAACTTTTGCTCAGGGTGTCTTTGTAGTCTATGTGCGGATTGTCTATGCCGTGCATCATCAGGTTCATCAGTCCCAGACGCACCATGGTTACGTCAAAATCATAACCGTAGAGGCTGTCGTTTAGGATTTTGCTTACTTTTTTTGTCAGCAGACTGCTTACCGAATTCCTTTTGAAACCGTCTTCGTCCGGCTTTATCTTTGATTTGTTCTTGTCCAGCTGAGTTACCATATATTGGTATGCACCGAGCAAAAATCCCCCTGTGCCGCACGCTGGATCGCATACGGCATTGCCTAACTGTGGCTCCACAAGTTCGGCCATTAGCTTGATTATGTGCCTGGGGGTGCGGAACTGGCCGTTTTTGCCTGCTGAGGCTATCTCTGATAGGAGCATTTCATATACATCGCCCTGTATGTCCTGGAACATCTGCCCGCCCTGCTTGGAGTCCTTTTCAATCTCAAGGAATATGTCGTCTATCGTGGATATTGCCTCTGTCAGAAGCGACGGCTTGGGGATCATAATTACAGCGTCTTTCATGTGATGTGTAAATGGCGATTCATCGCCGTTTAACTGCTTTAAAAACGGCAGGACCTTCTGCTGGACATGCGATAGCATCTCTTCCGCCTGCATGTGCTTGAAATTGGACCACCGCAGGGTTTGTTTGTCCACTTTTATATCCGTGCCGGGTATGGTGAATTTCCCCGCGAATTTTGATTTGTATTCCTCGCCTGTAAACTCGGCGTCAGCCTTGTTTTTAAGGTCAAGTTCGTCAAGCCGTTTCATGAATATCAGGTATGTTATCTGCTCTATGGCCGTAAGGGGGTTTGCGATACCGCCCGACCAGAACTTGTCCCATAACTGCTCTATCTTGCTTCTTATTGCGGGGCTGTGCAGTACCATTTTTACACCACCGGTTTTATTTTTATTTCTTTCCGATTACTTTCCAGTATCCGCCTTTATCCGGGCCGACGCGTTTTATTGCGCCTTTTTTCTTTAATTGATTCAAACTAAATTTTATACCGCTGTCTGATATTCCTATTTTTTCCGCAAGTTCCCGCCTTGTCAATTCAGGATTTTGTTTTATTAACTCCATAATCTTCTGGGTGGTTTTCTGGATAGTTTTCTGGGCAGTACCGGCTTTTGCGTCCGGAACAAATCCCCCACGATAAAACACAGACAAAAATCCGCTTTTAAGTTTTTTAAACTCCACTTTAACACCGGCTTGTTTACATTCATCGTATATTCTACGCAGTCCCGAACCCCATCTTTCTATATCCTCCCTTTTTTCACTTATATCCTGCCCCACGGCCGCGCCGTCATTTTTCACGCCAAAATAGAGCTCGCCGCTTCCGTGTTTGTTCAAAATAGCGGAAATTGCAATAACAGCCTCTTTTATCTCGGAAGTGGATTTTTTTAACTCCACTGTTTCATTTTCCTTCAATGTAATCTCCTTTTTTTAAATCTTCACAGCACGGTATTATGCCACAAGCCCTTTTGTCATTTCGACTATTTCCTCTATCTCACGCGGTGAAAAAAGCCCCCTTATGCCCTCGGGATGCAGGACTGTAAAGGGCGGCTCTATGAGGTCGCGTTTTTGTATTGATTCCCTTTCAAGCATGAAACTCTTTAAGAGCCCAAGAAAATCAAGCTGTCTTGCGGTCAGGTAAGTATGCTCCTGCGTGAAATGTTCAAAGGCTTTCGTCACAGTATCCGGGAAGGATTCAAGTATTTCCAGCCCCAGGATATGCCTGATAAACTGCACCAGCTTTGCCCTGCGGTTTTTATATACGGTTTTTAAAAGCTCTTCTGTAATGTGCGGGTGTTCGTTATGCAGGGTTTCGGCCAGGCTGTCCGCCTCTGCTTTTGTTATTTCCTTGTTATCTCTAATTTTTCGCAGTATCGGGTTGCTCTGCGTAAGTTCTGTTATTAGCTTTTCAACCATTTCTTTGTACCTGATTACCGGCACGGAGGAGTGATCCGGGCCGAAGACGACTTTTTCCTTTGTATTGACCAGGTCGGTAAAATCAAATTTTGCCGGGCCAGTTGCGTTTATAAGGCCGTCCCTGTATTTCATGAGCGCAGAGAGTTTATTGCTCAGTTCGTCAAATGTTTCATCAACAGCTTTTGCCCAGTAACCGGCCTCCTGCGCCTTTTTAATAAGCTCTTCCTGCCTTGCCACTATGTTGACGGACAGCGGCAGTTCGCTTATTACTTCTGTTATATTGTCCTTTAATGTTTCATATTTGCCGTCGTCGCCTGACAGCCTTGCGAGCGATACTTCGAGCATATCCTTTTCAAAACGCATGGACTTAAAATCCACCTGAGACACAGTTTTAAAAAGCGGGATTATCGAGTTTCTCAAAAAAGTGATTTTCTCACCGTCTATTTTTATCCAGAAATTATCATCTGAAATCCTGTGCATATCAGCCGCGGCTTCTTTGATGATTATTGAATTTTCAGGCAGGCCCCGTATCTGTTCCCTTAATTTCATAATTTCTTTCTTTGCAATTGCTTCTTCGCCTTTATCCAGCGCCGTTTCAATCTTATCAACCCTTATTCCCGCGAACCTAACAGGCAGAGGTATCTGACGGCTGATTTCTTTGCCTTTGGGGTTTAGCTTGAAATATTCGAAATTATCCCAGCAGTCAAGTATCAGGAATCTGTCCTTTTCCGGGCACCACGGCTTTATCCTGTCATCCTCAAGCAGTCTTGTTCCCCTGCCTATCATCTGCCAGAAACGTGTATAAGAATAAACGGGCGTGGCGAAAACGAGGTTTACAAGTTCCCTTATGTCTATGCCGGTGTCCAGCATGCCCACGCTGAAAGCCACCCTGGGCATGTCGCTGTTTTTAAACTGGTCCAGCAGTCCGCCTTTGCCGTAAACGCGCGGGTCGTCGGAAACTATGACTTTTGCCAGCTCGCCTTTGTACTCGGGGTAGAGTTTGTCAAATATCTCCTCAAGCCTGCGGGCATGAGACATGGAATTGCAGAAAAATATGGTCTTGCCCGGCAGTACGCCATTGGGGTCTTTTATGGATTCTTCCATGAATTCCTTTACTATCAGGGTGTTGGTTCCTTTATTTATGACTGTTTTTTCTATATCGGTTCCCTCATAATTTATCTCTTCTATTTCTTTGCCTTCAAGTATCAGTTTTTTCTGGTCCTCAAGCGAGATTGTCCTTTTGCTTATGCCTTTGTCCTGGAATTTGGTGTGTATCTTCATGACTTCAAATTCACAGAGATATGGAGGTTTATTGTTTACCGCTTCCTCATAAGTATAGGCAAATGTGGGAACGCCTTCTTCGCAATTGAACAGCTTGAAAGTATTGTGGTCTATGGCGTCAGTGGGTGTGGCTGTAAGGCCGAGGTTTATCGCCTTAAAATAATCCAGTACTTCGCTGTAAACATTGTAAATGGAACGGTGGCTTTCATCCACAACCACAAGGTCAAAAAAGTGGGGCGACAGGGTGTTTTTGCTGTCCCGGATTATATTCAGCATGGTCCCGTATGTATTCACATATATGCGCCTGTCTTTTGAAAGCTCTGTTTCACCTTCATTTGGCCATCTTGGCTCATTTGGCAGGTATTCCTTAAAAGCGTCCAGTGCCTGTCCGCGCAGCGCTATGCGGTCAACAAGGAAAAGCACCCTCTCCACCCATCCGGCGCGCATGAGGGCGTCCACGAGCGCGACGCACAGGCGCGTCTTACCGGTGCCCGTGGCCATGACAAGCAGGAAATCGCGGTGCTTTTTCTGAATTCCTTCCATTACCGCCCTGATGGCGCGTATCTGGTAATCACGGCCGGCGATTTTTGGGTTTATAAGCTCTTCGGCAAGGTGCTTTTTATTGCCGCGCAGGTATTGCATCCGCTCCAGGTCTTCCCTTGTGGGATAACCAACCACTTTCCTGGGCGGGTAATTATCAATGTCCCAGAAATATATTTCAAGGCCGTTGGTGTAAAAGCAAAACGGCAGGGGCCCTCCGTGTTGTTTTTGGATATTATGACAATATTGTTTCGCCTGTTCCCTGCCTGTTTCGGCGTCTTTGGATGTTTTCTTGGCTTCAACAACGGCGAGGGGTTTTCTGTCTTTGCCCAGCAGGACATAGTCGCTGAACTGATGGCCGCCATATGGGGCCGGTGTTTCCGAGACGGCATTATCGACGGTAATATCGAATTCAACCTCAACCCGGCTCCTGTCTTTGACATCCCAGCCAGCTTCCAACAAATGGCCGTCTATGAGTTCCCTGCGCGTTTTAGCTTCGTTTTCCATAACCGGTTGTTTGCCCCTTTAAGCACTTTTTTTCAATTATGGGAACATTGTATTCCTATTAAGACTTAATTTCAATGTTGAATTTTTAGAAACAGGAGAACGGCGGGAGCCCACATGGGGGCTCCCCTACAGGGACAAAACAAAACGAGCCGGCCCCTACGAGAGCAAGAAATCGGCAAAATGTTTTTTGAATACAACTTTAAAACGTGTTATTTCGCCGCCTGGGAGATGTGTTTTAACAGGAACTCTCCTGTGTACGACTTTTTGTTTTTTACAATCTCTTCCGGGGAACCCTCGGCCACAACATATCCACCTTTATCCCCGCCTTCCGGCCCTATGTCTATGATATAGTCCGCATTTTTAATGACGTCAAGGTTGTGTTCTATCACAAGCACCGTGTTTCCCAACTCCACAAGTTTGTTCAACACTATAAGCAGTTTTTCAATATCCGCAAAATGCAGGCCGGTGGTCGGTTCGTCCAGTATGTAAAAGGTCTTTCCCGTGGAACGTTTGCACAGTTCCGTGGCCAGTTTTACCCTCTGCGCCTCGCCTCCTGACAGGGTTGTTGCCTGCTGTCCCAGCGTTATGTAACCCATGCCGACCTCGTCAAGGGTCTGGAGAACGCGCGCCACGTTCGGGACGTTCTTGAAAAATTCCAGCGCCTCTTCCACGCGCATGTTAAGCACTTCCGATATGTTTTTATCCTTGTAAAGAATCTCAAGGGTTTCCCTGTTGTACCTCTTGCCCTGGCATTCCTCGCACGGCACGTATACATCCGGCAGAAAGTGCATTTCAATTTTTATGATGCCGTCGCCGCCGCAGGTTTCGCACCTGCCCCCTTTGACGTTAAATGAAAACCGGCCCGGTTCGTACCCGCGTATTTTTGCCTCTTTAGTGCCCGCAAAAAGCTCCCTTATCTCGCCGAAAACCCCGGTATATGTGGCCGGGTTCGACCTGGGCGTGCGNNGAGCGCGGCGTGCGGCCAATCGGGGACTGGTCTATCTCGATGATTTTGTCTATCTGCTGCCAGCCGGTAAGCTGTTTGTAGCCTTCGGGCCTCAACCCGCCCCTGTAAACCTCGTGAGTAAGGGCCGGATAAAGGGTTTCCGCAATAAGGGATGATTTTCCCGAACCGGAAACTCCGGTTATGCAGATAAAATTCCCAAGCGGAAATTTTACGGTCAGGTTTTTTAAATTATTTGTCGTTGCGCCAAAAAGCTCTATAAAACTGTTTTTCGGCCTTGGCCCGGATTTTTCTATGGTTATCTTTGACCCGTTATTGAGATATTTCGCCGTCAGGGATGTTTTGTGTTTCCTGATTGCGTTGATGTCTCCCGCCACCACTATATCGCCGCCGTGCACGCCGGGCCCGGGCCCCATATCAACGATATAATCGGCGTTAAGGATGGTCTCCTCATCGTGTTCGACCACGATCACCGTGTTCCCGAGGTCGCGCAGTTTCATAAGCGTATTTAGAAGTTTCTCGTTGTCCCTCTGGTGCAGGCCGATGCTTGGTTCGTCGAGGATGTATAAAACCCCGACCAGCCCCACCCCAATCTGCGTGGCAAGGTGAATGCGCTGGAATTCCCCGCCTGAAAGCGTGCCGGATTTCCTGTCAAGTGTCAGGTATGAAAGGCCGACATTGAGCAGAAAATTCAACCGTCCTTTTATTTCCTTTAATATCTGCTTTGATATCATCTCGTCTTTTTTTGAAAGTTTGATATTTGAAAAATAATCATATGCTTTTTCAATGGACATCCTTGAAACGTCCACAATTGATTTCCCGGCCACTTTAACCGCCGCGGCCTCCGGCTTGAGCCTCTGCCCGTGGCATGCGGAACATTCCTTTTCCACCATGTACTTGTGGAAAATGTCCTCGCGGACACGTTCCGTGTCGGTATCGTTGTACCTGCGCTGTAAAAACGGGACGAGCCCCTCAAACCCTCCGGTGTGTTTCCAGTCGGTGGTGTAATTCTTGTACTTGTATTTGATGACCTCGTCGGTGCCGTTAAGCAGAATGTTCCTTATGCGCTCCGGAAGCTTTTTAAAGGGCACATGAACGGAAAAATCAAAATGTTCGGCGACGCCTTCTATCAGGTGCCAGTAATAACCGTCTACGCTTCCCCATGGCTTTAAGGCCCCTTCCTTTATCGACAGCTCCTCGTTTACGACCAGTTTTTCATCCACTTCAATCCTGGTGCCAATGCCTGTGCAGACCGGGCACGCGCCAAAGGGGCTGTTGAATGAAAAAAGCCTGGGTTCGAGTTTTGCCATGGAAAAGGAGCATTTCGGGCATGAAAGCTTTTCCGAGAAAAGCGTATCAGTGCCTTTGTCGGCGTCATAAACCAGCATGATTCCCTCGCCGATTTTTACCGCCAGCTCCACCGACTGGGTCAGCCTTTTTTTATCAGCCTTTGAAACCGAAAGCCTGTCCACGACAATCTCGATGGTATGTTTCCTGTTCTTCTCAAGCACTATTTTGTCCTCGACGGATTTTATCGCGCCGTCGACCCTTACCCTCAAAAAACCCTCTTTTTTTATATTTTCAAAAAGTTTGGTATTCTCGCCCTTGCGTCCGGAAATAACAGGGGCCAGTACCATAATTTTGGTCCCTTCGGCCATTTCAAGTATCCTGTCGACTATCTGCTGGACCGACTGCGATTTTATCGGCGTTCCGTCGTTCGGGCAGTATGGCTCGCCAATCCTGGCCCAGAGGAGCCTGAAGTAATCGTATATTTCCGTTATCGTACCCACGGTCGAACGCGGGTTGCTGCCGGCGCTTTTTTGTTCGATTGCGATTGCGGGCGATAGCCCCTCAATGGAATCCACATCGGGTTTCTGCATCTGCCCCAGAAACTGCCTGGCGTACGCGGACAATGATTCCACATACCGCCTCTGCCCCTCGGCGTATATGGTGTCAAAGGCGAGGGATGATTTTCCGGAACCCGAGACGCCTGTGATTACCACCAGTTTGTCGCGCGGCAGTGTTATATCGATGTTTTTCAGGTTATGCTCGCGCGCGCCCTTGATGACTATGCTTGATGCCATTATGTAACTCCTTTTGGAAAATGATTTTCTTTTTATAAACGGAATATCTTTACAGGTTATTTAATATAAGCGCCGGGGACTTGAGTTTTCCCGCGGCGATAATAAGTTTCAGCCTTTCTGCGGAGTACTTTTTCGTCTCCGTATCATTTGTGGTTTTCAGCAGTTTCAGCCAGTACCGAGCGGCAAAATCGGGCGTTTTCGACACTTCATATATGTTCCCGAGCATCCTGTCCACAACTGCCGGATGGTCGGAAAACCCCGCCGCCTGTTCAAGCAGGCCCGTTAATTTCAGCGTGTCTCCCTTTCTGCTGTATATTATGGCGCCGAGATAAAACCTTAGTTTCCAGAACGTCGGGTTGTAACTTATCCCCTTTTTGATGACTTCCACGGCCTCGTCATAACGCTTTAAATTAAAGGCAAGAATGGCCGCGCCGTATGTATAGGCAAATGTAAAATCCGGTTCCGCGTCGGTTATTGCGTTTATATATGACAGCAGGTCCTTGTGCGCGCCGCCGGCCGCCTTGCTGCTTCCGTAATACTGAAGCATATTTATATATTCCGCATCCGCAAGCAGGGCCCTGTATCCGAAGGACACGGCCGCTATCTGGCTGAACTTCGTGTACGAATGGGCCGAGAGAAAATACCATTTCGGCTCCGAACTCTTAAGTTCTTTCGTGGCGAAAAAATTCATGACGCACATCAGCGCGAAAGCCGCGTTTATTACAAAATAAAAAATCGTTCTTTTCAGCGGCGGCATCTTAAAATTCCTTTTCGTCAAATATAAAACAGGCGGCGGTGAGCGAAACAGTTATATACAGCGCCGCGTATCCAAGCACAAGCAGCAGGTATCCCGGCGCGAAAAGCCCCGCGGCCGCGTTTATCTTGTCATTCAGGTTGAACAGTTCCAGGTTCGGGACAATATAATAAATAAAATCGACTACAACCCTGACTGCTTCGCCGGCGGAAGAGTCCACAAGGTTTTTCAGGTGCACCGTGAGGTGCCCGAGCGCGTAGACAAGCGTGATATATATCACCCAGCTCGGCACGGTCGTCGATACCGTTGAAAGCAGCAGCGCGACCGCGGCCAGCACGCATATGCCCAGATACGAGAATGAAACAGCGGCCAGTATTTTTATATCCCACGGGTCGCCCCCTTTCAGCCTGATGATTATCATCATCACGGCCGTCATTATCGCCGCGTTCATGAGCACCGTCAATATCACGCCGGCATATTTACCCAGCATATATTCACTGCGTTTGATCGGCTTTACCATGACCAGCATCAGTGTTTTTAATTCGGTCTCCTCAAATATCTGGATGGTCATGGATAATACAACCGTCAGGAAGGCGAAAAGTTCTATGGCAAAAAGGCTGAAATCCACCACCATTTTCACCTCGGCCTCCTGGGCGAGTTCGGATACGGCAAGCGAAAAGAGCGCGGCAAAAACGGCGAATATTATAAGGACGTTCATTATCCTGTTCCTGAAACTCTGCCTGAATATGTACTTTGATACCGCGAATATCCTGCTCATATTTTCGCGCCTTCGGTTACGGTTCCGACAAAATATTTCTCAAGCGAACCGTACTTTTCCATTATGGCGGAAAGCGGCTGAATGTCTATTAAGTGCGAGCGGTGCATCACGGACACCCTGTCGCAGACCTTTTCAACTTCGCCGAGTATATGTGAATTGAAAAATATTGTCTTTCCCTGTTTGTGGATATCGATAATGATATCCCTTGTTTCCTTATAGCCCAGCGGGTCCAGTCCGGACATCGGTTCATCCAAAAACAGCAGGTCGGGTTCGTTCAATATGGCCTGCGCGAGCCCCAGCCTTCCCTGCATGCCTTTTGAAAGGCCGCCCACCCTGGAATCGGCCTTATCAGAGAGTTTTACGGTTTCCAGTATATCGCCGATTTTTTTGCGCTGCGCGCCGCGGGGAATCCCGAATATATCGGCAAAGTATTCAAGAACCTCTTTTACCTTTAAATATTTTGGGAAATACGGCAGTTCCGGAAGATACCCAATCCTGGACCTGACGGCAATATCGTTCGTGGTTCCGCCCAGAATTGCAACCTCTCCCGATGTGGGTTTTAAAAGCCCGAGAAGCACTTTCATAAGAGTGGTTTTTCCGGCGCCGTTCAACCCCAGCAGTCCGAAAACCTCCCCCCTGTAAACGGCGAGGTCCACGTTCTCAATCCCCGTGGTCCTGTCATTCTTCCAGAAATCCAGGGGCCTGTATATTTTTGTGGCTTTTTTAACCTCGATAACAGTTTCCAATTTTGCCTCCGGAGCATAATTAAAGTACCAATTATTATATACCAAATAAAAGCAAAATAGAAGTTAATAAGAATATGGAATAATGTGGGGAAATAACAGCCCTTTTATGTCCCTATGTGTATCGGTTCGACTATTTTTTTCAGCATCACTATCGCGGAAAGCGAGGTCAAAAAACTGGTTTTCGGGTTGCTCGGCGACGGGAGATTCTCTGTAATGGCCCTGAACCTGCCAAATTCCCCTTCAACAAGTATTTCGTGTATGTTATTTGTTATGAACGGGTCCGCAACTATCCTGACATGCGTCAGTTCGGGCCCGACCCCGGCCATGCTCAGTGTTGCCGCAACATTAATATTCTGCGGAAACGCCTTTACAGCGTCAAGCGCGTTGCCCTCGAATACAACCGTCTCAGCCTTTATGGCATCCACATCAATCCCTTTGTCAATTAGATATTTTACCCCCTTAAGCGCCCTGGGCGGTTTTCTTGTTATAAGCGTAACCTTGTGGAGCCCCTGGTATTTTGCCGCGTCAAGCCCGTCAAGGCCGACAACAGCTCCCGAAGGCACATAAACATTTATCATTTTTGCCTTTGCCTGTTCTATAAGGTCGAGATTTTCAAGCACCCCGCCTGCGCTTAAAAACATGATATCCCTCTCATATTTTACGGCAAGCTGGAATATGTTCTTCACGGCGTCCTTATGCGCGCACTCAACAGCAATATCGCAGTTTTTAATGAGTTCTTCCGCCTGCATAAATTGCGGTTTGATATTTTTCAGCCCGGCCGTCAACGCGTCAAATTTGTTTTTGTCAATGTCAAAACAGCCATAAAGGGTTACGTTTATATCCCCCCTGTCTATCGCGTGGACAATCTCGGTGCCTATCGCGCCGCAGCCTATCATACCCAGTTTTTTCTTTTTATTTTCCATTATTATTTATCTCCTGACTCCTGATTATTTTGTTGGACGAATTAACCTTGACTATTTTGGGTTTAAAACCGGAGCGTTCCGACGCGTCCATCTGCGCGTAAGAGACTATTATAACAATGTCGTCTTTTTCAGCGAGCCTTGCCGCCGCGCCGTTTAAGCATATCTGTCCAGAGTTCTTTCTGCCTTTGATGACATAGGTTTCAAAACGCGCCCCGTTGTTCAGGTTCAGCACGTGGACCTTTTCATTCTCCGCTATATCCGCCCCTTCCATCAATATGGAATCTATGGTTATCGAGCCTTCGTAGTCGAGCCTTTTTTCGGTGACACGAGCGCGGTGTATCTTTGATTTGAGCATCTCTACAAGCATTGCTTCCTCCATTATGGTATGTCGATAATAATATTGTCAATAAGCCTTGTTTTACCCACAAAAACAGCCGCCGCTATGAGCACTTTTCCGGAAAGCTGTTCCGCCGGTTTCAGGTCGGCCGCGGATACGGCCTCGACATAATCTATCTCAAGATTTTCTTCCTTTATCTTCCTGCGGATCTCTTTTTTTATTGTTTCAGCGTTTCTTTCTCCCAATTCTACCATACTTTCCACCATCTGCAACGACTTAAAAATTACAGGCGCCGAGTTGCGCTGTTCCGGCGTAAGGTAGGCGTTGCGCGAGCTTAACGCAAGGCCGTCCTTTTCCCTGACTATGGGGCAGATAACCGCCTGCGTGCGGTAATTCAAGTCCCTCATCATTTTTATTATTATCATCGCCTGCTGGGCGTCTTTCTGGCCAAGGTATATCCTGTCCGGATTCACAATATTAAGGAACTTCGCTATCACGGTTGTCACTCCCTTAAAATGTGCCGGCCTTGTCACGCCGCAAAGGCATGCCGTCATTGAATTTTCAAGGGCGACATGACTCGCGTAGCCCTCAGGATACATTTCCGCCGCTTCCGGCGTGAATAGACAGTCGACTTTTTTTGTGGAACGGAGCAATTTAATATCTTTTTTAATGGGGCGCGGATAAGCGTTAAAATCCTCGTTCGGCGCAAACTGCACCTGGTTCACAAATACAGAGACTATTACTTTTGCATCGGCCGCGGCGGCCGCATCCACAAGCGAAATATGGCCCGCGTGCAGGGCTCCCATGGTCGGGACAAAACCTATTGAATGGCCCCTTTTCACAAGCCTGGCCGCATATAAACGCATTTCATCGATATTTGATATTATTTTCATTTAAGGATGCCTCTAATAATAATATTTTTTTGAAGGGAAAGCGGATCTTTTTACATCCGCCGAGAACCGTTTTATTGCCCCGATGGAACGCATCGCCTGTTTTTCATAAAGTTTCACAAATGACGGCTTGAAATCCACGAAAGCCCCGAGCATATCGTGCGTTACCAGCACCTGTCCGTCGCAGTGCGGCCCGGCCCCGATTCCTATGACCGGCACATTCACGGCCGCGGTTATTTTTTTTGTCGTGGAGGCCTTTACTTTTTCAACCACGATTGCAAATACACCGGCCTTTTCAAGTTCCCTGGCATCGTTAATCAACCTCTGCGCATCGGCGGCCAAAACGCCCTGAACCGGATAACCGCCGTAAAAATTTACCGACTGCGGCTGCAGCCCTATGTGGCCAACGACCGGTATTCCGGCCTTTACGAGAGCTCTTATCTGGGGGCAGATTTCAACGCCGCCCTCAAGTTTTAAACAGTTTGCCCGGGACTGCTTAATTATCTTTCCGCCGTTGCCCATGGCTTGCTCCACAGAAGCCTGGTACGACATGAAAGGCATATCAACGGCAACCATCGTTGCGGGCGCGCCGCGCCTGACAGCCTTTGCGTGATATATTATTTCGTCCACGGTAACCGGCAGTGTTTCCTTTTCACCCTGAAAAACCATACCCAGGGAATCCCCCACAAGTATGATATCCACGCCGGCTTTTTCAAGGTATGACGCGGTCAGGTATTCATATGCGGTCAGCATTGTTATTTTCGAGGAACCTTTCATGGCCTTTATTTTAGGCGCGGTAAGCATTTTATTTCTCCATTCTCGGTGTATAGTAATTTATGCCGCCTTTTATGGAAAGGATGTAATCCTTTATCATTTTAAAAGCGCGGGGGTCGTTTACAAAATCCACATCGTCGGTATTTACAATGGCCAGCGGCCCTCCCGTGTAATTCGAGAAAAAATGGTTGTAAGCCTGCGACAGGTTATACAGGTAATCCTTGTTCACGCTTTTTTCAAAGCTGCGCCCCCTTTTTTTGATGCGGTCAAGCAGGACGTCAATGGATGCCTGTAAATAGACAACAAGATCAGGTTTTACAAGCCGGTTCTCGTTTACAACGGCGGTATATATTTTTTCATAAAGGTTCAGTTCATTTTCGTTCAGGGTAATATAGGCAAAAATCCTGTCCTTTTCCATAAGGTAATCGGCCACTATCCTGTTTGTAAAAAGGTCCATCTGCCTGAGCGGTTCCTGCTGCATGGCCCTGTTTAAAAGGAACGTTAGCTGTGTCTGCAGCGCGTATGTGCCCATATCCCTGTAAAATTTTTCAAGAAAAGGGTTGTTGTCAACCTGTTCCAGGACTATTTTTGCCTGCAGATCGTCGGAAAGCATCTTGGCAAAACTTGTTTTGCCGACCCCGAGCACTCCCTCTACGGCTATATAATGAAAATCCCTCATATTGACTCTCCTGTACGTACCGCGCTTTCGGTAAAAACTCCGCCTGTTAAAAGCTCTTTTATTGTGATGCCGCGGCCGGGATGCACGAATAAAGGCGCTATTTCAAAAAGCGGCTCCAGGACGAACCTGCGCGACGCGATTTCGGGGTGAGGTATCGTTAAAACCTCATGATTAATAATTATATTACTATAAAACAATATGTCAATATCAATAATCCTCGGCCCCCACTTTTCCTGTTTTACGCGCCCCATTTCAAGCTCTATCTTTTTAACAGCCTCCAGAAGCGCGAAAGGCGTCATGGCCGTGGAGCCGCGGACGCATATATTGTAAAAATCGGGCTGGGTTTTAAGCCCGACCGGCTCCGTGGCGTAAATGGACGATATCTGTTCGATTACAACCGGCAGCCCGGAAATCAGCCTGAGGGCCGTCTTCAGGTTGCCGGGCTTATTGCCCATATTGGTCCCGAGCGAAAGATAAATTGTTTCCATATTTTTTATATCTTTACCTTTTTGAGCCTTTCAAGGGATTTGTGTATCTGCTCTTCCTCGACTGTCAGGGCTATCCTGAAATACTTGTTGGCCGACTTTCCGAATCCTATGCCCGGAGTAAGGACAATATCGGCCTCTTCGAGGACCTTTGCGCAGAAATTCATGGAATCATAGTTTCCCGGCACCTTTACCCATAGATAAAGCGTGGCGTTCGATTTAAGGACGTCATAGCCCAGAAGTTTCAGCCCGGCCGAGAATACTTCGGCGCGCCTGCGGTATAATTCCCTTATCCCGGCGGCTTCCGTATCGCAGTTCAAAAGCGTCCATGCCGAAGCCTCCTGGATTGCCGAGAATGTCCCGGAGTCCATATTTTCCTTTACCGTGGCAAGGCCGTTGATTATCTTTTCCCCGCCGACGGCGAAGCCTATCCTCCAGCCGGTCATGTTGTAGGTTTTCGACATGGAATAAAATTCAATGCAGTGCTGTTTTGCCCCCTGTATCTGAAACATTGATATAGGCGGAGCTCCGAAATATATCTCTGAATAAGGGGCGTCCTGCGCCACGATAAAATCATATTTTTCCGCGTATGAAATTATCTCCTCGTAGAACGGGTAGTCCGCCGTGGCAGATGTCGGATTGTTGGGATAATTAAGCCAGAGTATTTTTGTCAGCCTGAGCAGTTCCTCCGGCAGTTTTGAAAGATCCGGAAGAAAATCCTTCTCGGCGGTCAACGGAACCGGAAAAGCCACTCCTCCCGCAAGTATTGTCCCCGAGGTATACCCCGGGTATCCAGGGTCCGGTACCAGCACTATGTCACCGGGGTTAACAAAAGCCAGCGGCAGGTGCGTTACGCCGTCCTTTGCGCCTATAAGGCACATCACCTCTTTATCGCTGACTCCAACATTGAACCTCTTTTCCATCCATTTGACAACAGCTTCCTTGAATATCCTGCTCCCCCTGCCTATGGGATAACGGTGGTTGGAAGGCTTGTTAACCGCCTCGGTAAACTTGTCGATTATCCTTTTTGGCGTGGGCCTGTCGGGATCGCCTATGCCCAGGTCTATAATATCGCGCCCCTGCTCCCTTGCGGCGCTTTTCTTTCTGTCAAGCTCCGCGAAAACATACGGTGGAAGCGCTTTTAAATTCCTGCTGTAATCCATTTTTATTTACCTCCGTTGGGTTATCTTACGTAGTTTATCAGTTTTCCAATCTCACCTATCTCCACCTCGACCTTGTCGCCCCGCTGCATTGCCCCTATCCCGCCCGGGGTACCGGTGGCTATCACATCACCGCGGTTCAGGGTCATTATCTTTGAAATAAAACTTACAAGTTTTCTCGCCTTAAAAAACAGTTTTGACGTATTTGAACTCTGTTTCAGCTCTCCGTTAAGATAAAGTTTTATATCCAGCCTGTCTGGATTTATATCCCTGGCTATGTAGGGCCCCATGGGCGCGAAAGTGTCAAATGATTTTGCCCTCGTCCACTGCCCGTCCTTTGTCTGAAGGTCCCTGGCTGTCACGTCGTTAAAACATGTGTAACCCAGGACATTCACATCCACCATGTCCTCGGGAATATTTCTTACCGTGTTTTTTATTATTATGGCAAGTTCCGCCTCGTAATCCACCCGCTTTGACATTTCCGGATAAAATATCTCGTCCATGTGTCCGATTACCGCGCTTGGCGGCTTTAAAAATATAACCGGCTCCTTTGGTTTTGCCGTGTTCATTTCCTTTGCGTGGTCCGAATAGTTAAGGCCGACGCACACTATTTTTGTGGGTTCGCACGGCGGCAGCAGCGTCACACGCTCATAATCAATAAGATCCGGCATAACCCTGTACTGGGTGAATATATCGCCCTCTATGTCGGTGATGCTTCCCTCATTATTGACAATGCCCCACTGCGGAGCCGAATCCTCTATGGAATACCTGATGAATTTTATCATCCCGTACTATTCCAGCCCGAGTATTTCTGTCATCGTGTATATTTTCGGAGGTTTTGACCATATAAATTCCGCCGCTTTCAGTGCGCCCATGGCCAGCGGTTCCCTTGAAAAGGCCGTATGCGATATCTCAAGCTTGTCTCCCATCGATCCGAATATTACCTTATGCTCGCCGACTATGCCTCCGACGCGGACCGCGAATATCCCGATTTCATCCCTGTCACGCTCGAGTTTTTTGCCTTCCCTGCCGAATACCATATTAGAGGCCGGATCAAGCCCCTTTTCCCTTAAAATAATCTCCGCGGTGGTAAGCGCCGTTCCTGACGGCGCGTCCTTTTTCATCCTGTGGTGCTCCTCGACTATATCAATGTCGTAATCGGCCTTTAATGCCTTCACCGCGTCTTTTAAAAGCTTCCACAAAACATTTATGCCGACGGAATAATTCGAGGAAAAAGAGACCGGTATTTTCTTCGCGGCCTGCTCAATCTCGAATATTTCGTTTGCGTCAAAACCCGTGGTGCCAATAACAACAGCTTTTTTTGAGTCCGCCATAATTTTCAGGTGCGCCAGCGTTGCTGAAGGCGATGTAAAATCTATAAGCACGTCAATGTCGTCCAATCCGGCTTTCAGGTCATCCGTGATATTAAGGCCGCGTATGGAAGAGCCCACATTTCCGGAGCCATTGGCCTCAAGCAAAAGCGAAACCCTGTACTTTTCCGGGCTACGCGCCGCGGATTCGATTATTGCCCCGCCCATCCTGCCGGCCGCGCCGGATATTCCGAGTCTTATCATTGTTTACCTCCGCTATTTTACTTTCAATCCGTAATCAACAAGCGCTTTTTTAATCTTCGCCGCGTTCTCGCTCTCGGGCTGCGTCATAGGCAGCCTTATTTCCGGCGTTATCATTCCCATCATGGCCATTGCCGCCTTTACGGGTATGGGGTTTGTCTCGACA
The DNA here is from genome assembly GCA_003159495.1 of candidate division FCPU426 bacterium. Taxonomy (GTDB): domain Bacteria; phylum Oederibacteriota; class PGYV01; order PGYV01; family Palsa-1178; genus Bog-1181. The sequence continues at coordinate 18,365 of PLPI01000138.1, read as the reverse complement.
AACATTGATTTTACAAGCCTGAACATCCTGTGGTGCAGTTCCTGCGCTTTCTTTATATCACCGCCATTAAAAGCGTTTATCATTGCCTTTACGTCGGCCGGTATTATATTTGCAACTACGGAAATTATTCCATGGCCGCCTATGGCCATAAGCGGCAGTGTCAGGGCGTCGTCGCCAGAGAGCACTGAAAATTCCGGTCCGCATTGCTCAATGACTTCGCTCATCTGCGAAAGGTCCCCCGATGCTTCCTTTACACCGGTTATGTTAGGGCAGTCCTTCGCGAGCCTGGCCAGCGTCGAAGTGGCCACATTTACACCGGTTCTCGACTGAATATTGTAGACTATTACAGGTATTTTTACCGCGCCCGCAACGGCCCTGAAATGTTCATATAATCCCTTTTGCGTCGGCTTATTGTAATACGGGCTCACCACCAGCGCGCCATCCGCCCCGGATTTTTCCGCTGCCATTGTATATTCAATGGCTTCGGCCGTTGAATTCGACCCCGTACCGGCTATGACCTTCATTCTCCCTTTTACCAGCCTTACTGTCAGATCAACCAGCTGTTCGTTTTCTTCGGGTGAAAGCGTTGGCGATTCACCCGTGGTTCCAGCCGGCACTATTCCGTCGGTGCCCGCCGCGGCATGCATCTCTATCATCGAAGCGTATGCTTTTTCGTCTATTTTGCCGTCCTTAAACGGCGTTACAATCGCGACATAAGAACCCTTGAACATAAAGCGCCTCCTTTAAAAATATTTTAAATTAAAATTTATAAGCTTCCGGGCATATCGTCCCTTCGGCCGCCACCCTGGCGTTGCCCTCAAGGTAAACATCAGTTATTTTGCCCGCTGTTTCATTGAAATATATCCTGAGTTTTCCGCCCTTTGCCGTAAGTGACACGGGAGATTTTGCCGAGCCGGCCGCATAAAGCGCCAGTGCCGCGGCTGTCGCGCCGGTTCCGCACGCCAGCGTTTCGTCCTCCACACCGCGCTCATAGGTCCTTATGGCAAATCCACCCGCGGTTTTTCCCACAAAATTCACGTTGGTTCCCGCGGGATAAAACGCCCTGTGGAACCTCAGCTCTTTTCCAAGTTTTTTTACATCCACCGAATCGATATTTTTTACAACCGTCACAAAATGCGGCACCCCGGTGTTTACAAAAAAACCGGTTATGACGCCGCCGGATGCCTTCACCTTCATCAAAGGCTTTATATCAAACGGGTCTATCATACGCAGCTTCACATTGCCGTTATCCATTATTTCCGCTTCGTGGGCTCCGTCTTTCGCCAGGAACCGCATTTTTTTCTTTGCGAATCCATTTATGTAGGCAAATCTTGAAATACATCTGCCGCCATTCCCGCACATTTCCGCCTGTTTCCCGTCGTTGTTGTAAAATTTCATATAAAAATCATAGCCCGACGTGGCTTTTTCCGCAAGAATGAGCCCGTCGGCGCCTATGGAAAAATGGTTTGTGCATAATGCCCTGATGCCAGCTCCGGTAAGTTTGACGGAGCCGTTCCTGTTGTCGATAACTATAAAATCATTGCCGTTTCCGGACATTTTTGCGAATTTAATGTTCTTCATAAAATACCGCCTGGGTCCTTATTTTAAAACTTTTCCTTTGCCACAAGGTCCTCATATGTTTCCCGTTCCCTTATGAGCCGGTGTTTTGAGCCGTCCACCATTACCTCGGCCGCGCGCGGCCTGGAGTTGTAATTCGACGCCATGGACATGCCGTACGCTCCCGTGCTTCTTACGGCCAGCAGGGCCCCTGAAGCAAGCTCCGGCAGCATCCTGTCCTTGCCCAGGAAATCGGCGGATTCGCATATCGGGCCGACCACATCGCACGGTGAAAGTTTGGCCGCGCTTTTAAAATTTTCCGGTATGATCTTGTGAAAAGAACCGTATAACGCCGGCCTTATAAGGTCGTTCATTCCAGCGTCAACAATGACAAAATTCTTTGACCTGCCTTTTTTATTGTATATTACCTTTGTCACGAGTATTCCCGCGTTGCCTATTATGAACCTGCCGGGCTCAAGGATTATTTTCAGGCCGAAACCGGCGATATAAGGTTTCACGGCCTTCGCGAATACTTCCGCTGTTGCGGGCTTTTCCTCGTTGTAAATTATTCCGAGCCCCCCGCCTATATTAAGATATTCTATTTTTATGCCTTCCCTGTTCAACCCCGATACGAACTGCGCGATTTTCCCCACCGCATTCAAATAAGGGATTGGCGTGGTTATCTGGGAGCCGATATGCATGTCGACCCCTTTTATGTTTATATTTTTCATTTTTTTCGCGCTTTTGTATATCCCCAGGGCAAAATTTATATCTATGCCGAACTTGGATTCTTTTTTTCCGGTGTTGACATAATGATGGGTCAGCGCGTCGACGTCGGGATTTATGCGCAGGGCCACATCGGCCTTTTTCCCGGCCGCCCCGGCTATCCTGTTTATGGCCTTAAGTTCCTCGACAGACTCAATGTTGAACATAAGTATATTGGACTTTAAAGCGTACTTGATTTCTTCCGACGTCTTGCCCACGCCAGCGTAGACTATTTTTTTCGGGTCGGCGCCGATTTCCAGCACCCTGAAAAGCTCGCCGCCGGAAACAATATCAAAGCCCGAACCCTGGGCGCGCATTTCTTTGAGTATGGCGCCGTTGGAATTGGCCTTTACAGAATAGCATACCAGTGTGTCCAAATCGGAAAAAGCCGCGCATATCTTGTGATAATGCTCGACAAATGTCCTTTTTGAATATACATAAAGGGGCGTTCCATATTTTTCCGCCAGCGCGCCGATACCCGTATCCTCGGCGAACAGGACCTTCCTTTTGTAATTAAAATAATCCATGGACAGCCTCCAGCCGGTCAATTTGTGACAGCAGGTTAAAGTTTAAGAAATATAACACAAACACAGGTATTAGTCAATTATGGTAAATGCGGCCTTGTATATACTCCTGAATGGACATTCCCTAAATTTACGTTGAAACAGGAAGAAATGTATGTATAATTTATATACATGAAAATAAATATTGAAGGATTTCCCGGAATATCCACAGAGGTTCTTTCCGTAAACGGCGTTGAAATCATCAGGGTTGACCTGAACGATTATAACGGCGAGCGTTTTGACGAACTGCTTGAATTTATGGGAATACTTTTCAGGAGCAAACCGCTGGATTCCGTGCGGTTAATTACGGTAATGCACAATACAACGCCGATGCTTACCGATAAAGATATCTTTTCGCGGTACCTCCAGAAAAACAGGCCCCATATCAGGGCGTCCGCTTACTGCGGGTTTCCGCAGTTGCTCCTGCCGCTGATGAAATCCGCCTTAAATTTCTCCGGCAGGGACGATATAAAATTTTTTGAGGATGAAACCGACGCAGTTATTTGGCTTGTTTCAACATAACTCCCCGCGTATCTTTAATACCTGCCCTTTTATAGGCCCTGAAAATATTTCCGATCATGCCTGCTTTTGAGCCGTTGTATGGAAGTTCAAGGGCGCGGGTGTAAGCTTCTATGGCCCTCCCGGTCAAACCGGCGCCAAGCAGGCAGTTCCCGTAATTTGACTCCGCCCCCGAATAATTTGTAATCATCCTGAAATTATCCGTATCCATGAGAAAAAAGCGGTTATAAACTCCCCTGATTGAATATAACCTGAATACATCAAAAAACGGCCCGCTGTTATCCGGGCCGGCGTACGGACGCGTAAGCAGGGTTATGCCCGCCTGAGTGTACTTAAGCCCTGTTTTTGCCGCGGCAGTGTTATCAAAACCGCAAAAACACGGGAATGAACGCGAAAGGGCCCTTACGGCATTTATTGTGTTCAGCCCGGGTTTTCCCGGCGTCATTTCGACCGGCGGAAATTTTTCGGCAAATTGTTTTATTCCCCAGGCAAACGCCAAAAACGTTGAATTGACGTCTTTAAAATCAGGCTTATATACTGAAACAAAATTAAAATAATAGAGCGGCATGATGTCAAACGCGCTTGCCGCGAAATAAACGCTTCCGGACGGGGCCGTTTTCATGATGTTCATAGCATAATCATAGCTTAAATAATTGTCCCTTCCGGAAAACCTCTCTGACGAAAAATATCCCTGCCCCGCCGCCGACAGCGCCGTAAATATGGCAAGCACGGCGGTTATAAGCCGTTTTTTCATGGCCAAGAGCGACGACAGCGCCCCGCACGCCGTTAAACCCGCCAGAAAAAGCGGCGGAAGATAATAACACTGTGAATCCTGAAAACGCCTGAAAAGCAGAATCACCGAGACGGAAAACAAAATAAAAATCCCGGTTAGAATCAACCACGTTTTTTTTGCGGGGGCTTTGCCAAAAAAAGGCATAACCAGGCCTGCAGCCGCGAGCGGCCACATCATAAACAGCGAGGCCGGCACCGCCCTGTAAAATTCCCGCGCCTGAAAAAATATTACGGGCCATGTAAGCGGAGCAAACTCGCCGGAGTAATCCGACCTGAGTATGTGTTCGAACAGCTGTTTTATCCCGGCCGGGGCGCCATTATCCATCACAGCTCCGGAACGCGCCCTTATGAGCAGGTATAGATATGATGTCAGCCCGATAAAGAAAAACAAAACGGCCTTTAAGAAGGGTTTCCATTCCCCGGATTTCAGGTTTTTAAAGGCGGTAAAAACCATCAGCAGGGGTGCGTATAAAACCGCGCTCTGCCAGTGGTTTGCCATGGAAAGGCCGCTAAAAAAATATAGCAGATTGAACTCTTTTTCCCCGGCTCCGGCGTCACTCAAAAAAAACGACCTCAGGCAAAGCGCAAGAAAAATAAGATTTAACATGTAAATCCCGCCCTTGGCGGATATTGCCTGGCTGAAAAAAGGGCCTGAAAGCCCGAGGATTGCAACGCCGGCAAGGGCCGTAATTTTAAAAAAAGCCCCCGTCCCTTTTATTGAAATAAAAAGGAGGTAAAAGTATAAGAGCGCCGTAATTGCGAGTATCGCGGCAAAAAGATTCTGGCCAAAGGCTGCAGGAAGGCGGAATATCGAATAAAAAATTTTTCCCGCCATCGTATATAAAGGATATCCCGGCGGATGCTGTATCCCGAGGGTTATGGCCGCGGTAATGGTTTCCGGCGAATCGTCATTATTAAACGCGGGGTAAAGGTTGTGGATGTAAAACATAAGCATTAATAACAGTAATACCGCAACAGGCATGTATTGTTTTATATTTCTCGGCAAAAAATTCTCCCTTTCGCTCTTTTTGGCGCTGTATTACAGCCTGCCTATTTTATCACCGGGACAGTTCCGTAAAGCATCTCTGCGAGTATTCCCAGGTACCCTTTTAAATCAATATATACCGATTCGGCAGGCATCGGGACTTTTCCCGGGAATGGCCGGGAATATATGTTCACCAGCGTATGGTGCAGGACATGCTCCCTGGTGTCGCCGTGGGTGAAAAACAGGAATAGTTTTTCGGCAGCTCCTTTGTCGCTTAAATTTCTTGTGCGGATATTGCGGGAATTATAATCACCTTCAACAATCAGGTTGGCGTGTTCCATCATCTGGGAGTGGTGCAAAAAAAATGAATTTATCCATATTGACGCGATATATGAGGCAACTACGGTCTTTACCCCGACTCCGAATATAAAATGTGCCGCGCATCCGGTCAATCCCAGAAAAAAAATGATGGCTATAACCGCCGTGATTGACGATGAAATCCTGTATTTTGCCTTATATTTCTCATGATGCGGCAATACCATCGTTGCAGCAAGCGAAATAAATGCGATCCCGAGAAAAATCTCGAAAAAATTATATATAACCCTCAGCATCCTGTTATTTATCCTGCCCAGAGGGTGGAATTCCGTATCGTCCCATGTATTTACCTGGGAGTGGTGAAACCCGTGTAGTATTTTATATATCTGCGGATCAGTGAGAAGCATCCACGATAAAATATAATACAACCTGTCATTCGGGATTGCAGGCACATATTTGTGCCATGTTTCGTGCATAAGGTATCCCAGCCATGTAAAAATGTAGACTCCGGGGAAAATCATATAAAGTACCGACCACCACCCGGTCAGGCTTAAGATGATCGGCAGGCTGACCAGATACAGCGGCCATACCAGCATAATAAAATAAAACTTCCATGCCTGTGAATTCACCAGTTTTGTGGATATATATTCTTCCATCTGCCGCCTCCTGTGTAATTTGGGCAAGCCCCGTGCCTTAAGCCCCCGTTACTTCCCTGACCAGCTCGTCCATATATACTTTTTTTCCGGTCTTGCCCGAGCGGTATATCGCCTCTATCATCCACTGTGTCTTGAGCCCCTCGTCTTCGTTCACGTCAACAGGAGTATTGTTCAATATTGATTCATAAAATCTTCTTATTTCAATGGAATGGCAGTAGCCCCAGTAATCCTTCCATCCTTCGCCGTAATCAATGAACTCGCTTTTTTTTGGCCGGGCGGTTTTCGTGTTAAAAGGCCACTTTTTTTCATTATAAAATACGGATGCCGAATCTTTTATGATTTTAACTTTGCCCTTTTCGCAGTGTATTTCCATCACCACGTCGTCGTCGTAAGAATAATGGCATATGGCGTAGAAATTTATATACGAGCCGTTCTTGAACATTATCACCCCTGCGGATTCGTCCTCAACCTGCACTTTTACGTGCATCCTGTTTGCGGTACAGGCGTCGACCCAGTCTATTTCCGAACCGGTAATGTCCCTTAAAAGGTCCAGGGAATGAATGGCCTGGTCAATGATGACGCCGCCGCCTTCCTTGTCCCACGTCCCCTTCCAGTCGCTTTTTAAATAATACTCATCCGGCTTGTGCCATGTAAGGACCAGTTTTGAGGATAAAATTCTGCCGATTTTTCCGGACGCGGCTTCTGTTTTTGCAAGGGTCGTCGACGGGTTAAACCTGTTCTGAAAGGATATCGCGAACTTAACGCCGTGTTTTTTTACCTTTTTATTAAGCTCAACGGCGTCATTGATCGTCACGCACATGGGCTTTTCCTGGTATACGTTTATTCCCCGTTCTATGGCGTATTCGCTCATCTCCCTGTGGAGGTAATGCGGCGTGCACACATGTATCACGTCGGGTTTTTCCATATCTATCATCTGCCTGTAATTCGCGTATGTGGCGCAGTTGTATTTCTTGCCCGCTCCGGCGAGCCTGTCCTGTTTTATATCGCAGACAGCGGCAAGGCCGGCAATATCGCCGCATGCCTGCCTTATGGATTCCGCATGCATCGGGAATATCGTCCCGCATCCTATTATTCCAACCTTAAGTTTTTTCACATCACCCTCCGTATTATTTTTAAAATTACCGCGTTTAAGTGGTTATGTCAGAAAACCATGTTTTATTTATACCATGAGTTTGGCGGTCGGAACTTTTTTAAGACCCGGCGCCGCTAAAACCCTTATAATATCGGGCGGCCGATACTTAAAAAAGTCCCGACCGCTAAACTAAACCGATTTTCCGCCGATATCACTTAAGGCATTATGCTCAGGTATTCATCCGCGCCTTTTACAAACTCAAAACCGCTTTTTTTTACCGTAAATCTGGCCTTCGTAAACCTCGCATCGCCCATTATCCTATCAACAAACAGGCTCTTTTTCCACCGTAAATTAAAAAGCGGGTATATCATGACCTCTTCACGCGTTATCCTCAGTAATTCGGCCACTGTATCGGCATGAAACCCATAATCGAGGTGCTCGTCATAAAGGAACAACAGGTGAGACATTATGGTTATGTCGAATTCGCCGCCCGTAAAAACCGTCCACGGAAAACCGGTATTGACATAACGCGGGGCCCTGTTCAGCTTATAATCCGCGATAAACCCCGCACGGGCATTTTCCCTGTATTGCGCCAGCCCTGTGCTGTTGCCGTAAAAATCCCAGTTATAATTATCCCTGATTTCATCTATTTTTGAGAGCATTTCCGCAAGGTCAACGGCGCTCTTTGATTCAAGTTCCCGCGGGGAAAAACCGTAAATATGATCCGCAGATTTTACATTTAACCCGAGCCCGTTTGCCTCGGCCGTAAATGAAGATACGCCTCCGCCTGCGTCAAGAATTGCGGCGCCTTTGAGCCGGGTAAATGTCAGGTTAAACATACGGCAGTATTCGTCAAAGGTCCTGCCTATGGCTATAACATCACGGAGCTCAAATTTTTCCGCCATTATAATTAATTATAACCTTTCGTATACCTGTCGTCATGCTTTACATTCAGCATCTCGGTAATACGGCTGAAAGCTTCTATATATTGCGCCTTTTTGTCCGGGTCTATTGAAAAACATGCCCTCATTTTTATATCATCAGAAACCCTGGCGTCATTTACCGGCAGTTCCAGGCAGTCATCGCCCCATGGCGCGGCGCCAAGCCCGTCCTGGATGTACTCGACAACAAGTGCCGACTCAAGGCCGTTTTCAAACCTGAACCCGATCGTAAGGGTAAGATTAACAGTCGCGTAATCCATGTAATACCTGTAAAGTTTCTCAATGGAATTATTAATCCTGTCAAAGATATAGCGCAGTTCCGCCGGGGTGTATACGTGAAAATATTCGTTATCAACTTCCTCAAGTTCCGGGTCAAGTTCCCTTAATTCTTCGGGAATGTCTTCGTCCTGCGTCTGTTTTTGAACCTCATGGCCGCATTCACCGTCGCATTCGTGTGTATGTCCGCCGGCCGGCAAATCACCGCTCTCCAGCGATAAAAACTTTTTAATGTCGGCTATTTCCGGGTCATCGACCCTTTTCAGCGAATCCCTGAGGTCCTCCAGTTCAATACAGTACGACGAATTCTGGCTTATTTCAGAACTTAAAAGGAACTGCATTATAAATTCGGGCAAAAGCGTGGCCAGAGCCAGTTCAAAATTAATCTTTTGCATTTGTCCTCTTTTCCGCCTCCATTTTCAGGTAGGCCTCCACATATCTGTCAAGGTCCCCGTCAAGGACATTATCAACATCACTGCGTTCAAAATCGGTCCTTAGGTCCTTGATCATCTTGTACGGGTGGAGCACATACGAACGTATCTGGCTGCCCCACGCTATCTCCCTTTTTTCGCCCGCTATCTGGGCGATGGATTCCTTGTGCTGTTCTTCCTTTAAGGCTATCAATTTTGACTTTAAAACCCTCATTGCGGTCTCCCTGTTCTTCATCTGGGAACGCTCAAGCTGGCAGGTTACAATCACTCCCGTCGGCATATGGGTTATCCTGATTGCCGATTCCGTTTTATTCACATGCTGGCCGCCCGCTCCGGACGACCTGTAAGTATCCACCTTTAAATCCTCGGGCCTTATATCGACTTCGGTGTCTTCCTCTATTTCGGGAATAACCTCAAGGGACGCAAAGGATGTGTGACGCCGCTTGTTGGAGTCAAAAGGCGATATACGCACCAGCCGGTGGACCCCCTTTTCGGCCCTGAAATAACCGTAAGCATAATCGCCAAACACCTCAAAAGTGACGTTTTTTATCCCTGCTTCATCTCCGGGCATGGAGTCAGTTACGCGCGCCTCCCAGCCCTTCTTTTCGCACCACATCATGTACATCCGCAGAAGCATCTGGGCCCAGTCGCATGACTCGGTTCCCCCGGCGCCGGCATGTATTGTAACAATCGCGTTATACGAATCATACTTGCCGGAGAACATGTGGTTAAATTCCTCGTCGTCAATAAGTTTCTTAAGATGCTGGAATTTTTGCGACAAATCAGATTCAAGCGAAGCGTCTTTTTCAGCTTCGAGCAGTTCAAGCATCAGTTCAACATCTTCAATTTCCTTTGATATTTTTTCCGTTTTTACAAGGTCATTATTGATTGCTTTAAGCTTTGACTGAACCTCTTTTGCGGCCGCACTGTCGGCCCAAAAATCCGGATCATTGGTTTTTCTTTCGAGTTCCATTTTTTTAAGGGATTTGTTTTCAACGTCAAAGATACACCTCAATCTTCGATGCTCTCTGCTTGATATCGGCCATGCCTGCCCTGACCTCTTTTATGTCAAAATTCATTTTATCCTCCGGATAAATAAGTTAATATAAAATACTATAGCGCGCCTCATATATCAAGAAAAATCTTGTTATAACTGCCGATTTAATGGTTTTATTAGCCCTTTATTAATGATTAAATGCGTGATTCGTGTGTTTTTTTTATCAAAAATCAATAATCAGCCTTAAATTAAAGGCATTAAACCAGACGCACAAATTTGATTTTCCGTATTTTTGGGTCATTCCTGTTTTTGTTATGCTAATACATTAAAATTGACAAATATAAAGGCGTATGTAATAATCCTTTTAAACCCAATAAATCAGGAGATTTGCACAATGTTGATAAGTTATAACTGGCTCAAAAAGTATATTGACCTGAATTTAACGCCCGAGGCTTTAACAGAAGTTTTTAACGATTACGGCCTTCCGGTTGAAGAATCATCATCGTCTAAAGCCGCCTTTACCGGTGTAGTGGCGGCAAAAGTTATTTCAGTCGCAAAACACCCCCAGGCAGACAGCCTCAACCTCTGTGAGGTCTTTGACGGCTCTGAAACACTGCAAATAGTCTGCGGCGCCCCCAATGTGGCCGCCGGGCAGACTGTGGCGCTGGCAAAAATCGGAGCTGTACTTCCGGGCGATTTCAGGATTAAAAAAGCGAAAATCCGCGGAATTGAATCCAACGGCATGATATGCTCCTCTTCAGAACTCGGACTGTCTAAAGAATCATCCGGCATAATGGTGCTTGACCCCGCCCTGTTCGTTCCGGGACAGCCGTATGAGCCGTCAAAACCCGACACAATTTATTCCCTCGAAATCACCCCCAACAGGCCGGATCTTCTATGCGTCACCGGGGTTGCGAGGTTTATCGCTTCCAGGATCGGACTGCCCCTGAAATATCCATCGGCTGAAATCGTTGATTCGGCCATTGATAAAAATCTATCCATATCCTCAAAAATCACAATAAAAAACGAGAGCGCGGAAAAATGCCCGAGGTATACCGCAAGGCTGATTTCCGGGGTAAAAGTTTGCGACTCTCCCGAATGGTTAAAACAGGCCCTTGAAAGTTCCGGGATACGGCCCATAAACAACATTGTTGACGCCACAAATTACGTTTTACTCGAGCTCAACCAGCCGCTGCACGCCTTTGACCTTAAAAAACTCGGCGGCTCACGGCTTATCATCAGACCGGCGTCAAAAGGCGAGAAACTTCTTGCACTTGACGGGAAACAGTATCACCCTTCCGCGGAGGACCTTGTCATAGCCGATGAAAAAAATCCGGCGGCGCTGGCCGGTATAATGGGAGGCGAGAATTACTCTGTCGGTCCTGATACAACCGAAATTATCCTTGAATCCGCCTACTTCCAGCCAAGGAGCGTCAGAAAGACCTCAAGGCGGCTTGGCGTTTCATCGGATTCGTCCTACAGGTTCGAACGCGGCATAGATATTGAAAACTGCGTCTTTGCGCTCAACCGGGCCGCATCGCTTATAGCATCCACAGGAGGCGGCAAAATATCCGCCGATTATATTGATATTTACCCGGAAAAGAAAGAGGCAAAAAAAATATCACTGCGTTTTGACAGGGTTAACCGCCTGCTTGGATATAATTTCTCGCCCGGGCAGATAACAGCCATGGCAACAGCGCTGTTTTTTGAGCCTTCTCCAGGAGCCGAAGGAACAATTAATGTTGTTGTTCCGCCGCACAGGGCCGACATTTTCGAGGAGATTGACATAATTGAGGATATTGCCCAGATACACGGATATAACAATATTCCGCTCACCCTTCCCGCGTCGGTTATTACCAGGGGGAAAGAGCTGAAAATCAACACATTTAAAAAAGCGCTTGCTTTTTCAGCGCGGTCATTCGGTTTTTCCGAAGTTTACAATTATTCATTCATCAACAACAGGGTTTTAAAAGAGATGAAAATTCCGGGTTACGGCACGGAAGGCGCCGTTGCCTTAAAAAACCCTTTTAACGACGAGGAAACACATTTAAAGACCGCGCTTTTATACGACCTTGTAAAAAACCTTGTGACAAATTCAAATAATGAGAACCAGAATATTCATTTATTTGAAACTGCCAATATTTTTTACAACAAATCCGGAATATACGGCCAGCGGCCGGCATTCGCGGCTGTTTCCTGCGGAAGCATAATCGAACACGCTTATAACGGCAGAGAGTTTGTATCAGATTTCAATTATATAAAATCGGTTATAGAGGCGCTTATTTCGTCCTGCTGTGCGGATACGCGGATAACATACAAAATTGACGGTTCAGACGGGCTTTATGACTTCAAAGCCGGCATATACGTTTCCGGCAGGCTCATCGGCTATGCCGGCGCACTGAACAGCTCAATAATCCATGATAACAAGCTGAAAACAGCGGTACATATGTTCGAACTTGATATCGAGGCGCTTTACGGCCTTTATGAAGGCCCCGCCGGATATTCGTCAATATCACGGTTCCCTTCCGTAAAACGGGACCTATCGCTTGTCGTGGATGATTCGGTACAGCAGCAAAAACTTGAATCCATAATAAATTCCGATTTTAAATCTTTGATCAAATCCCTTACGCTTTTCGACCTGTATAAGGGTTCACAGGTTGCCGACGGGCGCAAATCCCTCAGCTACAATATCGTTTTCCAGTCCGATAAAAAGACATTATCCGAATCAGATATAAATAAATTCATGGAAAGGATAATTTCGCGTTTAAAAAACGAAGTAAACGCGGAGTTGCGGTCATAAAATGCCCCTTATCGCGCTTGATATACTTGAAGCAAGGATAAAAGAGCTGCTCATTATGGTGAACCATCTTAATGATGAAAACACTCAGCTTAAGGAGCGTTTAAAGCCGCAGCAAATATCCGGAGTTCAGCCTTCCGTAGCGGGATCAGGCGCCGGACCGGAGATGTTCGCAGAGCTTGAAAACCTTAAAAAAGCCGTCATAAAATATAAAAGCGAACGAAGCCAGGCTTATTCGCGCCTGGCGGGAGCTTTAAGGCAAATAGACGAATTGACAAACAAGGGGTAATATGGATAAATCGGTAATAACTGTCAACATTTTCGGCAACGAATACACAATTAAGGGTGTGGCAAAACCCGATTATATAATTTCACTTGCCAATTACCTCAACAATAAAATGAGCGAGGTCCAGGAGGCCACAGGGTTAAAAGACGCAAAAAAAATAGCTATTCTTTCCGCAATAAATATTGCCGATGAGATGTTCGAGGCAAAAAAGTCCATGAAAGACTCTTTTGTCCCAAATGACCAGCTGGCGCTCATAAGGAACCGTGTTGAGGGTTTGATAGCAATGATTGACTCGAACATTCCCGAGGAACTTGCCGCAGCTAATATTTCAAACGCCGCGGCTGTGGAGCCGGCACCGGCAGTTAATGAACCCGTATCCATCCCGCCGGCAGGCCCCAGCGATACCACCGACCCGGGCGAACCGGCGGCAGAAAGCGTTCATGAAGACGAAAATAAGGGCAGTGATACGAAATAATCTTTTTAATAATTTCCTGGCGGTCCGGTTTTAAAAAAATATGCGCCGTATGCACCGTTACTGCCGGTATTGACCCATCCGGCCACGGCTATTGAACCATCCTGGCCAACTTTAATATCGCCCATATAATCATCCCCGCTCGTTCCATAATGCTTTATCCATATTGTATTTCCTGATGGATCCGTTTTGATAAGCAGAATATCCGTGCTTCCATAGCTGTATGATTCCGAGGTGGCGCCTATCACGAGGGTTTTATCAGGACATTCCCTTACCGCTACTCCCTGGTCCATTCCGGCGCCTCCGTAAGTCTTTGACCATAATGAATTGCCCTGCGCGTCGGTTTCAACAAGGAAAATGTCGGATTTTGAATTTCCGGATTTCGCTATTGAACCGATAACCGCGTAATTTCCCGATGATAACTTTGTTACGGCCGAGCCAAAGGCATCGCCTGCGCCGCCGTAAGTTTTCATCCAGAGGGTATTCCCCCTGCTGTCAACTTTTAACATTATCATGTTATGCAGTCCGGCCGCAAACGATGCCGTGGTACCAGCTACTATATATCCGTTATCCGCAGAATCTATTATGCACGAGGCCTGGTCCGACTTTTTTCCTCCATATGACCTGGCCCATATTGAATTTCCTTCAGGGTCGGTCCTGACAAGATACATTTCAGAAATTCCGGATTTGTTATATGATTCCGAAATGCCCGCAAGCAGAAAACCGCCGTCGGACGTTTGTATCAACGAATACGCCTCGTCCCTGCCTTTTCCGCCGTATGTTTTCGCGAACTTGAGGTTTCCATTGGAATCAGTCCTTATAAAGTAAAAATCATTCCCCCCGGCGCCGAATGAAGATGTATATCCGGCGGCGGCGTAATCCCCGCCGATAGTCTGTATAACGGAAAAAATCCGGTCATCCTGCTCTCCGCCGAATGTGTTTTTCCACACCTGCTTACCGCGTCCATCCAGCTTCAGCAGAAAGGCGTCCACATAACCGATTCCGGACGAAGTGGTAAGTCCGGCGATAATGTAACCATCACCGGAAAATACCAAATCCCTCGCTGAATCATATTTGGCGCCTCCAAAAATTTCCGGCTTTATCGGCCTTCCCGGCAAATTAATAAACACAAGGTAAATAACACCAAAAATAAATATAAGCGCTATAATACCCGCTATAATCCTGTTTTTCATGGCTGCTCCCCGTATAATAATAATTTTTGAAAATATTGAAATTTTAAAAGGATTGCAGGCGGTTTTACAGTATCTTGCCCACCTTGTTGTTGGAACGGTACACGTAGACAAGCACTTCCGCGATAAGCTTGTATAGTTCCGGGGGTATTTCCTGTCCCAGGTCGAGTTTTGACAATATCTCAATTATATCCGGATCCTCATGAATCGGAATGTTATTTTCCCTGGCAAGCTCTATGATTTTCTCGGCAATTGAGCCTTTTCCCTTGGCCACAATTTTAGGGGCATTGTCTGTTTCCTTGTCATAATGAACAGCCAGGGCTGATTTCTTCTTCGGCCTTATATTACCGTTTTTATTATCCATATTTCTACGCTTCCAGGTTTATTCTTCCGAGATTAATATAACCCTCGGAAGCGCCCGGGGACTCAACACCCTTATCTGAAGAGAGCATAAGATTGAAACTTTTTACACTGAAATTCATCGAACCGAGCCCCTTTATGAAATCATTTTTCCCCCTGTTCAATACCTGCTTTGCCTTTTCGTTCTCAAGGGTGACGTTGCATTCAACGTCCTTTTTATATATCGTCATTGATATTTTCACGTTTCCGAGATTCGTTGTGTTCAGCATAAAAACCAGGTTAACCGGCAGTGCCTTTTCAAGATTTTCCTTCAGCGAACCTTTCCTGTACCACACCTGCAGCTCGCTGTTGAAGAAATTATTATTTATCAATACTGGTATCTGGGTATAAAGCATATCGTAGGAAACCGGCTTCTGGTTAAGAAACTGAATTGCATTAAGGTTTGTAAGCACATCTCCGGCCCTGTCTTTCATTACCTGAACGGTCTCTTTCTGCAACGGGTCGGAAAGCATCTGTGTCTTTTCCGGCGTTATTTCATTATTCAACCGTATAAGTTCCGCCTTAAGGTTATCCCTTGCTGCTATCATCTGCGGCAGCAGGTCGACATTCGGCTGCTCGGATTTCTGTACAGAAGCATTCAAAAGCCCGTTTTCCTGGTTGAGCCCCGATTTATCAATGAAATTTTCAACCTGTTTCTGGACTATTCCGCCTTTTAGCTGCGCATCATCCGTGTTTACGGAAATCTGCTGCATCATGGACTTGATATTTGCCGACATCCTGGATACATTATTTATAAATGCTCCGGTTGACTGGTTAAACGGAACGGAGGCTTTCACCGTGTTAAACCGGTCTATGGCGTTGCTTAAACCCTGCATATTCTGGTTCAGTTTCATATCATCATTAAAGTATTTTGACATGGTATCAATTATAGTGTTGTTATCCAGGGGTAAATTCCTTGATTTCATGAAAGCAAGGGATTCTATTGTTGATTCTACGTTTATCAGGGGCGTAACTTTTATTGAAACAGGAGCCTCAATATTCACCACACGCGGGTCATTTAACACAGGCGATGCCGATGATTGATTTACAAAATTCAATACCGCCGCCCTGAATGCCCCATAACCGGAAGGCGGCAAATCAAAAAGTTCCGGCTGGCCGCTCATGCCCGTCTGTTTCATAAGCATGCCAAGGTTCGCCTGCATCATGCTGATTTCATTTACCGCAGATTGTGAGGGTGTTTGAACAGCCGCTGTATTGCTTATAATTGCGCTATTTGAGTCTTTCAAGCCGCTAAGGCCGCTGTTTAATCCGGCTATCGCTTCTGTTATTTCCCTTAAACTCTGCTGCAGGTTGATATCTCCCGGATTTACCACGTTTTTTTGAAGCGAAGCAAAGGCATCCCTGACCAGCGCAAGCAAGCTGTTGTTGGCCTGCCTGTTATCCTGCGGCAGTACATTGATGATGTCGGGCCTTGCCGAAACAAATGACAGCCGCGGTGAATTGCCGTCTGATGCCGTAAGATTTGAAATGACCTGGTCCTTCAGCGAGCTCATCTGAGCAGCGGAACTTCCCGGCTGATTTATGGCGGATGCTGAAATCTGATCCACAGCCTGCTTTAACATATTAAAGCTGATTTTGACGTCGCCGCCGGAAAGTTTATCCATCGTAACTCCGCCGGAAAGGCCGGCAGAACCCCCGCTGTTGTTAAGAATATTAATAACCGCCTGAACATCGTCCGCTGTCATAGTTCCTTCACTGAGCGCGGAAACCGCGGCATTACGCAGAAGCTCGGCTTCGGCATTTTTTATAAAAACAACCACTGAATTGTCGGATGATGTGATGTTAATATCCTGGGAAGCTGCAGCCACCGAACCGGCTGTTTCGGATATATTTGCAAGCCTTACAGCATTAATATTGTTCTCCGCGGCATTAGTAAGCGTACCCTGCTGCTGAAGCGGCTGTTGAGGCTGCCCCTGTGTTATCTCCTGTTGTGATGCCGCATTTGACTGCCCGATATCCGGTGTCACTGCGGAATTAAGGCTTTCCGACATGGCAACAGCCTCGGAATTAAGCCTTAAAATATTACTCAGGACGACAAGTTTTGCGGTCTGCTGATTTTGTATGTTTGTTGTCCTTATATCAAAACCTTTAGTGTTAAAATAACCGTTCAAAGCATCATTTATCCCGTTTACATTCTGGGCCGTCACGGGAAGATGATAGTCAATAAGTTTCTGGGCAATGAAAATGTTCTGCTCATTTACAGGCGCTTTTATATCATTCAACATTGCGATAAGCTGCTGCGGTGTCACTGCCTGCTGTGCGGCAAGGTCAATACCCCTGCCGAGTTCCGCCGCCATGTCATCAGGGATAAGTTTCATGAATATCTGGTTGTTTACCTGGAGTACCTGGGCATTAATTACATCGCCCGGATTTAATTCGGCCCCCTGCGGGAGCTGTGAAATCACATTAAATCCCTTAAAATTTATTATCGCCTTGTTTTCACCCTGTATTATATCAACCACCCTGCCGCGTATGGTATCTCCGGCATTTACACCGGACATAAAATCCTGGATATTCTTGTCATTCGAAAAAAACAGTTCCAGCGGATTGTTGTTTACTCCGGCAATGCTCATTTTTAACCCTCTTTGATTATTTGATTAACTATAATATATATATCGGAAAACCCGGCCCAAACTTGAGGCCGATGATTAAAAATTACTTTTTAAGGTTTCTTATCAATTCAATTTCACCGCGTGACAGCCCGGTTACTTTTGCTATTTCATCAACCGAGAGCCCGTTGTTTATCAGGCTGTTGATGTGCTGGTACCTGTCGCGTCCCGTCTGTTTAGCCGAACTTATTTCAGCGGCCTCCACCGTTTCCTCAATGGTGTTTATCATAAATTTTGGCTTAAGCGAATTTTCTTCCTGGTTTTTGAATAATAAAGGCTCCTCAATCTGTTCCGGCTCAGGCGTGTTTTCAAGCTTGTCATTAATAGCCGACTTGTATTCAGCCTGCCTGCGCAGCTGATTGCGCTCCAGCAGGTATTTAAGTTCATTGGTTTTGACATCAGCGGCTTTTAGCAGTTCATCGAGCCGGGCCCTTGAAGCCTCCATATTTTTTATCGATGAAGAAGCCGAAGAGTTAAGTTCCTCAATAAGATTTTTAAGGTTCTGCTGGAACTCAATAAGGTCAAACCCCTCAAGTTCCGAAGACAAATCGGATTTGGCGGCCGGCTGATTTTTTTTAAAGGAAAGTACCAGAAGCACAACGCCTATAAGCGTTACATTCAGTATCGTAAGGAATATAATCAACATTTTACCCCTTTTAAATTTTCATATCGATAATACGGCCGGAATAACCTGTATTTAT